>CAVHDF010000001.1:0-109138 GCA_963634865.1 Eggerthellaceae bacterium
GCTAAATTTTGCGTATACGCGAAATTTAGCAAAAAAGGAACCCCATTATGAAAAACTTCTCTACGGGCCGTTCAGACCGGTTATTCTTCAACGCCGTCACCCTGGAAAGTCGTAGTCCAGGGTCTGTCGTTATAAACAAGAGGAACACAACAGGTGCTGGACTAAAACCTTCCAGCATGACCTCATTTTATAACGGCCAAAAACCAAGTGTCTGCTTTGGCGGCTTTACATTGATTGAACTTCTTGTCGTCGTGCTTATCATCGGCATACTCTCCGCCATCGCTTTACCCCAATACCGGGTGGCAGTGGCCAAATCCCGCTTTGTCCAGTTGCAAACCTTGGGCACCGCAATTCAGCAGGCCGAGGAGCGTTACCTGATGAGCAACGGAGAATATACCCAAGATTTCCGTAACTTGGACCTTTCCTTCCCTGGGGAATTGGCCGACGAGGGAAGCAAGGTGCGCTATAAAGATTTTATGTGTAACCTGCATTTTGGCCAGGGACAAGGCGCCACCGAGGGGTCTGTTCTAAACTACCAAGAAATTACATGCAGTTATTCGGGTGCGGTGACTTCCTCTGGGCAGAATGTTCCCATGTTTATTTACGGTTTCCGTACGCAAAAGCCCTATTGCCGCGCCTACGAAGTATCACCAGTACAAACCAATGTTTGCCAAAGTTACGGCGGAGCCAAGAACTATTGTAGCTCCTCTTTGGGGTACTGCGACTATTTCTTAAACTAAGGTTTTTCTCTCAAGCAGATAGGGGGCTGTGGGGGCCCCCTTTCTTTTGGGTCTTTTTCCCGGGGCGGGCACTTCACAGCGGGGCCAAAATAAGGTATCCTGTATTTATATTCTCTATTGGGAGGGGTTATGTCTGATATGCCCGTTTTGCAGCGTGTTTTATTTTCGCAGGAACAGTTGGCGCACCGCGTGGCGGAGTTAGGCCGGGAAATCTCGGCTGATTACAAGGGCAAGGAGCCCTTGTTCGTGGGTATTTTGCGCGGGTGCATTATGTTTTATGCCGATTTGTTGCGCAATGTCAGCATTGATTGCAAAATGGATTTTATGTGCCTCTCTTCCTATTGCGGCACCAGCTCCACCGGCGAAGTGCGCACCATGTTGGATTTGCGCGAGAGCATTCAGGGCCGCCATGTAGTGATTGTGGAAGATATTGTAGACACGGGGCTGACCTTGGATTATCTGATGCAAAATCTCAAAAACCGCGGGGCGGCCAGCATTGAAATTTGCTGCTTGCTGGACAAACCCTGCAACCGCAAAGCTCAGGTCCACCCCAAATACGTGGGCTTCACCGTAGAGAACGAATTTGTCATCGGCTACGGCTTGGACTACAACGAGCTTTACCGCAATTTGCCCTACATCGGAGTATTTAAAAAATAATGAATAACAAAAACAACAACCGGCGGATTATTTCCGTCAATCAAATTTTGATTTGGGTGGCCATTTTTGCCGTGGCGGTGTTCTTTTTTAACCGCCCGGGCGCCCAAACGCAGACCTTGGACTACTCTGACTTTAAAAACAAAGTGGCCGCAGGCCAAGTGGCGGATTTGACGGTCGCGCCGGGGTTGATTTCCGGCACGGTAAAATTGGAGGAAGGCAAAGAAGCCCCCTTTAAAACCGTGCGCATGGAAGACCCGGATTTGGTCAAAGAACTTTCCGCACATCACATTACCTACAAGGCCAAGGCCGACAGCTCTTGGGTGGGCAATATTTTATTTAACGTGTTGTGGATTGTACTGCTGATCGGGCTGTGGTGGTTTGTGTTCATCCGCCCGCAAAGAAATGACGGCAAAAGCGCCATGAGCTTTGCCCGCAGCAAGGCCAAAATGCAGGACCCTTCCAAGCAAACGGTCACCTTCAAAGATGTGGCCGGGGTGGAAGAAGCCAAAGAAGAACTGCAGGACGTAATTAAATTTTTGAAAAATCCGAAAAAATTCCAAAAACTCGGCGGCAAGTTGCCCAAAGGCGTATTGCTTTACGGTGCGCCCGGCACGGGCAAAACCTTGCTGGCCAAGGCCGTAGCGGGGGAAGCGGGCGTGGCGTTTTTCAGCGCGTCGGCTTCGGAATTCGTGGAAATGTTTGTGGGCGTGGGCGCGGCGCGCGTGCGCGACTTGTTTGACCAAGCCAAAAAGAACTCTCCGGCCATTATTTTTATTGACGAGTTAGACGCCGTGGGCCGCCGCCGCTTTGCCGGTATCGGCGGGGGACACGACGAGCGCGAACAAACCTTAAACCAGCTGCTCATTGAGCTGGACGGGTTTGAGAGCAAGCAGGGCATTATTTTAATGGCGTCCACCAACCGCCCCGATGTGCTGGACCCGGCCTTGGTGCGCCCGGGCCGCTTTGACCGCCATGTGGCGGTGCCCGCGCCGGACCTCAAGGGCCGCGAGGAAATTTTAAAAGTACACGCCAAAAAGGTCAAGCTGGCCCCGGAAGTCAATTTACACACCGTGGCCAAAGGTACCCCGGGTTTTGTAGGGGCGGACTTGGCCAATGTCATCAACGAGGCGGCCATCTTGGCGGCCCGCGCCGATAAAGAAGCCGTGGACAATGCCGATATGGATGAAGCCGTGGAGCGCGTGATTGCCGGCCCGCAGAAAAAGAGCCGCATCATTTCCGACAAGGAAAAGAAAATCATTGCCGCACACGAAGTGGGCCACACGGTGGTGGCGCGTTTGACGCACCACTCTGACCCGGTGCACAAGGTGACCATTATCCCGCGCGGCCAAGCGTTGGGGTACACCTTGCAGCTGCCCTTGGAAGATAAATTTTTAACCAGCAAGTCTGAAATTTTAGACAAGATTTGCATCTTGCTGGCGGGCCGCGCCAGTGAAGAGCTGGTGTTTGGAGAGATTACCTCCGGCGCCAGCGACGACCTCAACAAAGCCACCGCTTACGCGCGTAAAATGGTCATGGAGCTAGGCATGAGTGACAAGATTGGTCCTATTGCCTTGCCCGACGGCGAAGAAGGCGAAGTGTTTTTGGGACGGGACCTCTCCCGCCACCGCCAATACTCCGAGGATTTGGCCCGCCGCATTGACGCGGAAATTATGGATACGTTGCAGGCGGCTTATGCCCGCGCCAAAGAGATTATCTCTTCCCATCGGGCACAGTTTGACACCCTGGTGGCGCGCCTAATGGAAAAAGAAGTGGTGGAGGCGGCCGAAATAGACGAAATTTTGGGCTTAGCCCCGCAAAAGAAAGAGGAAAGTGTGGGGGAATTGTCCCCGCATGAGGAGCAGCCGGCCCTGCAACCGCAACCGGCGGAGGCCCCTAAGCAGGAAGAGCTTTTTTAAAAATGCAGCGCCGCACTAATTTGTGCGGCGCGCAAGCGTTTTTATCCGCCCGTTTACGGGCTAATTTCACGCGCGGGATGACCGCGCAAAAGGAAGGAATATGGGCAAGTATTTTGGTACCGACGGCGTACGCGCCGTGGCGGGGCAGTTCCCGCTGGTGGATGATTTTATTGAAAAATTGGGCTTTTGCGCCGTGGAAAAAATGACGGCCACCCCTTCGGGCCGGCAGCGCAAAAAGCAAGTGATTATCGCCCGGGATACGCGTTTGTCCGGCCCGGCTATTTTGCAGAGCCTTTCGCGCGGCATTCGCGCGGCCGGGGCCGACGTGTTGGATATGGGCATTTCGCCCACGCCCTCGGTGGCGGACGCGGTCAAACAAACGGGTGCTTTGTGCGGGGTGGTTATTTCCGCCAGCCACAATCCCCCACAGTTTAACGGCATTAAATTCTTTACGCCCGAAGGCACCAAGCTGCCTGAGGATTTGGAAAATGAGATAGAAGCCGCCTTGGAAAAACAAGGTCCGTTGCCTGCCGAAACGGGACGGCACCTCTGCGCCGAGGAATTGGTGGAAAGCTATAAACAATTTTTGATGTCTACGGTGGATGCGTCTTTGCTCAAAGGCACCAAAGTGGTGCTGGATTGTGCCAACGGGGCCTCTTACCAAATTGCTCCGGTGGTGTTCCGCGCCTTGGGCATGGAAGTCATCACGCTGGCCGATCAAAACGACGGGGCGCACATCAACGAAGGCGTGGGCGCTTTACACACCGAAAAAATGCAAGCTGCCGTGCAAAAAGAAAAAGCATACATCGGCTTTAGCTTTGACGGAGACGCAGACCGCGTGATTGCGGCGGATGAAACCGGCCGCCAGTTAGACGGAGAGTATATCATCGCCGCCGCGGCGCTGGCGCTCAAAGCGCAGGGCAAGCTGCCCCACAACAAAGCGGTGATGACGGTCATGGCCAATTTGGGTTGCATTAACTATTTAAAAGACGCCGGGGTGGATATGGAATTGACCCCGGTGGGCGACAAGTACGTGGCCCAGGCCTTGCGTGAGCAAGGGCTGGCCGTGGGCGGGGAAACCTCCGGCCACATCATTTTCCCGGGATATTCTTGCACGGGGGATGGCATTTTGTCGGCTTTGCAATTTCTGCAATTTGCCAAACAATCCGGCCAAAGCGTCAGCGCTTTTGCCGCCCGGTGGGAGAAATACCCCTGCCAGTTGCGCGCCATTCACACGCCCCATAAACCGGCTTTAGACAGCCTGCCCGGGTTTGTGGACGGCATTCGCGTCTTGGAAGAAAAACTGGGCGGAAAAGGCCGCGTTTTTGTGCGTTACAGCGGCACCGAGCCCAAGCTGCGCATTTTAGTAGAAGGGGCGGATGCCGCCTTGGTGGCCCAAACCGCCGACGCGGCCGAAGCGCTCTACCGCAGCAAAACGGAGGCAAAATAATGACTTTGAAATTAGGTGTAAATATTGACCATGTGGCCACTTTGCGCCGGGCCCGCCAAGCGGCCTACCCGGACCCGTTGGCCGCGGCGGAGCTGTGCTTGTGCACGGGGGCGGATTATATTGTTATTCATGTGCGCAACGACGACCGCCATATGACGGAAAAAGATTTGGCCCGCTTGTGCAAGGCCTATCGCAAATACATTCATTTGGAATGTAATTCCTCGGAAAAAATGCAGAAAATGGCGCTGAAATACAAGCCCTTTTCGGTGTGCATTGTGCCGGAGTTGCCCGGAGAAGTGACCACCACCGGCGGCTTAAAATTTACCCCCAAACAATTTGACCGCATTCGCCAAATGACCGAAGCGTTGCAAAAGAAGGGCATCCTCGTGAGCCTGTTTGTCAATCCGGACGCCGCCTCTATCCGCGCGGCGGCCAAGTGCGGCGCCGACATTGTGGAGCTGTGCACCAAAGAATACAGCGAAGCCAAAACCCAAAAACAGCAAGCCAAATTGCTGCGGGAGTTGGCATTGGCCTCTTTGTTGGCTAAGGAATTGGGGCTGGAAGTGCACGCCGGGCACGGGTTGGATTATGAAAATGTATTGCCGGTGGCGGACTTGTGCGGCATGAGCTGCATGAACATTGGCTTTTCCATTATTTCCCGCGCCGTCTTGGCCGGGCTGCCCAACGCCGTGTGCGCGATGAAAGAGTTGCTGTAAGGAGAAAACTATGTGCGGAATTATCGGATATGTCGGCTCTAAAAACAGCGTTCCGTTTTTGATTGAAGGACTAAAAAAATTGGAGTACCGCGGATATGACTCCGCCGGTTTGGCCGTGATAGAAAAGGACGGCATTCGCCGCATTCGCGCGGTGGGCAAAGTGGCCGAACTGGAAAAGGCCGCCCTGCTGGCCAATCCCAAAGGGTGCTGCGGCATCGGCCATACGCGTTGGGCCACCCACGGCAAACCCAGCGAGGAAAACTCTCACCCGCATACCGACTGCACTGGGGAAATTGTGGTGGTGCACAACGGCATTATTGAAAACTTTTTGGCGTTGAAAGAAAAACTGCTGACTTTGGGTCATAAATTCCAAAGCGAGACCGACACAGAAGTCATCGCTCACTTAATAGAAGAAAATTTAAAACATGTCCGAGCCGCTACGAACGAAGAACGCCTCTTCCGCGCGGTCATGCGCACCAGCAATGAGCTGCAAGGTGCGTTCGCTTACGGGGTGTTGTGGGCCAAAACGCCGCAGCAAATCATCGGCGTGAAAAACCAAAGCCCCCTGGTGGTGGGAATTGGGAAGGACGAAACCTTTTTGGCCTCGGATGTGCCGGCCTTTTTGAAATATACCAACAAAGCCCTCTTTTTAGAGGACGGGCAAACTGTGGTGCTGACCCCGCAGTCGGCCCACGTGTACGGCATGGACGGCAAAGAAGTCAAAGTCAAACCGACTAAAATTTCGTGGGACCAAAAGACCGCCGAAAAGGGCGGCTATGCCCACTTTATGCTCAAGGAAATTTATGACCAACCCCAAGCCTTAGAGGATACCTTGCGCACGGCCCGGGCTGATTTTGCGCGCATTTTGGGGCTCAAAACCGAGGACCTGCGCAAGATTAAAAATGTTTACCTGGTGGCGTGCGGCACGGCGTATCACGCCGCTTTGGTGGGCAAATATTATTTGGAAAATTTTGCCGGAGTGACCGCTTCGGTGGATTTGGCCAGCGAGTTTAAATACCGCACCATTCCGCCGTCTAAAGACACCCTGTGTATTGCCATCAGCCAATCCGGCGAAACGGCCGACACCTTGGGCGCGGTCAAAAAGGCCAAAGACTTGGGTTTTAAGCGTTTGGCCATTTGCAATGTGTTGGGCTCTGGCTTAACGCGTGCGTGCAACAGCGTGTTCTTTACGCATTGCGGGCCGGAAATCAGCGTAGCCTCTACCAAGGCTTTCACCAGCCAAATTATTTCTTTGTACGCACTGGCGATTTTCTTGGGCCACGCCTCAGGCAATATCAGCCAAAGCGTGTTTAACAAACTTTACAAAGAGCTCATGGCCGTACCCAAGGCTATGGCCGAAACGCTTAAAATAGAATACGACGTCCGGCACCTCACACGCAAGGTGTACAAGGCCCCGCGGTTTATCTTTTTGGGTCGCAATGTAGATTTCCCCATTGCGTTAGAGGGAGCGTTAAAGCTCAAAGAAATTTCCTATTCCTGCGCAGAAGGTTTTGCCGCGGGGGAAATTAAACACGGGCCGATTTCGGTGATAGACAAAGGCACCCCCGTGGTGGTGCTGATGCCCAAAAACCATTTGTTTGACAAAATGCTTTCGGCCTGCCAAGAGTGCCGCGCGCGCGGCGCGTTTGTGGTGGCGGTTACCACTCCCGACGGCAAAGACGAAGCCGCCGCCGTAACCGACAAGCAAATTGTAGTGCCGCAGGCCAGCGAATATTTGCAGCCGGTGCTGGATGTGGTGGCGCTGCAGTTTTTTGCGTACTGGGTGGCCAAACGCCTGGGACGCGATATTGACCAGCCGCGCAACCTGGCCAAAAGCGTGACGGTGGAATAAAATCTATGCGTCTGACCCGCGCCATGGTAAAAACTTTTTTACCCCCGCGCCCCCCAGCGGCCAACAAGGGCTCTTTCGGGCGGGTGCTGGTGGTGGCCGGGTCAGAAAAAATGAGCGGCGCGGCGGTGCTTTGCTGCCGCAGCGCGCTGAAATCCGGGGCCGGTTTGGTGGCCTTGGCCTTGCCCAAAAGCCGCCAGTGCGTGGCGGCCGCAGCCTTGCCGGAAATGTTGACCTGCCCTTTGCCGGAGGCAGACGGCCTGCTCGCCGCGCGGGCCGTGCCGGTGCTGCGGCAATTTGTGGCGCAGTTTCGGCCGTCGGTGGTGTTGGTGGGCCCGGGGCTGGGCGCAGCGCCGTTTATTATTCCCTTTTTAAAAGAAAATCAGTTGCCCGCCGTGTTGGATGCGGACGCACTCAATGTTTTGGCGCAGCAGCCTCATTGGCCGCAGGTGTTGGGGCAACGCTTTCCCGTGATTTGCACGCCCCATCCCGGGGAAATGCAGCGGCTGCTCCAAGAGCCGATTGCTGACGACGAAAAAACGCGGCAAATGTACGCCGTGCAATTAAGCCAACAAACGGGCGGAGTGAGCGTGCTCAAAGGACACCATACCGTAATTACCGACGGAAAAACGGTGTATATTAATCCCACAGGCGGCCCTGCCTTGGCCAAAGCCGGCAGTGGAGACACGCTGGCCGGGCTGATTGCCGGGCTGTGGGCGCAACTGGGCACAGCCGGGAAATTTGACACGCAAAGTGCCTTGCGCGCCGCCGCGTGCGGGGTGTATTTGCACGGGCTATGCGGGGATTTGGCCGCCAAAAAATGGACGGACCGTTGCGTGCTGGCCAGCGAAGTGGCAGACCAGCTGCCCGCGGCGTTTAAAAAGGTATTGTCCGCCCGCTAGGCCCCGTGCGCAAGAGAGGAATATTTTATAAAATAGACCTATGCTTCATATCGTATTGATTGTATTAACTGTTCTCATTTTGTTGTTTTTGGGCACCGTGTATATGTGCGCGCGGATTGCCAAAAAAGTGCTGCACCCGCAGTCCAAACGCAAGCCGCTTTCGGTCTGGCCGGACCAGTACAAATTGCCGTATGAAAATATTTATTTCCCCACGCAAGACGGCATTTTAATCAAGGGCTGGTTTATTCCCAACACCCAGTCCTCCAAGACAATTATTTTAATGCACGGCTGGGGTATGAACCGCGGCGATGTGTTCAAAAATACCTACTTTTTGCACGATTTGGGCTATAACTTGATGTACTTTGATTTCCGCGCCTTGGGGGAGAGCGGCGGCAACACCAGCTCTATCGGTTATTTGGAAGTGAAGGACTTGCAAGCGGCCATTGCCTTTTTGAAGGCGACGCGTCCCTTTGCCGCCGAGAAAATCGGCCTGTATGGTTTGTCCATGGGCGGTATGGTGGCCATTTGTGAGGCCGCCCAAAACCCCGAAATTGCGTGCGTGGCGGCGGAGGCGTCGTATTATTCGTTCCGCCGGGTGGTGTCGCGCTGGGCGTGGGTGCATAACAAGGTGCCCTATTTCCCGCTGATGCCGATGATCTTGCATTATATCCGCCGCAATTTGGCTGTCAATCCGGAGCAGTTTAGCCCCAAACATAACATTGCCAAAATTGCCCCGCGCCCGGTGTTTATCATCCACGGGCGGTATGACAATTTGGTGCCCGCGGCGCAGGCCAAAATGTTGTTTAAGCGCGCGGGCGAACCCAAGGAAATTTGGTTGGTGCCCGGCGCCAAGCATAACAAATGTGCTGAGGTGGGCGGCTTTGAATACAAGCAAAGACTGAGCGAATTTTTCCGAAAAAATTTATAAAGATTTGTGGTATAAGAACGGGGGCGGAACGTATAGTTCCGCCCCTGATTTTATAACGGAGAAAGCGGTTGAGAACCACGAACCCTGCGGGCCGCTAGGCCCTCGGGGATGACGACTTTTTATAAACGGCCTTTTCGCTCTACCTTGTCGTCACCCTGGAGGGTTGTAGTCCAGGGTCCGTTGTTGCAAAAATAAGGAACACGACAGATCCCGGAACCCTGCGGGCCGCCAGACACTCCAGGATGACTTTATTTGATAACTGCTTTGCCGTTCCGTCCATGCCGTCATTCCCGCAGGTTGTTAGCGGGAATCTCGGCCTTATGGTTGTTCGTCTTTCTGCCGTTAAATCAAATAAGGGGTTATCCTGAAAGGTTGTAGTTCAGGATCTTCCATTTTCCTAGTAATTGTCGTTGTCTTTGTTGAATAAACAGCGAGGGAAAATGGAAGATGCTGAGCAGAGGCACCTCAGCATGACCCTATTTTTATAACGGCCTTGTCTTTGCCTATGCCGTCATTCCCGTAGTTGCGGTCCGCAGGACTCGGGAATCTCAGCCTTATTGTTTTTGCTGTTTGTTTTTGTTTTGTCGTCGTAGAAGTTGGCAACCCTTTCTAAAAAGCTTGCACAATGTTTTTTTTTTGATAAATTTTGCGTATAGGCAAAATTTATCAAAAAAGGAACCCCACTATGAAAAACTTCTCTATGGGCCGTTTAGGCCGGTTATTTGATGTCGTCATCCCCGAGAGTTGTAATCGGGGATCTCAGCCTCTTAAGGACACGACGAGATTCCCGATAACGACCTTCGGGAATGACGTAAGGAGAGAATATGTCGGCGGCTTTACGCTCATTGAATTGTTGGTCGTCGTGCTCATCATTGGCATATTGGCCGCAGTGGCGCTGCCGCAATATCAAAAGGCGGTTTTGCGCAGCCGCTACGCCCAAACGCAAATTTTGGCGCGCAATTTGTATGATGCACTGCAACGTTATTACTTGGCCAATGGGGAATATCCCGTGGATTTAACGGATTTGGATATCCAGGTTGCAGGTGCTTTTAGTGAGACCCACAATAGCGTTGTTTTTGGGAATTACCGTTGCACTTATTCCTGTGGAGCCCCGGTCGCGGCGGATTCAGTTTATTGCGTCATAAACGATTCCAGTTTTTTTGGTACCCGTTATTTTTTGTATAAAAATTCGCCTGACAAAGTAAAACGTTATTGCATAGCCAAGTTGGGCGCGGTGAAGGAACAAGAAATCTGTCAGGCCGAAACGGGAGCCACTCCTTTTGACAGTGGTACCGGCGGGATGCATTACGAGTATGACTCTTAAAATCTGCAAAAAAAGCGCGGGTTTTTAGCCCGCGCTTTTTTCTTCTCTTTGGAACAAATACCTAAAAGAGGTTTAAGATTTCCTCCGGCTGGCGCACTACATGGGCGGGGAAATAGGCGCGCAGTTCTTCTTCGGTGCGAAAGCCCCACAGCACCGCGCAGGCCTCCACTCCGGCATTGCGTGCGGTCTGCATATCCACGTCCGAGTCGCCCACATACAAAGTGTCGGCCGGTGTAACGCCCGTTTGCGTTAAAATCTCTTGCACAAACAGCGGGTCCGGCTTGGTGGGCAATCCCTCGCGCTGCCCCAGCACGGCGGCAAAAGAAATTTCCGGAAAAAAATGTTTTACCAGTTCTTGCGTGGCCGCTTGGTATTTGTTGGAAGCCACGGCCAGCTTAAGCCCACGCGCTTGCAGCTGCTTAAGCACAGCGGGAATACCGTCGTACGGGCGGGTCAAATCGGTGCCGTGCTCGTTGTAATAGGGGACGAATAAACTCCGCACGCGCAGCACATTTTCCGGCGTGCGCGCCGCCTCGGGCAAGGCCCGTTCAAAGAGTTTGTTAATTCCATTGCCCACAAAGCGCAGATACGCTTGCGTGGGGTGGGTGGGGAAATGTAATTGGTCCAACGCTTGGTTGGTGGCCACGGCCAAGTCGGCAATGGTGTTGAGCAAGGTGCCGTCTAAATCAAAGATGACTAATTTTTTCATAGTTATATTTTAGAATTTTGCGAAGTTAAATGGTTTTGCAAATTTGGCGGATATAGTGCGCGGCGCGGCGTTGGCTGTCTGCACAACTAGGGGCAAAATCGCTCAGGCACGCCACGGACAGCTGCAAGTCTTTGGGTAATTTTTTTAAAGCTTTTTCTTCGCACAAGCCGCAAATAAACAGCGCAGGTTTGTGGTGCCTCTCCGCCGCTTGCAGTGCTGCCAGCGGGGCCTTGCCAAATAAGGTTTGCGTGTCTAGTTTGCCTTCGCACGTGATGATTAAATCCGCCCACGCGGCCCATGTATCCAACGGCAAATGCGCTTGCAAAAAATCCGCACCTAAGATAATTTTTGCCCCCAACAACCCATACAACCCCGCACATAAACCGCCCGCAGCGGCGGTAGAGGGCGTGCGCGCCATATCCCGGCCCGTGGTTTTTTGAACGGCCCGTGCATACACCGTCAGGGCCTTTTCCAGCGTGCGTACTTGGGCGGGCGTCGCGCCCTTTTGCGGACCGAACACCCGGGCCGAACCTTTGGCGCCCAGCAGCGGATTGGTTACATCCGCCACGGCGTAAATTTGCACTTTGTTTACAAGCGTAGGCAGCGGCCCTAAGTCTATCCGGGCCAAACGCTGCAGCGGGCTGGCTCCCGGAGGGAGCTCCCGGCCATTCTTGTCCAGCAGCCGCGCGCCTAAGGCTTGGGCAATGCCTGCCCCGCCGTCGTTGCATGCCACGCCGCCCAAGCCGACATAAATTTTTTGGGCGCCTTTTTTAAGCGCGTGAGCCAGTACTTCGCCTACGCCGTAGGAAGAGGCCCCCAGCGGGTCCAGTTCTTCTTTTTTTGCAGAGCCCAACCCGCAAATGCGGGCGGTTTCCAAGACGGCCGTTTTTTGGGAAGGCAGCCAAAGATAGTGTGTAGCGGCGGTTTGCAAAAAAGCGTTTTTAGCGTAGCAGCGCACGCGGCGGGCAGTAGGAAAGAGCGTTTGAAAAAAATCTATAAACCCGTCCCCGCCGTCTGACAAAGGCACGGCTTTTACCGTATGCCGCGCACCCAAGGCCCGTGCCAAAACGCGCGCCGTTTGGCGCGCGCTGATAGATCCTTTGAAGGAGTTGGGCAGGGCTAAAATCTTCATTAAAACTTCCAGCTGAATTTGAGCGAAGCCACGGTGTTAGTGGCGGAAGAATCCTTAAAGTCGCCGGAGTACGGGCTGTAAAATTCTTGCACTTCCAGCCCCAGCAACAGGTCGTCTACCCACATTTCCACGCCCAAACCACCGGCGGCAATGAAGGTGTTGTTGCTTAAAGTTTCACCCTGGATGACCCCGCGGTAGTTCAGCGAGAGCATACGATACCCCGCCAGCGCCGTGAAGTAAACAGAGAACAAACTGTCCGGGTTGAAATAATAGTGCCCTTTTACCATCAGGTCAATGAGCTGCCCGCTGGTGTCTACGCTTAGGTCAGAGCCCGGGGGATAGGGCAAATTCGCCGGGCGGCCCGCCGCAGCAGCGGCGGCGATTTCGGCTTGGTTGGCCTCTTCTATGGCGGGGTCTTTATCGTCAAAAGAACCATTGGGAATATTGGAAATGGCTACGGCCGGCCCCAACCAAAAATTGCTGCTTTTTAAACGCCACAGCATGGCCGCTTCGGCCCGGACGGCCGTGCCGCCCACATCGTAAGCGGCGGTGTTTTCAAAGCCCTTTCTTTCGGAATTGTTTAACTTCAAATCATTGGTTTGTCCGCCTACGGAAATGGAAAAATAGCGGTTGGAGTTGCTGTCTTTGGGACGGGCGGCTTTTTTGGCCTCGGCCTTTTTTATTTTATCCAGCTTGCCGCTGCGGGCGGCCTCAGCCGTTTGGGCGATGGCCTTTTCTTCCGTCGGGCGTACACCCTTTAAAAAGGCTTCTTCTTCACTCATCTGCGCGGCGCGTTGGGCGCGGATTTCCGCGGCGGAAATTTCCTGCACGGTTTGCACCTGCCCGTTGACGATCTCGGGCTTTTTGGTGTCAAAAACTTTTTCAATGTCTGAGTCAAAGCTCAGCCCGCCCGCAGCCGGTACGCTGGGCGCGGCGGAAGCCACGGCACCGCTTTGTGCCGTTTGCGCAGAGGCCTGTGCGGCGGCCGCTGCAGCAGCAGCCGCTTGCGCTTGGGCAGCTTGCTTTTGGGCAATGGTTTTTTGGGCTTCGTCGCCTTGCTCGTAGTCGTACACTTCCACCGATACAATTTGCGGCATATCAATGTTGACCACACCGCTGTCGGTTTGCAGCTTGAGGTTAAATTCGTCCAAGTCTAAAATTACGCCCACCAGCTGCGTGCCGCCTTTTAAGTGCACGCGGTGCTTGTCCGGCAAAATGGCTTCCACTTCCCGCTGGTTGAGCACCACCGGCCCGTACGAGGTGGACAGGTTGAGGGTGTATTCGGTTTGGGAAGTAATAGACCCGTTGATAAAGGTGCCGTTTTTGAGTTTAACGGTTTCGGCGCAACAAAGAGAAAAGAGAAAAAGGGATAAACACAACAAAAGACTTTTTTTCATGCAAGGCTCCGGCGTAAGCAAAAGAAGGAGCGGCCCGTGGACCGCTCCCTTAGATTTTATTTATTGTCCAAGCTGCTGACGACAACTTCTTCTTTTTTGGTTTCACAGCAGCACGGCGCAACGGCTTTGGCAATTTTGCGCAAGCCTTTCAAAATGGCCGCAATGGTCAAAAAGCCCAGCATAATGCTCAGGGCATTGGCCAAGAAACCCAACAGGTTTTGCCAATAGGCCGCGCCGGACAACATCGGCGTGGTGCTCATCAAATAGACAATGTAGAGCGTGTACAGCAACGTCGCGTAAAATAAAGCCACAAAAATCCAGTACAGCCCTCTGAGGCAGAACCAGTTATGCGGCCACCATTTCGTTTTGCAAGACATGGTATGCTCCTTGATATCAGATTTGGCCATGCAGTGCACGGCCTGTACTTTTATATTGTATCAAAAGAAAGGCGCAAAAGCGTTTTTTGTCCGGCCAATAAGAGATTAGTCCGCCGGGTGCGCCGCCGATAGCATTTGCCGGGCATGCAGCAGGGCGGTTTGGTCTTGGTCGCTCAAGGCACCCAGCATACGGGCGACTTCTTTTTCGGTCTCTTGGACGTTGAGGCGCTGCAAGGTGACTTGGGTGGTTTTGCCGTCGGTCGTTTTTTCTATGTGAAAGTGCGCGTCTGCGCAGGCGGCCACACTGGCCAAATGCGTGACGCAAAGCACTTGGCGGCCTTGGGCCACCGCGTGCAATTTTTGCCCCACCAAGGTGGCGGTCCGCCCGCCTACGCCGCTGTCCACCTCGTCAAATACCATAACGGGCACTTCGCCTGCCAGCACGGTTTTTAGCCCCAACATCACGCGGGAAAGTTCCCCGCCGGACGCCACTGCGCGCAGCGGCCGCGGCGCTTGGCCCGGATTGGGCGAGAATAAAAATTCCACCCGGTCCGCTCCGTGGGGGCCCGGATTTTCGCTGTCCATTTCTACGGCAATTTCAAATTGTAATCCGTCAAAGCCCAAGGGCTGGATTTCTTTTTCCAAGCAGCGGCTCAAACGTGCGGCTGCGGCCAGCCGTTTCTGGTGCAGTTGCTCGCACAAAGCGTCTAATTCTTGGCGGGCTTTTTGCGCCTGTTTCTGCAATTCTTCTTCCACCAATTGCGCATTTTGCAGGCGGTCCATTTGCGCCTTGAGGTTACGTGCGGTTTGAAAAACATCACTCAGTTCCGGGCCGTATTTTAATTTCAAGCGTTTGAGTTTTTCGTGGCGGCTGAGCATTTCGTCTAAAGTGTTGGGGTCGGCGTCCAAGCTGCCTTGGTAAGAGCTGAGTTGGTCACACGCGTCCGACAAAAAGGTTTCCGCTTGCGCCAGCGAATCGGCGGCCCCCTGAATGTGTTCATCCAGTTCCGCCATTTCATGGACTTGCTTGACGGCGCGCCCCAGTTGGGCTGAGGCCGAATCTTCCGCCTCGTACAAGGCCTGATACGCTTCTGCGCATAGCTCCAATAATCTGCCGGCGTGTTTGAGCTGGGGGAGTTTTTGCTCCAGCTCCATATCCTCGCCCTCTTTGGGGGCGGCCGCTTCAATCTCTTGCAATTGAAACGCGCACAAATCCAGTTGGCGTTGCTTTTCCTGCTCGCTCAGTTGCGCCGCTTCCAATTGGGCCAAACTGTCGCGCCATTGCTGGTAGGCGTGGCGGGCCTTTTGCCGCAGCGGCAATAGCCCGGCATAAGTGTCCAATAAATTTTGTTGCACTTCGGCGCGCAGCAGACTTTGGTGTTCGTGCTGCCCGTGAAAGTCCACCAAAAATTTACCCAATTCCGCCAAATCCGCCACCGCCACCGGGCGACCGTTGATAAACGATTTCCCCTTGCCGTTGCGGTCTAGGCTGCGCGTGAGCACTACGGAATTTTTTTGCAAAAGGTATTTTTGTTTAAGCTCGTCGCTCAGTCCGGCGGCGTCAAATTCGGCCCGCACTTCCAGCTTGTCCGCGCCGTCTTTGATCAAGGATACCGAACCCCGCGCGCCCAGGGCAAAACTCAACGCGGAAATGGCCACGGACTTGCCCGCGCCCGTTTCTCCGGTAAAGACATTGAGCCCCGGTTGGGGGGCAAACTCCACTTGAGAAATGACGGCAAAATTGCGCACGGAAAGTTTCTGCAGCATTAGCGTTCCCCCCATTCCAGCTTGCGGCGCAGCCGCCCAAAAAAGTCAAACCGGCCCCCGCAAATTAGTTGGGCCAAATACGGGCTGCGGCGCACCGTCACGCTGTCTCCCGCGTGCAACTCAAAGCTATCTTGCCCGTCCAAACTGACCACGGCGGTTTCTTCTTCATTCTTAAAGACGGGAGTAAACTCCAGCCGGGCATCAGCCTGCAACAGCAGTGGCCGTTGCGTTAAGCTGTGCGGACAAATAGGCGTTAAAAGCAGCACTTGCAAATCCGGCTCTACAATGGGTCCCCCGGCGGCCAATGCATACGCGGTGGAACCGGCCGGTGTGGACAAAATCACGCCGTCCCCATAAAAGCGTTTGAGCTCACGCCCGTTGCACTGGGCTTGCAGCGTAAACGCCCGGGGTTGGTTGGTTTTGATGACGCAGTCGTTAAAAGCCAGCTGGTTCTGCCGCAGCGGTTTGCCTTGGCGTACAATGTCACAAGAAAGCAAAATCCGCTGGCTGACTTCGTAGTGCCCTTGCAGGATTTGCCGCAGGCACTCTTCGGCCTCGGCTGCCTCACAGGCGGACAAAAAGCCCAAGCTGCCGCAGTTGACGGCCAGCACATCCATCCCCAGCGCAGCCGTTTGCCGGGCGCAGCGTAAGGTGGTGCCGTCCCCTCCCAGGCTGACGCACAGGTCCGCCGGGTATTGGGCGATGGCTTTGTAATCGGTTAAAATGTGGCTGCTGACGCCCTGGGCATGCAAAAAGTCCGCCAGCCGCCGGGCGGTTTGCTCCGCGGCAGGTTGGGAAGGATTGCACACTAACAGAACCCGGCTGATGTTCATAGCACTTCATTCTAGCAAAATCTATAGCGCCCGCGCACGGGGCCGTCTAGTGCAAAAGAGCCCCTCCCCGCGGCGGCGCGGGAGAGCTAAAATGGTATAATATACATAAGATCAGTAAGGAGCTTTTTATGTGGGATTATACCGACAAAGTGATGGACCATTTCCGCCACCCGCGCAATGTAGGGGTGGTGCCGAATGCAGACGGCACGGGCCAAGTGGGCAGCTTGGTGTGTGGGGATGCGTTGAAATTGACGCTCAAGATTAACAAAGAAACCGAAGTTATTGAAGACGCTAAATTTGAAACCTTTGGCTGTGCCAGCGCAATTGCCTCGTCTTCCGTATTAACGGAGATGATTAAAGGCAAGACTTTGGCGCAAGCCTCTAAAATTACCAACCAAGACATTGCCGACGAGCTGGGCACTTTGCCCGCTGAGAAAATGCACTGCTCTGTCATGGGGATGGAAGCCTTGGAAGCGGCTGTAAAGAGCTACCGCCAAGGGGGGCAACCCGTGGTGTTTGAGCAGCAGGCTGAAAAGATTGTCTGCCACTGCTTTAATGTTTCTGAAGAGACGATTATTAAGGCCATTCGCGCCAACCACCTCAAAACGGTGGAAGAGGTGACCTTTTACACCAAGGCCGGCGGCGGTTGCGGCCAGTGCAAAGGGGAAATCCAAAAGATTTTAGACAAAGTAAACTCCTGCGCCTTGCCGGAGGAAAAACCGGCGGCCGCCAAGCAATTTGCCGAGTTGACCATTGTGGAAAAAATCAAACGCATTGAGCAAGTGCTGGAAGAGTTTGTCCGCCCGCAGTTGAACAAAGACGGCGGCAGCGTGGAACTGGTGGATGTGAACGGCAGCGCGGTCAAAGTGCGCTTGCTGGGCATGTGTCACGGCTGCTTGGCCGCGGACGCCACCTTAAAGGGATTTATTGAAAAAACGCTCAAGGAAAAGTTGGACCCGTCCATTACTGTGGAAAAAGCGTAAGGAGCCGGTTGTGAAACTGATTTATATGGATAACAATGCCACCACACAGGTGGCCCCCGCCGTGGCCGAGGCCATGCGGCCGTACTTTACGGAAAAATACGGCAATGCTTCCTCTATGTATCCGCTGGCGGCGGAAGCCAAAAAAGCCATGGATATCGCCCGCGCGGAAGTGGCGGCGTTAATCGGGGCGGACTATCCGGATGAAATCATTTTTACCTCGTGCGCTACGGAGAGCGACAATACGGCCGTTTTTTCCGCGGTGCGCAGCTTCCCGCAGAAAAAACATATCATCACCTCGGCCGTAGAACACCCGGCTATATTGCACCCGTTTCAATTTTTGCAAACCCAAGGGTATAAGGTAGACTACATTGGGGTGGACAGCCAGGGCCGCTTTAATATGGAGCAGTACAAAAAAGCCCTCACCGACGACACTGCCTTGGTGTCTGTTATGTGGGCCAACAGTGAGACGGGCACCTTGTTCCCCGTGCCGGAAATTGCCGCCTTGGCCAAACAGCACGGCGCTTTGTTTCATACGGATGCGGTGCAAGTGATGGGCAAAGAACCCGTTACGGTCAAAGGTACGGGCATTGATATGTTGTCTTTGTCCGGGCATAAGTTTCATGCGCCCAAAGGCATTGGCGCTTTGTATGTGCGGCGCGGAACACGCTTTAGCCCCTTTTTGTTGGGCGGACACCAAGAGAAGGGCCGCCGCGGCGGCACCGAAAACATCCCCTATATTGTCGGCTTGGGTACGGCGGCGGTATTGGCCAAAACCCGCACCGAGGACGGCACCTTGCAGAAAATCGCCGCTTTGCGTGACCGCTTGCAAGAGGGATTGCTCCGCCGTATCCCGGATTGCAAATTAAACGGAGACCCGCAGCACCGCGTGGCCAATACGGTCAATATCAGTTTTGGTTATGTAGAGGGCGAGGCCATTTTAATGCACCTCAATGAATACGGCATTTGCGCCTCGTCAGGCTCCGCGTGCACCTCAGGCTCGTTGGAGCCGTCGCACGTATTGCGCGCCATGGGGGTGGATTTTAAGTTTGCCCATGGCTCCGTGCGGTTTTCGCTCTCAGAGCAGAACACCCAAGAAGAGGTGGACAAAGTCTTGGAAGTGTTGCCGGGTATTATTGAAAATCTGCGTAAAATATCGCCCTTTTCCCGCTTGGCTTAGCGGGGCAAAGGAACGAATTGAAGAGGACGCCCCCGCTTGCTGAGGGCGTCTTTTTTTGTTAGGATAGAAACAAGCCGCCGGGTTGTGCGCCGGCTTTATCTTAAGGAGATCCCCCGATGAAAAAACTGCTTTTGGCGTTTGTGCTGCTTTTGTCGGCCGTGGGGCTGTTTGCCAAGACCACGGTCATTTATCATACCAGTGATACGCATGGCTTTTATTACCCGCGCAACGGGCAGGGCGGTTTTGCCGCGTTGGCCAATGTGCTCAAAAACGGGCCCAAACATTATTTGCTCTTAGACAGCGGAGACTTTGCCAACGGCACGGCGGAGGCCAAAACCTCTAAGGGGCTTAAAAGTGTGGCCTTGATGAATGCCCTTGGCTATCACGCCACCACCATTGGCAACCACGAGTTTGATTTTAAAGACCCGGCCGTGGAACCGATTTTGAAAAATATTAAGTTTTCCGTCTTGGCGGCTAACTTTTTTGAGCGCAAAACGGGCAAATATCCCCCGTTGATTAAACCGTATGAAATCTTTGACGTGGACGGTGTGCGCGTGGCCGTCATCGGCCTGGCCAACCGTTACCCGACCAACGACGCCAAAACCTATAAATTCGGCAAACCGTTGGCCGCCTTGGAAAAGGCCCTCAAAGAAGTGGAAAAACAAAAGGTCAATGCCGTGGTGGTCATCGTGCACGACGGCTTAAGAGACACCAAACACGGCACCTTGGCATATGTGGGACAAATCGGGCAGAAATTCGGCGGCCGCGTGAATGTGGTATTTGGCGGGCATGTGCATAACATTGTGCAGAACCAATACATCAACGGCACGTTGTTTGTAGAAAGCGGCTGCTATATTCAAAACGTCAGCAAAGTAACCTTGGAAACCGATGACAAAACGGGCAAATTTGTTTCGGCCCATTCGGAATTGATTCCGCTGGTGATTGAAAAGGTGGGCGAAGATGAGAAAATCAAAGCCTACGCCGAATCGCTCAAAGAGCCGGGAATGGATGAGGTGTTCGGGGAAGCGGCCGAAAAAATCAGCCGTTTTTCACCCGTCAAAGAACACAAAGACGGTCCGCTCAATGACTGGATTGCCGATTTGGGCCGCGCCGCGGCCGGGACGCAAATTTTTGTGCACAATAACGGCGGTACCCGCGTAGACATGCAAAAGGGCCCCGTGACCCGCCGAGACACCACCGACATTCACCCCTTTGACAATGGCATTGTGACCATGACGGTGGACGGCAGCTTTTTGAAATATTTGGTCAAAAAATCGCTGTTGCCGCGCAGCTTGTTTACGTATTCCGGGATGACGATTACTTACCGTAATAAAAAAGGCAAAATCAAAGATTTGCAAATTTTGGTGGACGGTAAACCGGTGGAAAACCACAAAAAATACACCTTGGCCAGCAATGCTTACATTGCCTATGGCGGCAGCGAAGGGTGGCCCTTTAAGCGCATTAAAGATGAGGACAAAAAATTACTGGAAGGGATGACTATCCGCTCCGTACTGGAGAACGGGCTCAAAACGCAATCGCCGGTCAAGGCTTTGCCTACGGGACGGATTGTAGAATTTAAATGAAACAAGTCGTTGGGTTGTTTTTCGTTTTGATAGGTTTGTTGTGCGCCGGCTGCGGCCACGAAGAAACGCCTGCAGTGAATTTGTTTTTCACTTCGGATATAGAGGGCGTCTTCTGGTCGCGGCCGGAGCCGCGTTATGGCAATGAAGTCACAGGCGGCTTGTCCGTATTAAAAGCTTTTTTGGACAAGCAAACCCTGCCCTTTATTTTGCTGGAAGGCGGCAACTGGTTTTCCCAAACGCCGGAGGGCAACCTCTCCCAAGGGGGATATTTCAATACGGCTGCCGCCACGCTGCCGTATGCCGGACGTTTATTTACCGAAAAAGATTTAGCGTATGGCTGGCCATCGCTTAGCCATATGATGAAAGACTCCCCCGCTCCGTTTATTCTCTCCAATGTGCAGACGGCCCAAGGCAAACAACCTGCTGGTTCCCGCCCGTGGCTGCTCAAAGAAGCAGGCGGGGTAAAGGTGGGAATTTTTGGTTTGGTGGGCATGCATGCGGTGCAAGGCAAGCAGCGGGTGAATGGATTAAAGGTGACGGACGAAATTGCCGCCGCGCAGCAAACCGTGCAGCTTTTACGCGATAAGGGCGCGCAGGTGGTGGTGCTGATGAGTGCATTGGGTTCGCCGGAGGATGAAACCGCCTTGACCGACACGGGCTTGGCTGAGGAAGTCAGTGGCATAGACATTATTTTAAGCTCTAATTTGGGCCGTGAGCAGGCCGAAACGGACCGCGTGGGCAAGACGCTGATTGTTTATCCCGGCTCTAAGTTGGACGGGGTAGGGCGCGTCAGCCTGTTTATGAATAAAGACGGCAGTTTGGCCTCGGCCCGGTTTGAAGATGTGGTGCTGTACCGGCGCGATTGGGGCGAGGATTCCTCCGTGGCCGAGCAAGTGGCTGCAGTGCGTCGCACGGCGCGCGGACAAATGGGCCGGGTGGCCGGGAAATTGGCCCAGGGGTTGGGCGGGCGTTTGGACGGCGAGTCGGATTTGGGGGATTTTGTGGCCGATTGTCTGCGCAAGTGGGCCCGCAGTGATGCGGCGGTGGTGTATTCCGATTCCTTGCGCGCGGACTTGCCCGCCGGGAATGTGACGCAATACGATTTGTATAAATTGTATCCGTACGCAGACAATGTAACGTATTTGACCATGAAAGGCAGCGCGCTACGCCAAGCCTTGGAAGAGGGGCTGTCTTTACCGGGCAACTTTGCTCAAATTTCGGGCTTGCAGGTGCGCTACAATCCGGCTTTGCCCGCCGGGAAACGGATTTTATCGCTGCAGGTAAACGGAAACGCATTTTCTCCTGCGGCCACTTACCGGGTGGCGGTCACGGACCACGCGCTTTCGGGCGGTGCCGGCCACGACGGCTTTATTGATTCTTTGGAATTTAAAAACACCCAGGTAGAAGTGCGCACGGTGTTGCGCTTGTGTTTGGCGGGGAATAAGCCGATCCCGGCTCCGCAGGGCAACCGCTGGAAGGAAATCAGAAAATGATCGCTTGGGTACGTGAATTAAAAATCGGTTCTTTTACTGCCCCCAACAACTTGTGGCTGGCCCCCATGGCGGGGGTCACGGACGGGCCGTTTCGCGCTTTGTGTTTGCGTGGCGGCGCGGGGGTGGTGTGTGCGGAAATGGTTTCTGCGCACGCGGTACATTATGGCAATGCCCGCAGCCGGCGAATGTTGCAGGTGGACGCGCGGGAAAAGCCGGTGTCTATGCAAATTTTCGGCTCGGACGAGCAAACCATTGCCGAAGCCGCTTTGGCGGCGGAGGCCTGCGGGGCGGATTTAATAGACATCAATGCCGGATGCCCGGTCAAGAAAATCAATAAGGCCGGTGCCGGGTGCGTTCTGATGAAGGACCCGGTGCATTTGGGCCATTTAGTGGCCGCCGCGGTAAAGGCGGTCAAGGTCCCCGTGACGCTTAAAACCCGCATTGCGCTCAAACGCGGGGTGCTGCTGGGGGCGGAAATCGCCCGCGTGGCGGAAAGCGAGGGCGCAGCCGCCGTGGCCATGCATGCCCGTGCGGCGGAGGATGTGCACAGCGGGGAGCCGGATTTGGAAGCGTTGGCCTACGTGTGCGCGGCGGTTAAAATCCCCGTGTTGGGCAATGGGGGTATTACGGACGGAGCCGTAGCGGAAAAATTTTTTAAGGCCGGATGCGCAGGGCTGCTCATTGGCCGGGCCGCAGTGGGAAACCCATACATTTTCCGCGATATAGCCCAAGCGTTAAACGGGCAAATACCCGCCCCTATGGGCCCGGCGCGCCGGGTGCAGATTTATTTGGAGCTGATTGAAGAAAATGTGCTGCGCTACGGTGAAAAAATCGGCGTGGGACGCAGCAAAAAAACGGCGGGCTATTGGCTGCGGGACTTCCCCAACGCGGCCGAAGTGCGTGGGCGGTTTGTGCGCTTGGAGCGCTTGGCCGATATTCGCGCGCTGTTTGCCGGGCTGACATTCTGATTTTTCCTATACATCTTGCTTTTCTTTTGGTATAATATACAGGAAACCACGAGTCATTAATGCAGCGCCCACCACTGCGCTGCGCTTTAATAACAAAAGGTAGAAATAAAACTTATGACGAAAACTTTTTTGCCTTCCGTCAAGGAAGTTGACACCGCCCGCAAATGGCACCACATTGATGCCACGGGCCAAACCCTGGGCAGACTGGCCACCCGCGTGGCCGTGCTGCTGATGGGCAAACACAAAAGAACCTACACCCCTCACATGGACTGCGGTGATTTTGTCGTCGTTACCAATACCAACAAAATCAAAGTAACCGGTAACAAGATGGATGAGAAAGTGTATTTCTCTCACTCCGGCTATGCCAAAGGCGCCAAAGAAACCCCGCTCAAACGCCAGTTTGAAAAGGATTCCACCAAAGTGTTGGAATTGGCCGTTAAACGCATGTTGGACGTGAACCGCTTGCGCGCGCCGCGCATGAAACGCTTGCGCTTGTTCAGCGGTGAAGAACACGAATTCGCCGGCAGATTTGCCAAATAAGAGGGATGAGTCTTATGAACAATACCAAAGAAATTAAAACCGGCCGCCGCAAAACTTCCGTCGCTCAGGCCAAATTGGCCAAAGGCACCGGTGTCATTACCGTAAACGCCAAAGCGTTGGCGGACTATTTTAAAGGCCATGAAAAATACCAGGCCGTCGTCAAAGCTCCGCTGACGGTGACGAGCTTGGAAAAAGAATACGACGTTACTGCCAAAGTGCAGGGCGGCGGCATTTCTTCCCAGGCGGGTGCTTTGCGCCACGCCATTGCCCGCTCCGTGGCTGAAATCAGCGAAGAGCTCAAGAAGACCGTCAAGAAAGCCGGCTTCTTAACCCGCGACCCCCGCATGGTGGAAAGAAAGAAACCGGGTCAGCCGGGTGCCAGAAAACGCTTCCAGTTCTCCAAACGTTAAGCGTTTCTTGCAAAAGTGTTTTACAAAACCCCTTGGTGTTGTTTGCCAAGGGGTTTTTCTTTGGTTGTTTTTTGGGGTTTTAATGTTTTTGGGGAGGGGGGAGCCTATTTCCCGCGAAGAATCCCTACTTTTCTCCAGGGCAGAAAAGTAGGCAAAAGACCCCACAATTTAATGTCCTTTTCTCCGGGGCAGAAAAGGACCAAAAGGCCCCGCGGGCCTGCGGAGCATAAAAAATAAAATTTTCTTATTCCGCCTTTAACTCGCCGCTAGGCAGCGGCTCAGACAAAAGGCGTATTTTTGTATGAAATTTTATTTTTTATAGACGCTCCGATGGCCGCTGTGTAAACGGCGAAAAGGCCTTTTATTTATGCCGTCATTCCCGAGGGTTGTAATCGGGAATCTCATCCTTATTGTCGTTGGTCTTTTGCTGTTAAATAAAACAGAGGTCATCCTGAAAGGTTGTAGTTCAGGATCTTCCATTTTTCTAGTAGTTGCCTTTATTAAACAAACAACGGGGAAAATGGAAGATGCTGAGCAGAGACCCCTCAGCATGACCCTGATTTTTATTAACGGCGAAAGTGGTTGAGATCCCCGATAGAAGCATTCGGGGATGACGACGTTTTATGAAAGACATTATTTTTGTTTTGTCGTCGTAGAAGTTGGCAACCACCTCTAAAAAGCTTGCATAATGTTTTTTTTTTGATAAATTTTGCATATAGACAAAATTTATCAAAAAAGGAAGGCGAATATGAAAAACTTCTCTACGGGCCGTTTAGGCGGCTTTACATTGATTGAATTGTTAGTCGTTGTTCTTATCATTGGCATATTGGCTGCCGTGGCTTTGCCCAAGTATGAGAAATCGGTAGAGCGGGCCCGCGCCGCCGAGGCCGAATCTGTGCTCAAAAGCATTGCCGCTGCACAAGATGTATATATGCTGACCAGTGAGGACGGATGTGCTACCTATGATTTTAGTTTGCTGGACATAGAAGTCCCGGAGTCAAAATACTGGAAATATAGTTTGTACGAATATATGGGGCCTAATTCTTATGCGCTGGGGGCTGAGAGGGTCGGAAAAAATTATGACATTTTGTACTTTCGGGGATATGGCCCAGAGGATGGGAGCTTTTATTGCAGCGGTTGGGGAGATGATTCCACAGAAGATTGCTCCGTGTTTGGGGGCAAAGCTTTTAACCAAGAGTCTACCAATTGGAGCTTGGTCAAAATTTAAAGAACCCCGGAGCCTTGGGCCCCGGGGCTTGTCTGTTAATCCTCAAAGTCGGTTTCTTCCTCTTCCAGTTGGCGGGCAAACTCGCCCCATTTTTCGCGCGGAGCCTCTATTTTTAAAGAGAGCCCCGTGTCGGAATATTCCGTATAGGGCTTGTCGGCCAAAATATTTTGGTCCAGTTTGATCTCCATAAAAAACGGCGTTTGGCCCGGCAACTCGCCGCGGCAGGCGCAGCCCAGTGCAGATTTAGGCGCCATAAAAATAGACACCTTGGGTTCTAACATAATCCAATTGTCCGGTTGGCCCGAGGCCAGCACATTCAAAATGAAGGTGGACAAGTGCGGGGCTTGTGCGTCTTTGAGCGCGACGAACTTTTCTGCAATCTCGTCGGAAAACAGCGGCGTGTCTTTAAAATACAGGCCGATTTCATATTCCATGCAGGGCTCTTGGTCTTCCTCGTGGTCGTACCAGCGGGAAATGGGGCTGATGTCTAATTCCAAACCTTCTTTGCCATATTGAATGTGTGCCATAGGGACCTCTTTGTAGAAAATAGTACTCCCTCATTGTAGCAACTTTGCCGCCCGCTGCGCAGGGACTGTTTTATGGAATGCGGGATAAAATAAAGGCGAGAACACCGCGACAAGACAAAATAAGAAGTAAAACGGAAGGGGAGGGATTCGCCCTGCATAAATTTCCTGACGGAAATTTTGCCCGGGCCCGCCCTCACTGTGTTCGCCTTTCGGCCCTTGGCCTCAAACTCACACCACGTTGCGGGCTTCGAATCCCTGCGGCATAAAGTCATTTATGCCGCACCTCATATTTCCGTAGAAACAAAAAACCCTGCTCACGCAGGGTTTTCAATTTCTACGGAAGGGGAGGGATTCGAACCCTCGGTGGATCGCTCCACATCAGTTTTCAAGACTGACGCCTTAAACCACTCGGCCACCCTTCCCTATATACATTTTATTAAATTTCGCGGGGCCTGCCTACTCTCTTGCCCCGGGCGCGAAACTGCTATAATAATAAAAGAGGTATTGTATGTCAGAAGCAACTATCGTGTATCGTTTTAAAAACGGTTTGTACATTAATTTGACCAACCGCTGTCCCAATTTGTGCACCTTTTGCATCAAGACCAAATGGCATATGCAGTTTGACGGGCACAATTTGGACTTGCAGGGCCAAGAGCCCACCGTGTCCCAGGTACTCTCTGCGCTAGACAAAGAGCTGCGCGCCGCCCCCGTGCAAGAGGTGGTATTCTGCGGATTTGGCGAGCCGACCCTGCGCCTGGACGCCGTGCTGGCCATTGCCCACGCATTGAAGCAAGCCCAGGCGGACGGCACTTATCCGCCGTTTAAAATCCGTCTCAATACCAATGGCTTGGGCAATTTAATTCATCACCGCAACATCGTGCCCGAGCTCAAAAAAGATTTGGATATTATTTACGTCAGCCTCAATGCCGAAAACGAAACGCTTTGGCGGCAGTTGGTGCGTCCCGCCGCCGGGTACGAAAACGGTTATGAGAGCGTAAAAGATTTTATCAAAACCTGCGCCGAAGCCGGGTTTGACCGCGTGGCCGCCAGCTGCGTGGAAAACACCGGGGCTGACCCCGCCGCTGTGAAGGCGTTGGCCTTGTCTTTGGGGGCGGAGTTTAATGATAGGGAGTATTTGAAATGAACGCCAAAAAACCGGGTGCGCTGTTTGGGTTTTTTCTGTTGCTGGTTTGCGCGGCGCTGACGTGGTTTTTTGTCGTGGGAGAGGATTATTACGATTATACTTCCGGCTCTATAGAAAGCGCCGCACAATCTGCCACCTTGGATAAAGAAGACCTGTCTGCGCTTTCCCGCCCCGCACGGGAAAAATACGATACGGAAATCAAATACCGCAATTTTTTTCTGACGGCGCCGGGAGCCAAAAGCGTGCAGCTGCAGGCGGATTTTAACGGTTGGGGCCGCACCCCGATAGAGCTCAAACCCTATGCCCGGGGATATTTTGAAACCTCGCTGGCGCTGGCCGCCGGGGAATACAAATACGTATTTGTGGTGGACGGTAAAGATTTTTTGGACCCGATGAATTTAGACCGCACGGTGGAAAACGGCCGTGAGGTGTGTATCAAAACGGTGAAATAATGAAAAAATGGACTTTTATTTCTACTTCCGCCGAGCAAACCCGCCAATTGGCGCAACGGTTTGCGCACTTGCTGCGGGGCGGAGAGATTGTGTTTTTGCGCGGGCCGATCGGCGCGGGCAAGACGGTGTTTGTCAAAGGGGTGGCGGCGGCCTTGGGTCTGAAAAGTTCGCCCACCAGCGCCAGCTTTAGCTTGATGAAGCGTTACCAAAAAGGCCATACGACGCTGTTTCACATTGATTTGTTTCGCTTAAGCGAGGGGGAAGTGTTTAATTTGGGCTTTGAGGAAATGTTAGAGGACGAAAAAGCCGTCATTTTGGCCGAGTGGCCCGACCCGTTGGCCCGCATGTTGCCCCAGGACCATTTGGAAATGGACTTTGCCTTGCAAGAGGGCGACCGGCGGCAAATTACCATTTATGGCGCGGGGCCCGCGTCGGAAGTATTGGCGGAGGAACTATGCAAAACAACCGAAAAATAACTTTGGGGCTGGACAGCTCCGGGCCGTTGCTGTTGGTGTGTGCCGGCGACGGGGAAAAGATTTATTCCTTTCACAAAACAGGCATCAAGCAGGAGCAGTTGCTGCTGCCTCTTTTGGAGCGGACCCTGCAAAAGGCCGGGGCGGAAATGACGGACGTGAAACGGATTTTCTTTGTGCGGGGGCCGGGGCGTTTTACGGGCATACGCATTTCGCTGACATTCGCTTCTATGCTCAAATATTTAAACGGTGCGCAGGTGCGCAGCGCGACGGTATTTGAAATTTTGCAACGCCAAGTGTTGGCGTCCCGCGCGTACCACGTGTGGAAAGAAGCCAACCCCGAAGGCGTGGTGGCCGTGGTGCTGCATGCGTTTCGCGACGAGTATTTCTTGCAGATTTTTGACGGAAAGAACGAGCCGCCGCAATGGCTGTCTAAAGAGCAGTTGCTGATTACCTTGGCCGCGCGGCGCGAGCCGCTCTTTTGCGCCGGGGTGGATAAAGACGGCGCCTCTTTGGTGGCCTTGCTGGGCAACCAGTACCGCTTGGCCCCCATGGCCGACAGCCGGGTCCGTCCGCAAACGCTCATTGAAATGGCCGAAGAAGAACAATTTGAAAAAGACGCGCTGGAACCGCTGTATTTAAAACCGGCCCGCTTTGAGTTGGGCCGATGAAGGTGCGCCGGGCCTTGCCTGCCGACGCGGTCGCCCTGGCTGCCTTAGAGCGGCAGCAACCCCGTGCCGCTGGCTGGGGGGAAGACGGCTTTGTGGCGGAATTGGCCCAGCCTTGCGCTTGGATTTGGTGCGCCGAGCAACAGGGTGAAACCGTAGGCTTTTTGGCGCTGCGTTGCGCGGCGGGTTGCGCGGAAATACTCAATGTAGCCGTGGCCCCGCACCACACGCGGCAAGGCATCGGACGGGCGCTTTTGCAGCAGGCTTTGGCGGCGTTGCGCGCCCAAGCGGCGGAGCAGGTGAGTTTGGAAGTGGCGCAAGACAATGCCCCCGCGCAGGCCTTGTATGCTCGGGCGGGGTTGAAGCCGTTGGGACGG
Source organism: Eggerthellaceae bacterium (assembly GCA_963634865.1). Taxonomy (GTDB): domain Bacteria; phylum Elusimicrobiota; class Elusimicrobia; order Elusimicrobiales; family Elusimicrobiaceae; genus Avelusimicrobium. The sequence goes on from CAVHDF010000001.1 coordinate 28,721, forward strand.
CGTAAGGATTTTTACGGCCCGGGTTGCGACGGGCTGATTTTAGGGATGAATTTGTGAAGAAAATAGGGGCTGTTTTTCTTTTGCTTTGTGCGGGTTTGGTACCGGGGCAAGCTTTGCCGCTCTCAGCGGCGGGTCGGGCGGAAGCGGCTTTGTATATGGACGTCGTCCGCGCTTTTTATGCCCAGCAGCAAAACGAAACGGCCGCTTGCGCTTATTATGAAAAGGCGTTGCGCCGCGCCCCGCAAAATACCTATTTAAAACGGCAAATGTTGGCCTGCCAGCTGGCGGCCGACCGCTTGGAAGCGGCTGACGCCTATGCCGACTATATCACCCAGCCGGACTTGGACGCAGAGGATTTGGCCGTCTATGCGCTGTACCGTTGGCGCAAAGGGGACTTAAAAAGCGCGCAGGACTACTACGAGCAAGCTTTGGCCCAAGCCCCCGACGACCCCCGCATTTTTTACCAATATGTATTGCTGCTGAGCTTTTTGGATGTGGACCGCGCAGCACAGATTTTGCAACAGCGCAAGGCGGACTATCCGGCTTTTGCCCACGTGATTGATTATGAAACGGGCAATATTTACCGCAGCAAAAAAGACCTTCCGACCGCTTTAAAATATTACAACCAGGCCACCCAGCGCAACCCGGACTATGCCGAAGCCTATTTGGCCCGGGCGGAAGTATATGAAAAAACCTCACAACTTTTTTTGATGTTGCATGAGTTGGAAGAGTTGGAAAAAATAGGCTACCAAAGCGCGGCGATGTATTCGCGCATGGCTTCGGTGTATGTCTTAGTTAAGGACCATGCCAAAGCCAAGGAATATTTTTTGAAGGCCAAGGGGCTGGACGCGGGGGACAATCCCGCCAATTATTTTTTGGCCCTGTATGCCGAAGAAGACGGGCAGTATGCCCAGGCGGCACAATACTTGCGTGAATCGGCCGATTTTGCCACACAGGCGGGCAAATGGCTGCAGGTGGCTTTTTATGAGCAGCGCAGCGGCAACAATGCCCAAGCTTTGCAGACCTTAAAACAGGCCTATGCCCGTTTTGACAAGAATGTGGAAGTGGGGTATTTTTACGCCTTGGCTTTAATGGACGCGCAGGATAGCCGCCGGGCCGCCCGGGTGCTTGCGGGCGTGCTGCAGACCAACCCCAAGTATGAAAACGCCCGGTTGGCCTATGCTTTTGCCTTAGAGGATTTACACCGCTACCGCGCAATGGAAGAGCAGGTGCGGCAACTAATTGCGCAAAGCCCCAAAAACGCCGCCGCCTACAATTTGCTGGGCTTTAGCTTGGCCGAGCGCAAGGTGCGTTTGGACGAAGCGCAAGAGCTGGTCACGCAGGCCTTGGCTTTGCGGCCCGACGATAGGGCGTTTGCCGATTCGTTGGCGTGGGTTTATTACCAGCAGGGCAAGTACGCCCAAGCCCTGGAACTGTTGCAAAGTTTGGATGAAGATTTCGTGCGGCAAAACCCCGAGGTCAGCTACCACTTGGGCGCAGCATACGTGCAAATGGGGCAGCCTGAGCAGGCGCGCCCTTGGCTGGAGCTGGCCGCCGCAGACATCCGCGCCGCCGCCAAGTTGCTTAAAAAATTAAAAAAATAACCCTTTTCCCGTTTGCGGGGGCGAAAAAGATTTGATAGGATAAAAGTTCGGATATGGCTTTAGAAGAAAAAATAAAATTAAGCACGCTTTTGCCTGCGCAACGGATTTTCCTGCTTCGGGACCCGGCCAGTAAAGACGAGGTCCTGGAGCAACTTTTGCGGGTGCTCTGCCCGGCCGGCGGCGTATTGGACCGCCGTGAAGTGCAGCGTCAAATTGCCGAGCGTGAAAAAGGCATGTCCACCACCTTAGACACGGGCCTGGCTATTCCGCATGTGCGCCTGGAGGAGCTGGAGCAGTTTGAAGCGGCGTTGGCCGTATTGCCCCAAGGCTTGCCCGACCCGGCGGCGCACAAGGAAATCAAAGTTTTGTTTTTGTTGCTTTCTCCGGCGCGCCCGGCTTTCTTTCAAAAGCATTTGCAGGTGCTGGGGCTGCTGGCGCAGACCTTTACGCCGGAGCTGATGGCCCGGCTGGGCAGTTGCACCACCGCGGCTGAAGCGGCGCAGATTTTAGCAGATAAATAAAAGGACCATACGCTATGATTTATAAAGTAGTCAAATACGGGGACCCCATTCTCCGCCAAAAACTAAAACCGACGGATTTTAAAACGCTGGAGCCTATTTTGCCCCAACTGATTAAGGATATGGAAGAGACCTGCCTGTCTGTGCACGGGGTGGGGTTGGCGGCCAACCAAATCGGTTTGAGTTACCGCATGGCGGTGATTTTGATTCCGTCTTCAGATAAAAAGAACGCCCCGCTCAAACGCGTGGTCATTATCAACCCGGAGCTGGTGGAAAAACGCGGCGAAGTGGTGGAGGAAGAGGGATGTTTGTCTTTGCCGGGGCTGTGGGTGGAAATTCCGCGCGCCACGGACGTGACCCTGGAATTTACCGACGAGACGGGCACGCGCCAACGGCTGCGCGCCCGCGGTTTGCTGGCCAAGGCGTTTCAGCATGAAATGGACCACTTGGACGGGCAGCTGTTTATAGACCACGCCGACCCAGCCCTCAAGCCCGCCATCAAACGCGAAATTAAAAAGCTGCGAAAAGAGTGGAATTGACGGCGCTATTTGCTTTTATATTCAAAGCCCCAGCCACTGGGGCTTTTGTTTTGCCCGGTCAAAAAACTTGCCAAGCGGGCCATAATAAGTTAAGGTAAAAAAGTAGGGTAGTTTAAACCAACAAGGAGAACATAGCTAATGAAGAAACTACTGGGCTTGCTGCTGGTCATGACGATGGCTTGGCCTGTCAGCGCTGAAGTGTTCAAAGATGTGAATCTGGTCGGCGAGATACAAACCATCGCCTTTGACGCCCGCCACGACGGGAGCAACGAATTCGGTTCCGGCACCAAATACCGCGTGTTGGCGGGGGTGTCTGCCGAATTGGTAGAGGATGTGAGAGCCAATGTGTTGTTCCAATACAACAACGCTTGGAACGGCTCTACGGCTGGTGAAAACCTGCAACACTACTGGGACAATGTAAAAGTGGCCGAGGCCAATGTGGTCTTGTCCAACTTGTTTGACTGCTTTGAGGCCACGGTCGGCCGCCAATTTTATGGCGATGAAGACAGCGCGGTCATGTATTTGGGTCCCAACCACTATGTGTTTAATATGAATGCGGCTCCGTCTTTAGACGCCGCCAAACTGACCTACAGCGACGATTTTAAAGCCGTCACGGTGTTGGCTGGTAAAATCAAACGCCTCGTCTACGATTCCGACATTTACGGCGCGGACATGAAGATGAATTTAACCGACGCTTGGCAGCTGCAAGTGTACGGCTACGACATTAAAAACAGCGAAGACAATGTAACCTATGACGGCAAACATTATGGGTTCTACGGCGCTAAAGCCACCTTTGCTCCGCAAGCCTTTGCCGTCAGCGCAGAGTACGCCCGCGGCTTTGAAGGCCACCGCTTGGTCAAAGAAGGCCATGACACGCCGTATATGGTCAAGGCGGATGCGGCTTTGTACTTGGAAGCCTTTACTCCCAGAGCTACTTTCTACTACGCCAAAGGGATCGTGTCTTCGTTTGGCAATTACTACCCGGGCTTGGCCGTCGGCCATTTGCTGGCGGGGATGAATATGCCTTTGAGCGATTACAGCGACGGCATCAGACTGTTCAATGTGGGCGTGGATTATGCCTGGAATAAGTTTGTGTTCTCTTTGGACGGCTTTTCCTTCCAAGACCGCACCGCGCAGCAATCCTCCACCTGGGAAGCGGATTTGGTGGCCAAATACAACCACAATGAATATGTGCAATTGTTTGCCGGTTTGGGCTATGCCAAATACAGCGCAGCCGACCAGCAAACGCAGTTTGCCAAAGATAACACGGTTGGCCAGTTGGGTATGTTGATTAAGTTCTAAGCTTTTGCGGATCACTTAATAAACCGTCCCGAACGGTTGATTTGCAGGGCCCCGCCTTTTGGGTGGGGCCCGCTTTTTGCTTTAGTGGGTTCAAAAGCAGGTAAAAGAGCCCAAGGGCCCCGCGAAGAAACCCTACTTTTCTCCAGGGCAGAGAAGTAGGCAAAAGACCCTTTTTATGTCCTTTTCTCTAGGGCAGAAAAGGACCAAAAGACCACCGCGGAATATCTTACTTTTCTCCTGGGCAGAAAAGTAAGCAAAAGGCCCCGCGGGCCTGCGGAGCATAAAAAATAAAATTTTCTTTATTCCGCCTTTAACTCGCCGCTTATTAGCGGCTCAGACAAAAGGCGGATTTTTGTTGTAAATTTTATTTTTTATAAACGCTCCGATGGCCGCTGTGTAAACGGCGAACGGCAAAAGCGGCTGAGATCCCCGATAGAGACTCTCGGGGATGACGACGTTTTACAACGACTTTATACCCACTCTCTGTTGCCCTTGTCTTTATCTATGTCGTCATTCCCGAAGGTCGTAATCGGGAATCTCGGCCTTATTGTTTCTGCTGTTTATTTTTGTTTTGTCGTCGTAGAAGTTGGCAACTCTTTTTAAAACACTTGCACAATGTTTTTTTTTTGATAAATTTTGCGTATAGGCAAAATTTATCAAAAAAGGAACCCCATTATGAAAAACTTCTCTACGGGCCGTTTAGGCCGGTTATTCCTCAATGCCGTCACCCTGGAAAGTCGTAGTCCAGGGTCTGTTGTTACAAACAAGAGGAACACAACAGATGCTGGACTAAAACTTTCCAGCATGACCTTGTGTGATGAACGGAGAAGCGGCTTTACGCTCATTGAATTATTAGTCGTTGTGCTCATCATTGGCATACTTGCTGCCATTGCCTTGCCGAAGTATCAAGCGGCGGTGGCCCGCACCCGCTATCAGCAGTTGGTCATTGCGGGGACGGCCTTAAACAATGCCCAAAAACTGTTTTTTATGACCAATGGAGAATACCCCCAAAGTTTTGCAGAAATGGATATTTCTATGGGGGCTCCGCTTTCTGAGAAGTTGGTGCCGGTGGAAGGATACGGCAATCAGTTGGTTTTTAAGTGGAATTGGGGCAGTTGCGATTTGTCTCTGTACGGTGGCGGTGGCCGTACGCAGTGTCAAAGCAATTACTTTCCGGAGGTACCGGAGTTTACGGTGTACGCCGATGATGATACTCGCCGCTATTGCCACGCCCAAATTGCCAGCTCTTTGGCCCAACAAGTGTGCCGGACGGAAACAGGGCGCAGCGAACCCTCCCACAAAGCGCCGAATTTTTGGGAATACAAATATTAGTTGGCGCTAGCGGTTAATTCTTTTTGCCCTGATTGGCCACGGCGGCCATTTTACGTTTGATTTCCTCGGGGTCGCCCAGGAAATAGTCCTGGGTTAGCCGCAGCTGGTCATCAAATTCAAACACATACGGTGCGCCCGTGGGCAGGTTCAGCGCAGAAATATCCGCGTCCGAAATGCCCTTGAGGTATTTGATAATCCCGCGCAGACTATTGCCGTGCGCCGCCACCAGCAAGGTGTCCTCTTGCTCTAAGCGGGGGAAAATTTCCTCTTTCCAATAAGGCAAAATGCGCTCTATCGTGTCTTTGAGCGATTCGGTCAGCGGCAGGTATTGCGGCGGCACATTGTGGTAACGCGGGTCCAACCGCGGGTTGCGCGGGTCGGCCTCGGTCAAGGCCGGGGCGGGCACGTCATAACTGCGCCGCCAAATTTTCACTTGTTCCTCGCCGTATTTGGCAGCGGTTTCGCTCTTGTTGAGCCCTTGCAAGGCGCCGTAATGTTTTTCGTTTAAGCGCCACGATTTTTCCACCGGGATCCACTCCCGGTTGAGCTCCTCTAGCACCAAATCCAGCGTTTTGACCGCCCGGCGCAAATAAGAAGTAAACGCCCGCTGCGGCAAAATGTTTTGCTCTTTAAGCAGCCGCCCGGCTTGGCGGGCTTCCGCTATGCCTTGCTCGGTCAGCGGTACGTCCGTCCACCCCGTAAAACGGTTTTCCAAATTCCACGCGCTTTGCCCGTGGCGCAGTAAAATAATTTTTTTCATACAAGCCCCCTTTGTCTATAGTATAACTCTTTGCCGCGGCGGCGGCAGCAAAAATTTAGTTATAATAGTAATACAGGAGGAGTTATGTCCCAACCCGTGTGCATTATGAAATTTGGCGGCAATACGCTGGCCAATAAGGCGAAACTTTTTATGGCGGCGGACTTGATTAAGTCCCGCTACGATAAGGGCTTTTTGCCCGTGATTGTGGCCTCGGCCAACGGCAATTTGACCGATGTCTTGCTGGACCACGCCTACAGCATCAGCCGTAACCCGGACAAACGCGAGTTGGATATGCTCATCACCACCGGGGAGCGCGTCAGTGTGGCGCTGCTGTCTATTGCCTTGCGCGACCGGGGGGTGCCGTCGGTCTCGCTGACTGGCAGCCAAATTGGACTTATTACCACCTGCGCCCATACCGGGGCGGATATTTTAACGCTCAAGGGCGACCGTTTGAAAAAAGAGTTGGCGCAGGGGCACGTGCCCGTGGTGGCCGGCTTTCAGGGCATTGGGGAGAACAAAGAAATCACCACCCTAAAGCGCGGCGGCAGCGATGTATCTGCCGTGTTTTTGGCGGCGCAGTTGGGCGCGGACCATGTGGAAATGGTTAAGGATGTGGACGGAGTGTACTCGGCCGACCCCAACAAGGACCAAAAGGCCCAAAAATACGAAGTGTTGGATTTTGACGAAATGTACAAACTGGCTTTGAATGGCGCCAGCGTGCTGCACCCCGACGCCGTGCGCCTGGCCAAGGAAAAGGGCGTAGAAATCCGCATCGTACATTACCAAACCGGGCAAACGGGTACGGTGATTAAATAAAAAGCTATTTAAATGGGTGGGGCCCCGCAAGCAGCGGGGCCCTTTGTATTGCCAAACGGGCGTGCCCGAACGCGCGATATTTAGTAGAATAGCATTATGGATTTGTTTCTGATTTTGCCGGTTTTGTTTTTCTCCATTGTGCTGCATGAGTTTGCGCACGGCTATGCCGCGTACAAAATGGGCGATGACACCGCCTACATCATGGGGCGGCTGACGCTCAATCCGTTGCGCCACATTGACCCCATCGGCACCTTGGCGGTCCCGGCGATTTGTTACCTGTGCGGTCTGCCCTTGTTCGGCTGGGCCAAGCCCGTGCCGGTCAATGCCTTGCGCTTGCCGTCTCCGCGCCAAAGCATGGGCAAAGTGGCCTTGGCCGGACCGACGGCCAATTTATTGCTGGCGGTGGTGTGTGCGTTTTTGATTAAGTTGTTGTTGGTGTCGGCCTGGTTGAGCCCGGCGGCCACCGAGCAGCTGGTCCGGCTGTTTATATACGGCTTGCAAATCAATGTGTTGCTGGCGGTGTTTAACTTAATGCCCATTACGCCGCTGGACGGCGGGCACATTGTAGAGGCGTTGCTGCCGCTGCGGGCGGCGTTGGCGTATTCGCATTTCTTCAGCCGCTTTGGCATGTACGTGGTGCTGGGGCTGATTGTTACGGGGCTGTTTCGCTTTATTTTATATCCGCCGATGTATTTTATCGTCAGTTTGCTGGGCAAAATTTTTGGTATTTGAGGATTTATGATCAACACCGCACCCATCAATGTGCATATCAATGTGTTTGAAGGCCCCATGGACCTGCTGCTGCACTTGATTAAAAAAGACAATTTGGACGTAACCGATGTGACGGTGTCTGAGATTACCAAGCAGTATTTGGACTATCTCAACGTGATGAAAGAACTGAACCTGGAAATTGCCGGGGAGTTTTTAGTCATGGCCAGCACGCTCATGCAAATCAAGACCAAGAGTTTGCTGCCTTCCCAAGTGCCCACCAGCGAGAACGAAGGCCCCGATCCGGCCAAAGAATTAATCGCCAAATTGCTGGAGTATCAAAAATACAAAGAGGCCGGCAAATTTTTGGACGAAAAACTGGAAGAGAACAAAGATAACTTTTATAAATCGGCTCCTATTTTTGACAATGGCGAAAAAGTGCTTAATTTGCAATTGTTTGACTTGCTTTCCGCCGTCAAACGTGCCTTTGACCGCTTGGATGAGCGCAAACGCATTGAGCTGCTGAAAATTGAAGAATTTCCCATTGAAACCAAAATGGAAAAAGTGGTGGATATGCTTAAGGCCCGCCCGTGGGTGCTGCTGGATGACATTTTTGTGGGCGAGACCAAAAAACGCGGCATCATTACGTGCTTTATGGCGGTGCTGGAGCTGATGAAGATTAAAAAATTATTGGCCCGCCAAGACGAACAAGACGGCCAAATCCGCATTTATTTAAACCCCGATAACAAAGACAAAGACTTCCGCGAACTCATGCACGGGGACGCGGCAGCCTAACGGAGAACTTATGGAAGAAACTTTACATCCCGCTTCCCCCGAAAATACCCCGGATACCCCGCAGGCCCCGGCGCAGCCGGCCCAGCAACCCTTGCTGGAGGCCGATGACGCCAAGCAAATTGTGGAGAATTTACTTTTTATTACCGACCGTCCGCTCAAACCTTCTCGCATTGCCGAAGTGGTGGAGACGGTCAACGCCAAGCGCGTGCTGGAAATCATTCAGGAGCTGACCCGGGAATACGAAGACACGGGCCGCGCCATCCGCATTTTGGAAATCGGCGGCGGGTACCAGATGTGCACCAAGCCCGAATATGGCCGCTGGGTGCGCCGCTTGTACAATGAAAAAATGACCACCCGCCTCTCCAACGCCGCTTTGGAAACGTTGGCCATTGTGGCCTATAAGCAGCCTGTCACGCGTGCGGAAATGGAAATGATTCGCGGGGTGGATGTGGCCGCCCCGTTAGAGAAATTGTTAGAGCGCGGTTTGGTGCGGGTGCTGGGCAAGCGCGACACCATCGGCCGCCCCATGGTCTATGGCACCACGGATGAATTTTTGCGGTTGTTTGGACTAAATAAAATTTCCGAACTGCCGGATCTGCAGGTTTTTGCGGCCAAGCAGCTGCAAGAGAAACAAGAGGATTTGCCGTTTGACGAAAAGCTGCCCCCGCTGGGCGAACCGGCCATTTTGGCCTTGGAAGAAGAGACCGGCGACGCGGCAGATGCATTCTTTAAGCGGCCCAAGAATATGTTTGAGCCGGAGGAGGAACCGGCCCCGGCGCAGGAAACGGCTCCCGCCGCATCCGAAGCCCCCGCTCAGACCCCCGATTTATCTACGTCCACCCCGGCGGAGCAGCCGGCGGACGCCGAGCCAGCGGCGCAACCCGCCGCCCCCGCCGAAGCAGCGGATTTAAACACCCAGGAGGAACCCAAATGAATATTGTCATGGCAGCCAGTGAAGCTTTTCCTTTTTGCAAAACCGGAGGTTTGGCCGATGTGGTCGGCGCGCTGAGCCAGCAGCTGGCCGGGCGCAAAGGCAATAAGGTGCTTTTGTTCCTGCCGCATTACCGCAATATCCGGCGCGTTTCGTCGCTCAAAGTGGTGCCGGGGGTGTTCTTAATCCCAATTGGCGGACGCATTGAGCAGGTGTCTTTGTCTTATATCAACTGGGGCAAGGTGCTGGTGTTTTTTGTGGGCAACCGCAAGTACTTTGACCGCCCGGATTTTTACCGCACCAAAACCGGTGATTATTTGGATAACGACGAACGCTTTATCTTATTTAGCCGCGCCGTGTTGGAAGGGTGCAAGTTTGTGGGGTTCCGCCCGGATTTAATCCACTGCCACGACTGGCAAAGCGCTTTGATTGCCGCTTACCTCAAAACCGTTTACAAATTGGACGCTTTTTACACCCGCACCCGCTGCCTGCTGACCATTCACAACATTGCTTATCAGGGGCATTTTCCGTATTCCAGCTTTGAAAAGGCGGGTTTCCACCCAGCCGATTTTACGCCGGATAAATTTGAATACTACGGCGGAATCAGCTTTTTAAAGAGCGGTATTGTATTTGCCGATAATGTCAGCACCGTCAGCCCGCATTATGCGCAAGAGGTGCAGACGGACCCGTCTATGGGCTTTGGCTTGGAGGGGTTGCTCAAGTACCGCCGCAAAAATTTCTACGGTATCGTCAACGGCATTGATACGGAAATTTGGGACCCGGAAATTGATACGTTGCTGCCCATTGGCTATGATGCGGCGACCTTTGCCAAAAACAAACCCGTGTCTAAACAGCAGCTGCAGCAAGAGCTGAATTTGGAAGAGAACCCGACCAAACCGCTGGTGGGCATTGTCTCCCGCTTGGACTATCAAAAGGGGCTGGACGCCGCCCTGGGCGCTATAGAGCGTTTGCACGGCAAGGCCCAGTTTGTCATTTTGGGCTGTGGGGACCCGGTGTTGGAGAAACAATACCGCGCTTTGGCCAAAAAATATCCGGCCGATATTGCGTACCAAGGCAAGCTGGATGAAGAACTGGCGCATCAAATTTACGCTGGGGCGGATTTGTTCTTAATGCCTTCTCGCTTTGAGCCGTGCGGATTGTCGCAGATGATTTCTATGAAGTATGGCACGCTGCCCGTGGTCAGCAAAGTGGGCGGACTGGTGGACACCGTCGTCGGGTACAAAGACGGCAGCGACAATGCCGCCGCAACGGGCTTTTTCATCGGCAACTTCAGCGAAAACGGCATTTACGCCGCGCTGGATAAGGCCTTGTCCTTATACCCGGACAAAAAACTGTGGAACAAGCTGGTTAAAAATGCCATGCTTAAGGACAATTCGTGGGATAAATCGGCCCAGGATTATATGGAGCTGTATAAAAAGACAGCCGCTTAGAGAGGATTTATGATGAAGAAGTGGGCAGGATTGTTGCTTTGTTTGTTTGTGGCGTCGGGCGGCTTTGCCCAAGGGGCCAAAAACGTCATTTGGCTCATTGGCGACGGCATGGGCCCGGGCACGATGGGCTTGTTTATGGAGGGCGTGCGTAATACGCAGCTGCCCCAATACCCGGACAAACGTTCCACCTTGGAAAAATTTATCAATGCCTCTGTCACGGGGATGTATTTCAACAATACCTATGACACGGTGGTGACGGACTCTGCCTGCGCAGCCACGCAAATGGCCGGCGGCGTGCTGTCCCGCCCGGACCGCGTAGGGGTGGATTTTGAGGGCCGCCCGACGGTCACTCTGCTGGAAGAGGCACTGAAACAAGGCAAATCCGTCGGCGTGATCACGGACGTATATGTCACTGACGCCACCCCGGCCGGCTTTTTAACCCATACGCCAAGCCGTCGCCAAAAATATGAAATTGCCCGGCAGCTGGTGCAAAGCGGAGCGCAAGTGGTGTTGGGGGGCGGCTTGCAGTTCTTCAACCAAAAAGAAAATAAAAATTTACTCAAGCAAGCCAAAAAACAAGGTTGGCAAGTGGTCAAAAACAGCGCCGAGCTGGCCCGCGTGCAAAACGGACGCGTGCTGGGCTTGTTCTCCCCGGAGGCGATGCCTTTTTACGGGGATAAAGACCGCTACCCCGCTACGCCTACGCTGAAAGAAATGACGCAGAAGGCCTTGGAACTGCTCAGCCAAAACGAAAAGGGCTTTGTGCTGATGGTGGAAGCGGGCAAGGTGGATTGGGCCCTGCACGACAACGAGGCCGGGCCGAGCTTGTGGGAAATGATGAATTTGGACGAGACCTTGGACACGCTGTGGACTTTTGCCCAGCGCCAGGGCAACACCTTGCTTTACCTCAACGCCGACCATGAAACCGGGGTGCCTGTTTTTGAGTACCGCCACTTGGACGCCGATACCTTTCAACATAAATCCGCCCAGGGGGAAATGCTCTACGGCGGAAATACCGATTACGTCAATTATCCGTATTACCAAAATTTGTTTGCGCATAAACATTTGTTGTATTATGTGTATCCGGCTTTTAAAAATTTGCCCGCCAAAAAACAAACTGCGGAAAAATTGCAGGAAATGGTCAACGAAGCCTTAGGCGTGCCGACGGATTTGAAGTTGGACGGCAAAATTCCTTCGTATGAGGAATTGATTGTAAAGCTCAACCAAGCCCAAGGGCTGCGCTGGGCCACGGGCAACCACTCCGGCGGCATGCTGCTGGGCGTGGCGTACGGCCCGGGGTCGGACGCGTTTGGCGGGGTGTATCATAACAGCGAGTTAAAGGCCAAGTTTGAAAAAGCTATGGGCTTTTAGCCTACGCGGAGAAGAGCATGGAAGATTTTTTGCAAGATAAACCGAAAAAAAAGAAAACCAATAAAGTCGTTTTTCGCGGCTACCGGCGTTTGTTTGCCTTGGTGTTTGCCGTGGCGGTATTGTGGCAAACCGTCAGCTTTGTGCAGCTGCAACTCTCGCGCTATCATGATGCCCTGACGCAAGATTTTAAAGTGGTGCTGGCCTTGACCCGTTCCCAAAGCAATGAAGAGCTGACCGCCTTGGGCGAAAGCCTCAGCGCCAAAGAGGACATTTTGTCTGTCAAACTCTATTCCCCGCAGGACGGCTTGGCCGCTTTAAAGGCCCGCAATGCCCGTTTGGCGGAGGCCTTGGTGGCTTTGGGGCGGGAACAAATGCCGGCCTACTTTGAAGTAAAACTGGCCGACCGGGCCGTGAGCAATATCCGTCCCTTTACCCAAAATTTGGCCGCGGAATACCCGCAGCTTTCCATTAAATATTCCGCTGAAGAAGCCGACCTGGCTTTTTATTCGGGGGTATGTTTGCGCGCGGTTAATTTGGCCTGCGTGCTGGCCTTGGTGCTGTTTTTTGCGTTTATGTTTATGGTAGAGGCGTATCCTTCCCGCGGGCAAGCCCATTTGGGCGGCGGGGTGGTGTCTGCCTTGGTGGCGGCGGTATTGTCCGGGGCGGTGTGGTTTGCCTTGGTGTATCCCGCCGGGGTGCTGGTGCAGCCGCTGGAGCAATTTACCTCGCTGGAGCGGCAGCTGGGCATTTGGGTGTTTTGCGGACTGTTGGGGTGGACGTTAAGCAAATGGCAAAAATTTTAGCTTTGTTGTGCGTGGGACTTTGTTTTACTCCGGGCTTGTGGGCCGCCGGGGGCGAAGAGGCGCGCAAACAAGAGCTGCAACGCTTGAAACAGCAAGCGGCGCAAAAGCAAGAGGAACTCAAAAAATACCGCGCGCAGGAGCAGGCTATTTCCAAGGAAATGGCCGCGTTGGAAAGCCGCAAGGCTGAGGCGCAGCGGCAAAAGAATAAGCTGGAATCGGACATTAATTACGTAGAGCAGACCATTTTGTCTACGGAAGACAAACGCGCCGCTTTAGAGCGCAGCCTGCCCATGTGGCGCGGGGTATTGGCCGAGGAATTGCAGCAATATTATTTGGCGCCGCGGTGTGTCTTTTGCCCCGGGGAAACCTTGCCGGAAGAGGAGCTGCTTTTGGAGCGCGCTTTGACCCATAAGGCGGAGTTTGCCGTAGGGCTGCAAGAGGGTAGCAAGGCCGCCAAGCAAAAGATTTACGATTTTGAAAAAAGAAATAAAAAACTCATGGCCCAAAGCAGCCAAATTGAGCAGCGCCAACAGGTCATTACGACGAACTTTTTAAAGAAACAGCAAGACCTCAAGCTGACCAAACGCAAGGCCGAGGAAATCCGCAAGGAAATCAACGAGCTCAACAAATCCGCCCGCGCTTTGGATGATTTGTTGGCCAAGTTTGAGCGTCAGCGTAAGGCCGAGGCCGCCCGCAAACAGGCCAAGGCGGACGCCGCCGCCAAGAAAGCCGGGCAAACGGCGCAAAAGCAATCTTCTATCGCCAAGATAGACGTGCCGGCGCATTCTTTGCCGTGGCCGGTGCAGGGCAAGGTGATTAGCAAATTTGGCAAAGAGTACCGTGCGGATTTGAATACGTGGATTTTCCGCGACGGCATCAAAATTGCCGCGGCCGCGGGCCAAAACGTACGCAGTGTAGCGGCGGGGGATGTGATTTACGCCGGGCCGTTCCGCTCGTACGGTAATGTGGTCATTGTGGACCACGGCAAAGGATTTTTTAGCATCTATGGCTTTTTGCAGCGCATAGAGGCGACGGTCGGCGAAAAGCTGCCGCAGGGCGGCGTGCTGGGTACGGCCGGGTTGGACACGCAACAGAGCTCCGGCACGGGGCGGTATGCGGTTTACTTTGAAACGCGCCAAGGAACGACGGCGGTGGATCCGCTGGATTGGCTGAAACAATAATAGGCGCGCCCGCGGGCGCGGAGGATTTTATGAACAACAAACATACAACCAAATGGGTCGCTGTGGCAGCGGCGGTATTTTTTGTGGGGACGCTGTTTCCTTACGCCTACAGCGCGGCCGACAGCGGGCTGAAGAAACTGCGCACCTTTATTAATGTGCTGGAATATGTGAAAGAAAATTATGTAGAGTCCATGGACAGCGACACCCTGATTACCGGGGCCATTCGCGGCGTGGTGGATGAACTGGATGATTTCTCCCAGTATTTGGAGCCCAAAGATTATAAGAATTTAAAGAACGATACCCGCGGTGATTTCGGCGGACTGGGGATTCGCTTGTCCAAGGTGGACGGCTTTGTGACCGTAATGAGCCCCATGCCCAATACGCCGGCGTTTGCGGCCGGGGTCATGCCCGGGGACCGGGTGCTGCGGGTGGACGGCAAAGAAGTCTCGGAAATGGAACTGGACGAAGCCGTGGAGTTGATGCGCGGGCCGGTGGGCAGCAAGGTCAATATCGTTATGAGTCGCAAAAACGCCAAAACGGGAAAATATGAAAATTTGCCTGAGTATCATTTCAAACGGCAGAAAATCGTGCCGGAAGTGGTATACTCCCGCATGTTGAAGGACAAAATCGGGTATATTTATTTGGTGGACTTCTCCGGCCACAGCACTGAAGAAGTGCAAAAAGCGTTAAAACAATTGTCTAAACAAGGCATGAAGGCCTTGGTGTTGGATTTGCGTTTTAACCCCGGCGGATTGCTCAATGGCGCGGCGGATATTGCCAAGCTGTTTATGGGCAATCACCAAACGATTGTCTATACGCAGGGCCGCAAGCCGGAGTTTTACCAAGAGTTTAAAACCGACGCCACGGCGGCCTATCCGGATTTGCCGATGGCCGTGTTGATCAACCAAGGTTCCGCCAGCGCCAGCGAAATTGTTTCCGGCGCATTGCAAGACAATGACCGCGCGGTCATCGTTGGCCAGCGCAGCTTTGGCAAGGCCAGCGTGCAGCAGGTGATGCCCTTAGACGGCGGGGCGGGTTTGCGCTTGACCATTGCCAAGTATTACACGCCCAAGGGCCGCCTCATCCAGCGCAATTACCGCGACAAGAGCAAAGAAAAAGAGGGGGGCATTTTCCCGGATGTGGAAGTAAAAGTGGACCCGCAAGAGGAAGCTAAAGTATTTATGCAGTACAATAATGTGGTCTATACCCCGGGCAAAGCAGAGCCCAAGGTGGAGTTTAAAGAAAAAGACCCGGTGTTGGACAAAGCCGTGGAAATTTTAAAAGAAGGCCCCGAAAAAATCATAGCCAAAAAGGCCGAGCTGGAAAAAGCCGCCCATGAACAGGCCGAGCAAGAAGCCGGCGCGGCGCAACAAGCCAAGCAGGCGCAAGCGGCCAAACAAAACGGGACCAAGAGAAAATAGATATGAAAAAAGATTTTGCCATTTTAGGTATTGAAAGCACCTGCGACGAAACCTCCGCCGCGTTGCTGGTCGGCGGTAAAAAGCTGCTGAGCAATGTGATTTATTCGCAAATAGAGGAACATAAGAAATACCACGGCGTGGTGCCGGAATTGGCCAGCCGCGCGCACGCGGCTAAAATCGCCGCGGTGATAGACCAAGCCCTGGGCAAGCACGACATTGACTGCGTGGCTTTTGCCCACGGACCGGGGTTGCCCGGGGGCCTGATGGTGGGGCGCGTGGCGGCGGAAACGCTTGCAAAATTTAAAAAAACGCCTATACTAGGTATTAACCACTTGGAAGGGCATTTGTTTGCTTGTGAATTTGAAAACGGCGAAGTGTCCCGCCCGCTGGAGTTCCCGCTGGTGGCTTTGATTGTATCCGGCGGACATACCGAGCTGTGGTACGTCAAGGGCTATGGGGATTATAAAGTGCTGGGCCGCACGCGGGACGACGCCGCCGGCGAAGCGTTTGACAAAGTGGCCAAACTGCTCGGGCTGCCGTATCCGGGCGGGCCGCAGGTGTCGGCGCAGGCCTTGCAAGGGCGGCGCGACGCCATTGATTTCCCGCGGCCGCTGTTGCCGGGCACGTGGGAGTTTTCCTTTAGTGGGATCAAGACGGCGGTCAGCTATTATTTGCGCGACCACCAGCAGGTCAGCGTGCCCGATGTGTGCGCCAGCTTTGAGCAAGCCGTTTGTGAGACTTTGGTCAAAAAAACCTTGTTGGCGGCGCAGAAGTATAAAGTCAAACACATTGCCGTGGGCGGCGGGGTGGCGGCCAACAGCTTGTTGCGGCAAATGCTGCAGGAGCAGGGCGCGCAAAAGGGCATGGACGTGCGCTTTGTGCAGCGGGGCATGTCTTCTGACAATGCGGCGATGATTGCCTTGGCGGCGTGGCGGCGGCTGGAAGCGGCCGGGCCGGATGCATTGAATAAAAAGTGGAATATTAACATTAACCCGAATTTAAAGGTAAAAAATTGGGAGAAATAAACGCATGATTTTGTGGGTAATGCCGGACTGTGGCGCGCGGACTAAAGAAGTATATCATTTGCTTTCTCAGCGTTTTGAGCAAGAGCATCCGGGCGCACAGCTGACGGTGCAAGTGCTGACGCGCAATATTTTGTGGAAGAAGATTTTTACGCTCAAACACCCGGCCGACGGGGAAGTGATCCCCGATGTGGTGCAAATCCCGCATTATTGGACGGCGCTGCTGACCCGCGCGGGCGTGGCGGAGAATTTGTCTAAGTTGGACCCGGGGCTCTCGCTTTCTACGGTGCTTTTCCCACTCAAACCCCACTGCTGCAAACCGGGCACCAAAGATTTATATTCCTATCCGTGGTGGTTTGACATGAGTGCGTTGCACTACCGCACGGACCACCTCAAAAAAGTAACCGCTCACCCGGAGCAAGACCTGGCCACTTGGCAAGGCTTGCTGGAGGTGTGCGCGCGCTTGGCCGATTATTTCAAGGACCAAGAGGGCTACTTCCCCATGCAAAACGGGGATTGGCGCGGCTCTTTGTCCACGCGCAGCACCTTTACTGAAATATGGGGGCGCGGGGCTGATTTGTTCACGCCGGATTTAAAGAATACCCAAATCGGCACGGACGCATTTAAGCAAGGGGTGAAGGACTACATCACCTTGGCGCTGAAAAACTATATGCCCATTTTGCGTGAACGCGGCAGCCTGGGCACCATGATGTCGGGCAAAGCCAGTATGTTGCTCTCGCGCAAACAGGGGGTGGCCAGTTTTGAGGGCAAGAGCCGCGTGCGCGTAAGCACGGTGCCGGTGCCCCGCACGGGGGACCAGCCGCAGGCGTATCTGTCGGGCATGAACCTGATGATGAACGCCGCCGGCCAAGACAAAGAG
Source organism: Eggerthellaceae bacterium (assembly GCA_963634865.1). Taxonomy (GTDB): domain Bacteria; phylum Elusimicrobiota; class Elusimicrobia; order Elusimicrobiales; family Elusimicrobiaceae; genus Avelusimicrobium. Next base: position 46,155 of record CAVHDF010000001.1, read on the forward strand.
ACCGCCTTGGAATTTATTAAATGGTGCGCCCGGCCGGACAACCAAATCCGCACCGCGGCGGACATGGAAGTATTCCCGGCGTTTGAAGAAAGCTTTGAACAGTTGATTTTTTCCTCTTCGCAGCGGTTGCAAACCTATGCGGGGATATTGGCCAGCGCCCGTACGCTGCCCAATATTACCATTACGGGTACCGTCGTAGAAATTTTAAACAAAGTGCTGGCCGTCAGCGCCACCCAAATTGTGGAGGGGCGTTTTACGCAGGCCAGTTTGGATATAGAGTTGGAGCGCGCCGCCAAAGAAACGCAGTATTTGCTTTCGCTCTATGAGGGGTAATTATGTTTGATAAAGAGGCTTTCACGCTCTTTCAATTCGGCAAAAAATTAAACCAGTCTTTTCAAAACCGCCGCGAACTGTTGGACTGCGCGCTGCCGGCCTTGCGGGATTTGTTTAAGTTGGACCGGGTGTACTTTTTTAACTGGCAGCAGGAGCGCGCGTTGCTCTCGTTAAATATGATGTGCAAAAAAGAGTACTGCATGGATATGCAAGAGGACATCTCGGTACTCAACGAGCCGGAATTTTTAAAAAAATTATTACAAGACGGCATTGCCGATTCTACGGATTTAAATTACCCCGCGGTGTATGTGCTGCTCAAGTGGCAGCGCCCCAGCATGGTGTTGCAGGGCGAAGACATTAAAACCGTTATCAAAGAAAGCGTCGGCGTGTTGCGCCTGGAACGGCTGCGCAAAAACCGCGTTTTTACTCCGGCGGAAAAGCGTTTGATTAAGGCTGTGGCGGCGGAAATTTCACACAATTTGACCAATACCGAAATTGACCAAGCCAAAAACCAGCGCCTCAGCGTGGCCACTGCGCTCAACGATTTGGCCACCGTGTTTGCCTCTTCGTTGCGTTTGTCTGACGGGCTGGAACTGATTTTGCAGGGCGTGCAAAAATATTTCCGCTTTGACCGCGTGCGCCTGTATCAAACCAATTACGACGGCACCAAAATCAAAACCATTTTGGGGGTGGATATCTCCGGCGAGGTGACGCGCCAAACCGGCGAGGACTTGCCCGAGGACGAGCGCACGCTGTTGGGTGAAATTTTTAACTCCGGCGCGGCCTACCGCACCATTCACAATGTGGTGTATATTCCGCTGAAAGTGCAGCGCAACAAGGTGGGTTTTTTAACCTTTGACAATTTGCTTTCCCGCCGGCGCATTGATTATTTGGATTTTGTTTCTTTAAAGCAGTTCTCTTCTCAAATTGCCCTGGCGATTGACAACGCCGCTTTGTTTGAACGCGTGCAAGAGCTGTCTAATTACGATGAGCTGACCAAACTGCCGGTGCGCCGTTTCTTTAACGAAAAATTCGCCGAGGAAATTTACCGCTCCAAACGGTTTGATTTGATTATGTCGGTTATCGTGTTAGACATTGACCTGTTCAAACAAATCAACGATACCTACGGCCACCAAATTGGCGACTGGGCGCTCAAAGAAGTCAGCCGCGTCATCCGCACCAGCCTGCGCCAGACGGATTTCCCGTGCCGCTACGGCGGGGACGAAATGGTGATTATGCTGCCGCGCACCAACGACGAAGAAGCCAAAATCATCGCCAAGCGCCTCAAGGACCGCATTAACGCTATTACCATCCCGGACCGTTACACCGACGGGAAAAAGGTGCCGCTGAGCATCAGCCAAGGGATTTCTTCTTTCCCGCAAGACGGGCAAAACGCTACGGAATTATTTGAAAAGGCCGACCGCGCGCTGTACTGGGTCAAGGACGGCCGCCGCGGCACCTTCGCCGTCTACCGCGAAGTGTCGGACGAAGTGGAAAAATAGTCTTTTGCATTTTACTTTATGGGTAAATCTCATTGTATAAATCTTTCCAATGTGGGTTTAATTGTTTGATTAGGTGCTCTTTCCAGGACCGATTCCATCTTTTTAATTGTTTTTCTCTTTCAATAGCATAGGCTATGTCAGTAAACTGCTCGTAATAAACAAGTTTATCCACCTTATACTTTTTTGAAAAACCTTCTTGCACTTTTTGTTTATGTTCGTATACGCGGCGAATTAAATTATTGGTAATTCCAATATATAGTGTGGTATGGCTTTTGTTGGTGAGGATATAGACGAAAGATTGCATAATTTTAGTATAACAAGTTTGAAAATAAAAAACTTATAAGGCTGAGATCCCCGATAGAGACCCTCGGGGATGACGACATTTTACAACGGCCTGGCTATTCCGCCCATGCTGTCATTGCTGCAAAAGGTGGTAGTGCAACGGCGAAAGCGACTGAGATCCCCGAACGCTGCGCGCCGCTAGCCCCTCGGGAATGACATTTTGTTTGATAACAGCTTGGCTGTTCCGTCTATGCCGTCATTCCCGAAGGTTGTAATCGGGAATCTCAACCTTATTGTCTTTTGGTCGTTGCTTTTGGAGGATGTTTCTGGACGTATTTGTTGTTTAAAAAACCCCTTCTCCTCCCCTTATAAAAGGGGGGTTTTGACCAAGGGCAAAGAGAAGTGCTATATTATTGTAAGGATTTATTTTGATGTATGGACGGACAAAACTGCATAAAACAGTTGACAAGTCCGTTAAAAGTTGCAAAAATTTAAGAGTAAGCATGCCGCGCACTTTTTTGTATTAGTTAAAAATACAGGGGTGAGTGCGGTGTTTGGTCGTATAAAGATTTTTAAATAATTCTAAAACGGGATACTACAAACGAATATGACACTTAGAAATTTAAGAAAGTTTTTCTCTGGCAAAACGGTCTTGGCGGCTGTTTTGCCGTTGTTATGTTTAGCGGCGGCGCTGCCCGCCTTTTCCCAGACGGCAGAGATTCGCGCGGCCGGCGTGTATTATAAGGACGGCGCCAACGATATCAACAGCGTGTACTGCAATTGGGACAGCGCAGATATCGTCTCTGACGCAAATTACAGAGGGGCTGTCACCAATGTGGGGAAGCACCAGACCAATGACCCGTGGGATACCTCGGCCTTGATTGAATACGACCAGCCCTATCCTTCTCCGAAGGATCCGAACAGCTATCCGAACCACTGCTTGGCAATGTGCTTTGACGTATACTGCACCAACAAACCGGCCGGGCAGAGCACCTATTCCATCGCTTTCCCGATTCAGCGCATTCGCTTTGATATTGCCCGTTATTATGGCTCTAAAGACATTGTCAACCCGGATACCAACCCGGCCATTCGCACAATTAATATGTCCATTATGGACAACAAAATTAACGGACAGGGCGACCCCTTGGATGTGAAGAATTTTATGTGTGGGTCTTATCACTGTTATGGTGCAGATCCGAATTTTGATGAAACAACCACTTGCCCTGCACCAAAGTACTATTGTTACGGTGATTCGGATGATTCTGATTGTGTCACGCTGGATGGAAAGACCTCCGCGAAAGTTGTAGACGTTTGTGTAAAAAGAAAAGCACACGGAACCATGAAGGATACAAGCACCACTTCCAATTGCGTTGTTTTTGACAATAACGGAGCTGCGTATGGAGAACCGATGCGTTTCTGCACCTCGTGGGACGGCTCGTATGAAATCATGGGCGAGTTCGGCAAGACCAACGGCCAGTTTGGCTTCCGCGCCAATGTTCACACCGATTTCCCGGGCGACGGGGACGCTATTGAATCCATTACCATTGATGATACATTCCTCTACCCCGGCGATGCCCAGTATCCTATCCAGGTAGACGTCACCAACGTGCACACGGTACGCGCCACCGCCACGGTGGTGGGGGTGCTTACCCCGGTACAGGCCACGCCGTACTCTATTGCTTATCGCCTCAGCAAGGACGCTGATGTACGGATGCAGGTGTTTGACGCTTCGGCCCAGATCCCGTGGACGGGCAGCGACGGCAATGCCACGGGTACTTTCCCAGGGGCCTCGGACAACAGTGCTGCCAATTTGATTTTGGAACAGGGCTCCGTGGTACGCCACGTCATTGACTGGCAGCCGCGCTTGGGCGAGGGAATGAAAGGCTCCGACAATGACAAATATATTGTGGAGTCCGAGCAATGGGACGGCCGCGATGATAACGGTCGCTTGTTGCCCGCCAACAACTATTTGATTTCTATCCAGGCCAAGAGCCAAGACGAATGGCCGGGCACGGACTTCTCCCGCGCCGTTACGCGCCAAATTTCGTTGGATCCGCTCAAGCTGACCGACATCCGCGTGCAAGGGCTGAACAAACAGTCCACGGCGTATGCCACTGTGCGCTATATTCCCACGGAAGGCTCCAAAGTATATTTTGAAGTCTATTCCCCGGGCACCACGTTTGACAGCACTTATACCAAAGGCTATGAAGCCACGGGCACGGCCCCGGCCGTCAAGACCGGCACGGGCGTGTTGGTGTACCGCAGCGAACAGCAGCGGGCCCGCGCTTTGGACTACCCCGACAAATGGGACGGTCTGTGCCACAACGCCAGCGGCTGCGACATCCCGTATGCCGAAGGCACCAAATTGCCGATTTCGGGCACGATTTTTGACGGAACGACCTGCACGGACGGGACCGTTACCAATCGCAACTGCGTAGTTTCCTATGCCAATGGCGCTCCGTTGCCGGACGGCGACTATGTCTACGTCCTGTGGGCGGAAGTGCCGTACACGGATACCTATTATAATGGCGCCGCGTGCTACCCCAATCCGGCGGGTTGCACCACTCCCCGCACGGATGATACGACGACGGCGCAAAACGGCACCTTTACGGGCGTAAAAACCCAGCGCTATTACACGGGCGTCTTGCCGGTGGAACGCGGCGTGGTGGACATCACCATTCAGCCGGTCAGCTATTCCACCATTGGCTCCAGCCCGACGGCGTACGGTTTGGATCCGTTCATCTTTAAATACTCTATCGCCCGTGAGGCCGTGGTCAATGCTTATGTAAAGAACACCGCCGGCCTGACGGTTAAAACTTTGACGGACGAGGGGGGTAACACCAATGTCGCCCAGCAAATGAACACCTTGTCTTGGGACGGGCGCGACGACCAGGGTCGCATGGTAGGCCCCGGCACCTATCTGTTTGTGGTGGAAACCTCGGACCCGATGTTCCCCAACAGCGTCAAAACGCAAGCGTCGGCGATTTTCCCGGTGGACCTCTACCGCGTGGTGGACGTAAGCACCACCGACGTGTATGGCGACAGCGAAGCCAAGGCCACGATAAGCTATTCCTTGTCTAAGGCCATGGCGGTGCAGGTCAACGTATATAATAAGGACGTTGTCATTCCGGCTCCCAAAGCCACGGGCAATGTGGAAACGGAGTCTTGGGGTACGGTGCCTGCGGCGGTGATCAATAAACTGGGCGCCCAACTGCCCGGTTTAGCGGCCAGCACGGCAATTCCGGCGACGGTCACCTCCACCTTTGTGACGGGGGACACCTTAGGGTATAAGTACTTGTATACCACCCCGGACTTTGACAATACCACAAAAACCTATACCTACTACCGCGTGCGCAAAAATGTAACCGCTGTGGACGAAGCCGCCAATACCGAAACCTATGTGGTGGATGAAGTCTTGACCTACACGGTAACGGTGGAACAATGGCCGCCGCGCGTGTGCGATTTAACCACGGACGGCGCTGCGGGGAACAAATTCTTCCACGCCAACGGCTATGTGGACCCGGCCACGAACCCGACTTGTATTTATGTAAACGACAAGACCTTTAAAAACTATCCGGCCAATGCCAACGCCGCCAAGTATAACTATACCGAAGGCGCCGCGCAAACGCTGGACGTGCGCTTGCAACCGGTCAAAACCTTTAACCGCTCGGCCAACCGCGCGGGCGACGGCGTGCGCATTACCGAGGAATGGGACGCGCAATATTTCTATAACCCGACCCCGGTGTCTATCTTGGACGGTGGCAAAAACTCCGTAGAGGCCGTCAACGCCTGCAAAAACGCGACGGACCTGACTAAATGCCCCTATGAAATGGTGCCCGACGGCCAGTATCCGTTCTACATTGCCGCGCAGACTGACGAAGCGGTGGACTTGTATTACGACCGCACCACGGCCGCTCCGTTCCGCGATACGGACGACGTGATTCGCCAGACCGGCTTGTACGCCACGGATAAACCCGTTTACCGCGTCAATGTCACCCGCGGCCCGGTGTACTTCTTGGACGGCACGGTGGCGGTCTACCCCAATGCCCCGCAGTTGTTCAACACTTCGTCCGGCCCGGTGTTTGTGCCGCCGTACGAAATCAACTTTGCTATCTCCCGCGCCGCTACGGTGGAAGTGGCTATCGTCGCACTGGAAAACAACCTCTGCACCACCACGACCACGCCGGGCGCCACGGGCACCAATGTGCAGTATGCCAAAGCCGGGGACGTGTGCAAATACTTAAGCACTATGACCATTGTCAACAGCCCCAACTTTGACCCTAATGTGACGCGCAAAATCTATTGGGACGGCACCGATAACAACGGCTACTACGTGCGCAACGGCAATTACGAAATCCGCCTGACCGCCAAGAACTACCCCGACGCGGGCTTGTATCAGCCGACCGTCAAGCAAATCACGCAGAATGTGGACTTGCTCAAGGTGTATGACTTGCCGGAGACGGAGGCCTATGCCATTAACAAACGCGGCACCGATATGAAGATTTCTTACCAAATCTCCGTGCCGATGAAAGTGGCCATCCAAATCTTTAAACCGGGTACCACCATTTATGACTATCAAAAAGGTACCCTGCGCGACCCGGCCACGGGCAAAGAAGTGACCGATATCAATGACGTTTTGGTGCGCAGCATTGTGGGCATTCGCCCGTCCACCACGCTGATTGAAGAAGTGTGGGACGGCACCGACTATGCCCAACAAGACGTGCCGGACGGCACCTATCCGTTCCGCTTTGTCACGGCGCTGGAATCGGCCGATATTGACACCATCACCGGCGAGATCATCCCCGGCGACGACGCCACCACCGGCGCAGACCGCAACTGGAAGATTGACCACGTGGCCGATACCTTCCAATATGTCAACCTGCACCGCGCCACAGTGGCCATCGGCGACGGAGAGTTCGTCTGCGAGGATTGGGAAAAGACGGTCTTCTTCTACCCCAACCCGTTCAAGACGCCCACCGGCACCATGGAAATTACCAAGCTGCCTGTGCCCGGCAAGATGTCCATTAAGCTGTATAACTTGGCCGGCGACTTGGTGCGCGAGGGCGGTTACCAGTGCGTGGACGCCAACAATATGACGGTCACCATGGGCAACAGCATTGACCTCAGCCCGGATAACACCGTCAGCAACACGGTCTACAACGGCACGATGCCCACCCTGCGCAATGCGGCCCTGCGCTGCTTCTGGGACCGCACCAACGACCACGGCAAAAAAGTGGCCCGCGGCGTGTACTTTGGCTTGGTGGACTTTAGAGCCCAAAACGGCAGACAACACTGCCAAAAAGTAGTGAAGATTTTGATTCCCAGATAAAAATAGGAATTTATGAAGATGAAAAAATCATTTCTGTTTGCTTGTTTAACCTTGGCCTTGGCGGCTCCGTCCGCCTGGGCCGACAGCTATGCCGATGCCGGTACCAGCGCGAGCGCGTTTTTGAAAATTAACGCCGGCTCGCCCCGGGCGCAGGCCTTGGGCAATGCCTATGTGTCTATTGCCGACGGGCCGGAAGCTTTGTTTTGGAACCCGGCCGGCGCGGCCTCTGCCACCACCAAAGAAATCCAGTTTGCTTATTTGGACTATTTGCAAGGCTATAAGGCCCGCACCTTGGCGTATTTGCAGCCCATGGGCAAAACCATTATCGGCGTAACGGCCAACTACATGGATATGGACGGCTTTGACTACCGCGACGAATCGGGCCGTGCCCAGCCGGTGGTCGGCAAACCGGTGCAAAACTTTGTAGGCAGCCTGTCTTTGGCGCGCGGGTTCTTTAACCAGGGCTTGCAGCTGGGGGCGACGGCCAAGTACATCAACGAAAAATTGGATACCTACCGCTATACCAACGTCGGTTTTGACGTCGGCGCCAAGGCCCGCCCGTGGAAATGGCTGGGCTTGGGCGGTGCGATGGTCAACATTGGCGACAAAGACGAAATGCCGCGCGGCTGGCGCGTGGGGGCCGATATTGACACCAAATATTGGACCTTGTCGGGTGAATATATGAAATACCGCGACGACAAAGGCCGCTACGGGATTGGCTTGGAAGTGCACATTCCCGAGGACTTGCTGCAGGTGGCCCGTTTTGACTTGCGCGTCGGCTATTACGACCGCGAAAGTACCGGCTACAGCGACAGCGAAAACTTAAAGAGCCTGGGGTTGGACTCCACCTCTAAAGTTTCCTTTGGTTTTGGTATTTACAGCTCCGAACTGTTTGGGTATGGCGCCAGCATTGATTACGCCGTGACCCCGTTCGGTGCGTTGGGCACCTCGCAGCAGATTGCGGTGTCCGTGCAGTTTTAAGGCGTAGGGCCGCCTAAGCGGCGGCGGGAATACAAGTGAAAAAACAAAGCGGCGTTTTGCAACGCGTTACACGCGGTAAAAAAGGCCAAACCGCCATAGAGTATGTCATTACGGCGGGCGCTTTGTTTGGTGCGTTTTTAGCGTTTTATGCCTTGTATTCCAACTTGGTCCCGCAGCAGTTTGACCAAGGCGCCAAAGTGATTTTGTCGGTATACGATACAGGTAATTAATTTTAAAAAATCAGGAGGAGTTTATGAAGTTTATCATTGCCATGCAAAACAGATTAAACGCCGTAAAACAAGCCGCGTTTAATTGCGTCAAAAAACAAGAAGGTCAGAACACGATTGAATACATCATCATGCTCGGCGTGGTGGTGGGTATCGCCTTGCTGGTGGGTACGCTGGTTAAAAATATGATGCCGGAACTCTTTGAAAACATCAAGAGCAAAATCATCGGCGGCATTAACTCCGGCGACTAATTCGTAAGAATATGAAACTCTTTCGTAGGGGGCGTGCGGGGCAGGTGACGGTGGAATTGATGCTCATTCTGCCGGTGCTGATGTTGATGATATTCTTTATTTTGGAATACGGCAACATCGCCTACCACACGATTATCGCCAACCACGCCTCCTATGAATTTGCCCGCATCGGCGCGCTGACCGGGGTCAAAAAACCCAGTGGCCGCCCCAATGTGAGCACGATGTTAACTAAAATTAACGCAGCCAAACAAAAGGTGTTCGGCGCCGACGCGCAGCGCATTACCGTGCGCGTCAAGGTGCAGTCCACCGGCCGGGACCCGTTGTATTCCCGGCATACCCATGAAGATGTTATTGTGACGGTGACGTATCCGGTGCGCTTGGCGTTCCCGGGGACCAGTTGGCTTTTGGCCAGCGACCCGAAAAAAGAAGGCATCCGCAAAATAGAAGCCACTACGCGCATGCCGCTGGAAAAGGTGTACGCCAGCTCAGACCAAAAATAAGTGGCGAAAATTTGTTTTTATTATACTGGGAGTAACTAGGAGAAAAGATGAAAAAAGGAATTATGCTTCCGTTGGTGTTGGCAATACTTGCCGCCCTCGTTTATGCCGTGATTGTGCATAGCGCTGAAAAGAAATTGCAGGCTTCTAAGAGCATCAAAACGGTGCTGGTGCCCGTGCGCGATATCAAAGAGCGCGAGGTCATCAAGCGCGACTATTTAAAACGCGTGCAAGTGCCGGCCGCCTACGTGCAAAAGGATGCTTTTACGTGGACGACAGATGCGGACTTTGCCAAAATTGACAATGCCATTGCGCGGGTGCAAATCCCCAAAGGAAACCAAATTTCCAAATATGCCGTGACCTCGCTTTCTCCCGAGGCCGGGCTGTCCAGCAAAATCCCAGTGCAGATGAGAGGCTTTGTTATTACGGTAGATTCCAACATGGCCAGCATGATTAAACCCGACGACAACGTGGATATCTTGTTGACCTTTGAAGCCGTCATGAAGAGCGGCGCCCGCCAAAAAGTGACGGTGACGCTGCTGCAAAACGTTAAGGTGTTGGGCGTAGGCTCAGACTTGGGCCAAGGCTTAGACGCCAAGGGCGCGGCTGCCATGAAGAGCAAGGAAGAGGACGCCTCCGCCTATACCGACACCAGCGCACTGAGCTTGGCGCTTTCTCCGCGCGATGCGCAGTATTTGGCTTTGGCCAAAGACGAAGGCACCCTGACGGTCATCTTGCGCTCGCACGGCGACGTGACCAATTACTTGATGGAGATTGCCACCTTTGAAAAATTATTTCAATAAACAGGAATGACTAAACTTATGAAATTTACAACGAAAATTACACTGTTTGTTTTGCTTTTCTCTCTGGCGTGTCCGGCCGCGTTTGCCAAAAAGACGCGTCTGGTGGCCGTCAGCGCCGACGTGGTGGAAATCAGCGGTACCATGACCACAGCCAAAGGTTTTGAGTGGAACCAAATCTTTGACTTTGAAGAGGCCAATATCCCGGGCATTTTGTCCTTGGGTGAGTTTGAGCGTAAAACGGCCGTCATTACGCGTTTGCGCTTGTCTGAGACCGAAGGGCGCGCCCAGGTGCTCTCCAACCCCAAGATTGTCACCAGCTCCGGCAACAGCGCCAAAATTACCGTCGGCGGTAAAGTGCCTATACCGGTGGTCAACAACCAAGGCGTAGGTTCCCAGCTGGAAGAATACGGCATTTTGCTGAACGTGCTTCCCACCATCATCCCGGAGCGCGGCAACATCATTGATTTGCAGGTGCAGCTGTCGGTATCGTCGGTGGACTATTCCCGCACCGTGTCCGTGGGTACGGCTACGGCTCCGTCTTTCACCAACCGTGACGTAGAAACCCATGTGGAGCTCAACAGCGGAGAAACCTTGGTCATCGGCGGTCTTAAAAGCAGCGCCCGCAACGTCAGCGAAACGCGCGTGCCGTTCTTGGGCCGCATTCCGTTGATCGGCATGTTCTTTAAATACAAAGACGTAACCGAAGAGCAACGCTCGCTCTTCTTGTTCATTACCGTAGAAGTGGTAGAGTAAACTTAATTTTATGGCAGAAATGGAATCTCAGAAAAACGAAGCCAAAATCATTGCCTTGAGCAGCCCCAAAGAGGGCGCCGGCAAGACCACCCTGACGCTGAATCTGGCGCTGGGCTGGGCGGGCATCCAAAAACGGCCCGTGCTCATTGTGCCGCTGGATCCGTTGGCGCGCCAAGAGCACAGCTTTTATTTGGATATTAAAAAGCCCGTCAGCGTGGCCGATATTTTGCGCACCTTGGGCAATACCAACATTGCCGTGGTGGGGGGGCTTTTGCGCGGTAAAATTTCCATGTCCCAATGGGGCGTGGGTGTGTTGCCCTTGGGCAATACCCGCGCGCAAGTGGCTTCCATCAGCCCTAAAATTTTGATTCCTATTTTGTCACGTTTGTCGCAAACCTTTGATATCTTTTTGGACGTGGACTCCTCATTCCCCATGCAGGCCTTTGCCTTTGATTTGGCCGACAAGGTGTTTTGGGTGTCCAACGCCACCCGCACGCATTTGAACTCCACGGTGCAGCTGTTCAATGATTACAAAGAGCAACGCTACCCCATGGAGCGCGTGAGCGTCATTTGCAACCAATACGATATGCCGGGCTCTATTCCCTATGAGGAAGTAGAGAAGTTTTACAATTCCTTAGGGCGCGACATTGACGTCTTTTTGCCGTGGGATGAGAGCATTATGGCCACCTCCAACCGCAAAGAGGTGGAGATCATCACCAACCCGCAATCGGAATGGATTAAAGGGTTGCGCTTGGTGCTGGCCAAAATCCGCGATTTGACCCCGGCCCCCAAAGATTGGGTGGCCTCGGTGTCGGACGAAGAATTTACCCAAGCCGCCAAAGAAATTTGGAGCCCGATTGTGGGCAACGGCGCGGGCGCCGGGCCGGAAAGCCACGTAGCCGTGGAAGAAGCCGGCGAAGCGGGCAAAACCAAGTTGTCGTTTTGGGATGATTTGAAACAAAAAATCCACAAGGACGTGGTCAAAACGCTGGAAATTGAGCGCATCGTCATCAGCGACGAAAGCTCCGCCAGCGAGCAAACCCGCAAACGCGTGGCCGCCATTGTGGACGATATTTTGCAAAAGCAGCCCAACCTGCAGTTCTCGCGCGACCAGCGCACCCGGTTTGCCTCGGAACTGTTGGACGAAATTTTGGGCTTGGGGCCCTTGGAAACCTTGATGCGCGACCCCAGCGTAACCGAAATTATGGTCAATGCCTTTGACAAAATCTTTATTGAGCAAAAAGGTAAATTGACCTTGACCAAATACAAATTTAGAAACAATGAACAAGTGGTGCAGGTGATTAAGCGTATTGTGTCGCCTTTGGGCCGCCGTATTGACGAGTCCGTACCGTTGGTGGACGCCCGCTTAAAAGATGGTTCCCGCGTCAACGCCATTATTGCGCCGTTGGCCGTGTCGGGCCCGACGCTGACCATTCGCCGCTTCTCCCAAAAGCCGTTCGGGCCGGAGGATTACTTCCGCTTCGGCACGATCAGCCCGGAGTGTATGGAATTTCTGGAAAAGTGCGTGCGCATCCGCAAAAACATCATTGTTTGCGGCGGTACCGGTACTGGTAAAACCACTTTCTTAAACGCCTTATCCGGTTATATTGCCGATGATGAGCGTATCATCACCGTAGAAGATACGGCCGAGTTGCGCTTGCAGCAGCCGCACTGGGTTTCTTTGGAAAGCCGCCCCCCCAACGTGGAGGGCAAAGGCCAAATTACCATTCAAGATTTGGTCAAAAACTGCTTGCGTATGCGCCCGGACCGCATTGTGGTCGGGGAGTGCCGCGGCGGCGAAGCATTGGACATGTTGCAGGCCATGAACACCGGTCACGAAGGTTCCTTGACCACCATTCACGCCAATACGCCGCGCGACGGACTGTCCCGCTTGGAGGCCATGTGCATGCAGGCCAGCGCCGATTTGCCCATTTTCGCCATTCGCGAAATGATTTCCTCTGCCGTGAACATGATTGTGCAGCTGTCGCGTTTTTCCGACGGTTCCAGAAAGGTAACTTATATTACCGAAATGCACGGTCAAAAAGACGGTATGATTCAATCCACCGATTTGTTCCGCTATGTACAGACCGGGGTGGACGAAAACGGAAAGGTATTGGGTATGTTCGCCCCGACGGGCAATATCCCCAGCTTTTTCCACGATTTTAAAGCCAAGGGCGTCCCTGTGGACGAGAGCGTATTTTTGAAAGGGGCCGTCAAATTAGACGAAAACGGCGAGCCCATTTTGCCCAATACGCCGCCTCCGCCGCCGGGAGCGTAACATGATGAAAAAGACCCTTTTACTTGTACTGGGATTGGTTTTCGGTTGGAGCTTGCTGGCTCCGCAGGCCGCGTCGGCCCGCGGGTTGGACCAGCGCGATAAACGCCGGATAGAGTGCGCCATGTTTAAAATGCAGGTTTTGGCCAACTATTTTGACGTGAACAAACCCGCCGAAAGCAAAACCTATGAATATCCGGCCGTGTGCGGGAGCAACTTGGCAGGCAAAAAAATCAAATTGCCCGACTGGTTCCCCGCCGAATTGGAACGGATGGACAAAGTCAAAGTGGTCTACATTGAAAAGGAAGGCACCTTGAGTGAGGCGACGCTGTGGTTCCGCACCTTTTCTAACGTTTATACCTTTTTGGACCGGGCCAACAATGCCTTAGACCCCAGCCAGCCCGTGGTGCTGGAGCAGCTTTCCCGCGGCTACGTCAGCAACCGCATCCGCTTGGTGGGCAACTTAGACCGCCTCAACAAAGAGTTGGTGCGCGGCAAAGAGGTCTTTAGCATGAAAGACAGCATGCAGGGCCGCGCCCGCGCCATGCTGGCCACCTTGGAATTTATGAACCGGGAATTTTACAGCACGGTGGAATCTTTCACCAGCCCGGCGGCGCAAAAAGAAGACAAGTACCGCCAATCCGTCATGGCGGTGGTGGTGCTGGCCAATGAGTTGTGGAGCGAGTTCCGCGCCGCGCCCATTCCCATGAATCCGCCCGATTCTCGGGTTTTTAAGGTGACCGAAGGCGAACGTTTGTGGAACACGTTGCTGTTGGTTTTGGGCGCCGTGTTGGCGGGGTATGCGGTGTATTTGTTGCTGGAAAATAAGAGAGAGCCCCTTATGGACGCGTGGGACCGCTACCGCGAAAAGAGCGTCATGTGGGCCGATGATTTTAACCGCCAGTTTTTGACCATTGACGTCAAATACATTGTGTTTGGCACCTTGGGCGTATTTGCCTTGTTTGGGTTGATGATGGGGTTTTCCATGGGCGGCTTTGGCGGGGTATTTGTGTTCCTGCTGGTGGTGGCGTTGGGCGCGGTGGTGTCTATCCGCATGCCGGCCATTGTGCTGGACAAACTCAAAAAGAGCCGCGGGCGCAAAATTAACGCCCAACTGATGGATTCTTTGATTTTGCTGTCTAACTCTTTGCGCTCGGGTATGGACATTGTGCAGGGGTTTGAAATGGTGGCGCATGATTTGCAGCCGCCTATTGCCGATGAATTTGGGCTGGTGGTGAAGAACTACCGCTTGGGTACGCCGTTTGAAAAAGCCTTGGAAGGGTTGGATGAACGCGTGGAAAGCCGCATGCTTTCCTACATTATCAAGGCCATTATCATCCAGCGCCAGGTGGGTGGTAACTTGACGGTCATTTTTGCCCGCTTGGTGGAGAACATCCGCGAAGAAAGCAAACTGGAAGAAAAGCTGGACGCTATGACCGCCCAGCAGAAAATCCAGGCCATCGTGGTCGGTATTATGCCGGTGGTGATGTTGGGCGTAATGTTTATGTTCCGCCCGGGTGAAATGCTGGCTTTTTACAGCACGGCAGTGGGCTTGTTTGTCTTGTTCTTCTGCTTTGTGTGGATTATGATTGGTATGAAGCTAATCCAAAAACTTGGGGATGTAAAGGTGTAAACCATGAACGATGCCATGCTCTATTTGATACTGAACTTTATTTTGGCCATCGGTGCGTTTTCCCTGTTTGTGGCGGTATTTTCCGTTTTGGCGCCCAAACGTGAAAAAGAGCAAATCGTGGACGTGGCCGCGCAGCGGTTTAAATCCTCTTCCAGCTTTGCCAGCTTGCAGCCGGAAAATAAGTGGATGGACCGCTTGGCGGTGTTTTGCTTAAACGCTTTTCATTTGGAAAAACCGCTGGAGCAAATGCACATGCAGTTGGGCAGCCCCGACAAACCCCAGCCGGTGGAAATTTTGTACACCAAGATTATTTACGCCTTGGTGCTGCCTGTGGTGATTATGTTGCTGTTCCAGACCATGTGGGGGCTGTTGTTCGTGCCGGTGGGTTTTTACTTGCCCGATATGATGCTCAAAAGCCGCATCCAAAAAAGACAGGCGGAAATCTTGGGCAATTTCTCTACGACGGTAGACTTGGCGGCCTTGGTCATTGAATCCGGCTTGGACTATTTGACCGCGTTTGAAAGAATTATCAGCATTGCCAAGAAGAAAACGATTTTGGAAGAAGAGCTGGAAAAGACGCTCAATGAAATTAAACTGGGCTACTCCCGCCGCGAGGCGTTGGAGCGTTTTGCCAACCGCACGGGCGTGCAGGAAGTGCGCTCTTTGGTGGGGTTGATTATTCAGTCGGATGAATTGGGTACCAGCTTGGTGGACCTGCTGCGCAACTTCTCTACGGATTTGCGCTCCCGCCGTATGAGCCGCGCCGAAAAATTGGCGGCCCAGGCCAGCACCAAGATGTTGTTCCCGCTCTTTATTTTCATCTTCCCGACGATTTTTATTTTGATATTGTCTCCGATGATTAAAGGGCTGCTCTCGCAAGGGCTCAGCTTTTAGAGAGGATAAAATTTATGAAAAAACAACTTTTCGCCGTCTTAGCCGTTTGTACCGCCTTAGGGGTGGTGGCCGCGCCGTTGCGCCAGCCCAACCCCATTCGCCAGCATGGTAAAGAAGAAGGCATGCTGCTAGATTTGAACAAAATCACCTTGGGCACGCTCAACGATGTAGAAGAGAAGAAACAGTATCTGTCCACCGTCCAGCTGGAAAAGCAGCGCATTCAAAATTACATGTTGCGCCAAGTGTATGAAAACGCGTACACCCTCTATAAGCGGGGGGACTACCAACGCGCCCAAGAAATGGCGCAGACCATTTTGAGCATTGACCCCAATTTTACCCAAGCCTCCACCTTGGCCAAACAGGCCGGGCACATGGGCGCCTATGGCACCACCTCTGAGGCGGAAGTGATTGAGGCCAAATTCCAAGAGGCCAACCGGATGTATGATTCCGGCCGCTTGGTGGAAGCCAATGAAAAATTAGACGAGATTTTGACCATCCAGCCGCACAACGGCAAGGCGCTGTCTTGGAAGAAACGCATAGATAAGGACATCGCCCAAGAATACAGCCGCCGCGGCAACGTGGCCTATGAAAAGCAAAACTACCAGGTGGCTTTGGACAACTGGTACAATGCCTTGCTGATTCGCAAAGACGACCCGGCCTTGGTCAACAAAATTGCCCAGACCGAAAACCTGCTGCGCAAACAACAGGTGCAAGAGGCCATGGAACAGGCCATGGATTTTTACAACAAGGGCCAGTATTTGGAATCCTACTCTGTGTTTGAACGGATTACCAAAATCCAGCCGGGGGACCAGCGCGTGCAAAAATACATGACGCAGCTGAAGGACGAAATTGCGTCCAGCTATTATACCGCGGGGAATAAATCCTACGGCGCCCAAAAATTTGACAGTGCCATTAATTACTGGACCAACGCCAAAAAATGGGGGGCGGATTCCTCTAATATGGACCGTCTGATCAAAAAGGCGCGCAACGCCAAAGAAGACGCCATCCGCCGCAAACAAGAGGCGGTGCGCAAGGCTGCCGAAGCCGCTGAGGAGAAAGCCAAAGCCGCCGAGGAAGAACCGGCCAAGGAAGAGGAACCCATTGAAACCGTGACGGTGGAAGGCAATGGCTTGAGCCCGTTGGCGCCGGAAGCGGCGGCGGACCCCAACAATGTGGCCGCGGGAATTGGCGGTGCGACGGGTGGGCGTGTATCGGCGGAAGCCAGTGCGGCCTCTCACCAGAAATATTTGGAAGGGTTGGACGCGTATAACCAAGACGATTACGAACGCGCCCGTGCGGCGTGGATTGCGGCCAAGCAGCTGGACCCGGGCAACACCGATGCCGATTCCGGTCTGCGCCGTGTGGAAGAGTTGACGGGCATCCGCTAAACGGGGAACAATATGAAACTGACATCCAAGTGGACTTTATGGTTTGTGCTGGTGTCGCTCTATGCGGCCATTATCGGCGGGTTGTTTTATTACAACTTGTTTAAGTTCGTCTTTGACAAAAAATTGCAAAACGAAATGGTGGAAATGGTGCGTTTCCGCGCGCCGCTGCTGGTGTCCAGTCTCTCGGCCCGGCCCCGCAGTGACGCCACCTTCCGCGAAGCCGAAGTGATGAAGGCGTGGAAAAAGAATGACGACCGCATTAAAGATTTGGTGTACTTTAACGATGACGGCTCCGTCCGCTGGCACGAAAACACGCGCTTTTTAAAGATTTCTTATACCGATTACGGCAACGAGATCGGCGGGTTCAACAGCGCGGTGGTGCCGCAAGCCATTCGCGACCGGGTGCCCAAAGCCCTGATGTTTGACGACGGGGAATATTACGATATGGCGATCCCCGTGTTGGCCAAAGATACGGTGGCCGGGGTGGTCAATTTGACGGTGTCGCGCGCATCGGCCAAGTCCCTTATCCGCCAGTCCATGGTGCGTTATGGGGTGGGCGCGTTTATTATGATTTTGCTTATCGGCGGGGTGCTGTATTTGTTCCTGCTGCTTAAGATTATTCGCCCGCTGGAAACGTTAAAAGACGCGGTGGACGCCGTGTCGCTCAACCGTTTGGAGCTGCCTTTTACGCCGCGCGCAGACGAAATCGGCGCCGTGGCGGGGGCCATTGTGGCCATGTTGGGCAAAATTAAAGAAGAAGTAAAGAGCCTGGAAAATGTGGAAATTTTGTCCATTGAAAAGGAACAAAAATGGTGGAAGACCATTTTGGCCGTGACGGTGCCGCGCGGTTCGCGCGCGCTGGTCATTGATGAGAATAACAATATTCTCTATACCAATTTTGAAATGAACATCACCAAAAAGGGGCCGGTGCATTTGCTGGATATTTTTGACGGACGCCAGCAGAACATCATCCAGGTGGTGGGCGAAGCGTTGGAAAACCCCGGTAAAGTATTGCGCGGCAGCGTGGTCAACAAGAACGTTAAATGCACGGTCAAAGCCGTGCAGCTGCCTGACGACGCGGGCAAAAACCGCGTGGTGCTTGTGCTGGAGCCTGAAAAATCTTTATAATGAAAGGAAGGGGTTTTGCCCCTGGGAGAGAGTATGAAAGTAGAAATTAAAAAAATCGGCATTTTGAATGTTATTTTTTCCGTATTCCCGGTGGCTGTATTTGTGGTCATGCTCATCGGCGGCATCATGAATATGTTCAACCCGGAGGTCTCTTTGAATATGGCCTTTGTGGTCAATATGATCATGTCTGCCATTGTGAACACGTTGCTGTTCTTGGTGTTTACCGTTTTCTTTTTGTTGGCCTATAACTTGCTGTGCGGCGTGGGTATCCGCGGGGTAAGCGTAGTGCTGGAAGACAAAGAATAAATTAACAAGAGAGGAGAATCAGGGATGAAGAAATTATTGATTTTAGCCGTAGCCTGCGGTTTGACTTTGTCTGCGCAAGCCGCCAATACGTCGGCCAAAGGGGCCAAAACCGCCAAGAAACCGGCCGCTAAACCGGTGGTGGAATTTGTGGTGGTGGAAGCGCCGGACTATGCCTCCGGCAAGCACGACCCGCAGATCACGACGGGCTTGGCCAACTTTTTGGAAGGCGAAGCCAAAGTGACCACGATGGACGCCAACCAAGCCAAACAAGAGGCAGAACTAGCCAATGTGGACTATCACTTTTTGCCCGTTTACCTGGTGGCCAAAACGCCAAAAGCCATGGAAAAATTTGAGCAGCCCATTAAAAATGGCTACATCAAAGAAACCGGTAAATATTTGATTTTGCCGCAAATGGGCCGCACGGGCGTGTACCAAGACAAAATTGCCCAACCGGGCGTGTTGGAAGTATTTGTGATGTCTCAGTGCCCCTATGGCGCCATGGCGGAAAACCTGATCATCCAAGCGCAAAAAGACGGCAAAATCCCCGCCGACAAAACCATTAAGGTGCGCTATATCGTCAACTACAATAAAGACACCCAAGAGTTCCAAAGCTTGCACGGCTCGGCCGAGTGGGAAGAGAACATCCGCCAGTTGCTTATCGCCAAATATTATCCCACCAAATTTTGGAAATATTTGGAAATCCGCAACCAAGACTACCGCTCCAGCCGCTGGGACAAAGCCATGCAAGAGGCCGGCATCAACCCCAACAAAATTATGAAGAAGTTTGACACCGAAGGGGTGGAATTGCTCAAGGCCGAGGCCGCTTACGCCGATGAATACGGCATGAATGCCTCTCCGAGCTTCTTGTGGGAAGGCAAAGAACAGTTGGATTTCGGCAGCGTTTCCCAAAAGCCCGGTTTGGAATTTTTGAACCCGGCCAATGCCCGTCAGCAAGGCGGCAAGGCCGCTCCGGCGGGCAGCTGCTAAACGCAGTGTCCAATATAGGGATTTAGACAGCGGGGGCTTGGGAGCGATCCCGGCCCCCGCCTGCAATAAACGGATTTTTCAAAGTAACCATGAGCCAAAAAACAGGACGTCTTTTTTCCAGAGCCATTTTAGCCTTAAGCGTGGTGTCTGCTTTGCCGGTGCTGCTCATCGGCTGGCATGTGCTGCGCGTGGACAACCGCGTCCTGCAAAATGAAATTTTAGACAAGCAACGCACCGTGGCCGGGCAAATTGCTTCCGTCTTGTCCGAAGAAGTCAGCCGCAAGGCGCAGTTCTTTTCCGTCTTTACCGATTTACATACCGATTTCGGCGGTCACCCTTTTATCAACAAAGAAGACATTGACTATTTGCGCACCAAAAACCCCGAAATCACGCATATTTCCGTTTTAAACAACAAGGGCCGCCAGCTGTTTTATTCCAGCGAGGAAAGCAGCCGCTTTAGCTACGCCTCGGAGCTGGACAATATTTTGCACACCTGTGTGGAGCAGGGGCAAGATTATGTCGGTTCGGTCAACCGGGTTAACGGGAAGCTGTACGCCTTGATGGCGTTCCCGTTGCGCCGGCATTTAAGAGACGCCAAAATCACGGGCGTGCTGGTGGCGGAGATGAATTTGGCCGCCTTGGGCAGCGCTTTGCAAGAGAGCTACCCGGAGGATTTGTTCGTTGCCGTGACCAGTGCCGACGGACGCTTGATTTCTTACAGCGGGGCCGAGGGCGGTTTGGCCTTAGAAGAGGATTTGCCCTTGCGCGCGCGGCTGCAGCGGTGGGAGCAGGCTTTGGGCACGCGCAGCGGGGCCCGGGTGGAGCTGTCGGACGGACAGTCCGTGTTGGTTTCCCAGACGCAAGTCCCCGTGATGCGTTGGACGGTGTATGTGCAACAACCGGCTGACACCATTCGCCGTTTGCTGCTGGAGAGCACCTTTCACTCTTTGTGGGATGTTTTGGTGATTTTGTTGGTGATGATGGCCTTTGTGCTGCTGACGGGATATTTCGTCATCAGTCCCATTGTCCGCCCCGTGCGCCGCTTGCAAGAGGCCGCTGTCAAGCTGGAGCAGGAAGACGACTATATGCCCCAAGAGCAAGATTTAATCATCCCCAGCAATGAAATTGGCCAGTTGGCGCGGGTCTTTTTGCATATGGCGCAGGTCCTGCGTGAGCGCAAAAACGCCGTGGTCTCTGCACAGCAGGAATTGGCCGGGATGAACAAAGAATTGGAACTGCGCGTACAGCAGCGCACGGCCGAACTGAAAACCGCCACCGACGAGCTGGTCAAAACCGAGCGTTTGGCCGCTATCGGGCAAATGGCCTCTATCATCAGCCACGAAATCCGCAACCCGTTGGCGGTGATCAGCAATGCCACGCGCTTGATTAAAACCATAGAGCCGCCCAAAGACGCCAAGCTCATCAAACAATTTTCCATCATTGAGGCGGAAATCAAACAGGCCAACAGCATCATCAGCGAGGTGCTGGGCTTTGCCCGCAGCCGCGATATGATTTTAAGCACCATTGACTTAAACAGCTATTTGCATGACCTACTGCTCTCTTTCCCGGCGTCCAGCGGGATTCACTTGCAGGAAGAGCTGGACCCGGAGAGCGTGCGCCTGAAAATAGACGCCGAGGAAATGAAACAGGCCGTGCGCAATTTAATTTCCAACGCGTGCGAAGCCATGCAGGGCCAGGGCACCGTTACCTTGGGCACCCGCGTGGGCAAAAAGGTGGTCTGCATTTACGTGGCCGATGAAGGCCCCGGCGTGCCGGACGAATTAAAGGAAAAAATCTTCTCGCCGTTCTTTACCACCAAGGCCCGCGGCACGGGGCTGGGGTTGGCCGTGGTGCGCAAAGCCGTCGGCCGCCACAAAGGCAAAATGTTTATACACAACCGCGCCACGGGCGGAGCTATTTTTGAAATTTATTTGGCAATTTATCGTAAAACCGGAGATACCCGCTATGGATAAACAAGTAAAAATTTTAGTCGTAGACGATGACAACAACCTGCGCGAAACGCTGGCGGACTTGCTGGAGATTGAAGGCTACAAGGTCTATCAAGCCGCCGACGGCAAAGAGTGCATGGATTTGGTGTCTTCTGAATTTTTTAACGTGATTTTAATGGACTATAACTTGCCCGATGAAACGGGCTTGGACCTCATCCGCAAAATCCGCTCCTTCAACCAAGACAGCCAAATTTTGATGATCACGGCGTACGCTTCGCTCAACTCTATTATGGAAGCGATGAAAGAATCGGTATATGACTTTTTGATTAAGCCGGTGGATTTTGATTATTTAAAACGCGCCATCAACCGCGCCTTGGACAAATATTTCTTGGAACAAAGCAACAAGGAATTGCTCGCCCAGTTGAAGGTGCGAAATGCGGATTTGGACCGCTTGAACAATATGAAGTCCAAATTCTTTTCCATTGTGTCGCATGACTTGTCTAACTCTTTGATGACTTTAAAGATGAGCTTTGATATGCTCAAAAAGAAGATGACCCCCAACGAGGACCAAGCCAAAAAGATGTCTTATATGGATGAATCCGTGGCGCAAATTGAGCACCTGATTAAAGACTTGGTGGACTGGGCCGCCATTGAAAAAGGCAAGCTGCGCATTGAAAAAAGCAACTTTGAATTGACGGGCAGCCTGAAAAAGACCGCAGAAATTTTTAAGGACAAAGCCAGCAAGCGCGGCATAGACGTGACCTTTGAAAGCGCGGGGGAAATCCCGGTGTTTGCCGACGAGAAACGCATCCGCCAAGTGATCTCTAATATTTTGGAAAACGCCGTGCGCCACACGCCTGACGGCGGCCGCATTGCCGTGAAGGTCAGCAAACTGGATGAAAAAAATGCTAAAGTGTCGGTAACGGACTCTGGCGACGGCATTGACCCAAAGCAAGCGCCCGAGCTGTTTACCAGCTTTACCCAAGTGGGCGACAAAAGCCGTGTGGGCCGCCTGGGCTTGGGGCTGTCTATCGCCAAAGATATCGTAACCAATCACGGCGGGCGCATTTGGGCGCAGAGCGATGGCTTGGGCAAAGGCGCCAGTTTTAACTTTACCTTGCCGGTGAGCGGCAACTGATTTTGACTCTGTACGGGAGCGAACAACACATGAATAAGAAGAAAAAAGTCAAAGTGCTTATTGCAGATGACCAAACCCTCTTCCGCGAGGGCATCAAAGATGTGCTGACCGGAGAGAAATGGATAGAAGTAGTCGGCGAGGCGGCCGACGGCCTGCAGGCGGTGGCCTTGGCCAAAAAACTCAAGCCCGATGTGGTGCTGATGGACATCAAGCTGCCCAAATTGGATGGCATTGCCGCCACCAAGCAAATCCGCCAGACCGCGCCAGAAGTGAATGTGCTGATGTTGTCTTCGTTTGAAGACGAAGCGCACGTTTTAGACGCCATTCAAGCCGGGGCCAACGGGTATTTGTCTAAAATGTTGCCGGCGGCGGAGCTGGTCAACTCCATTAAAACTTTTACGGCGGAAGGGTTGATGATTCCGCAGCAGCTGATGGGCAAACTCTTGCACGGGTTGCGCCGCATGGGCGAGGGCGGTATGCCCAGCCAAGCCACGCTGACCAAGACGGAAATCAAAGTCATGGACTTTTTGGGCAAGGGCTTAAGCAATAAAGAGCTGGCCAAAGAGTTGGGTTGCAGCGTAAAGACCATTAAGAATCATTTAAACAGCGCGTTCCACAAACTGGGCGTCAGCAGCCGCACCGAGGCCGTGGTCAAGGCCATTGAAAAGGGGCTGATTTCCTCGGAAGGGACGAAATTTACCGAAGACGAAGAGTAAGTCTATGCGCAGAATAAAAGCAGCTTGGCACCGGCTCCGCCGCAACCGCCGCGGGCAGGCCTCTATTGAATATATGCTGATGTTAGGCAGCATATTGGTCATCTTGTCTGCTTTTATTACCGCGTTTCATAATGATATTGTCCGCTGGATGTTTGCCTTTGTCGGGCAACTGTTGCCAAAATGAATAGGTTTACGCGTGTTGTGCTCTCCACTTGCCGCAGCCGCCGGGCGCAGATTTTGCTGCCCGCGGTGATGCTTGCGCCTATTTTTATTTTGGTAATTTATCTGCTGTTTGAAACCTCCAAGCTGTCTATGACCAAGGTCCGCCAGCAGTTTGCCTTAGACAATGCCGCCTATTCAGCCATGTCCGCTACCAGCGGTTATTTAAACGCCTTGGCGCAGATCAATGGTCCGCTTCCTTACAGAGTCATGAAGACCATGAGCTACACCATTCCGCCCAAAGCCACGGCGGAAAACCCGCGCAATGATTTGACCGTGTTTGATGTTTTTTACAGCGCGGGGGCTTTCCCGGCGATTGGCCCCAGCCATGAGTTGGGCCGCGGGGGCGCCATTGCCAACAAAATTCCGGCGGCCACGTCAGACGATTGGAATGTGCAGTACTATAAGGGCAAACGCAGCGGTTGGATGAAGGAAGACCCGCAAAATAAACCCGATGAAGAAGGCTATTATGTCATGACGGACAAGACCTTGGCGGACAATTACTTCTTCGGTGCGACGGGTATTGCCTTGCAGACCATTAAAGAATACGCCACTGTTTTTGTACGTACGGGCAGTGTGTACGCTTCCCAGACGTATTCATATAAAGATACGGTCAAAAATGCGCGTATGTTCCGTGAGAGCTACGCTTTAAACACCAATGACTGCAGCAAAACCGAATGCGGCAAGCAGTCCGGCGCCACCTTGGACCGCTTTGAGCTGGAGGCCAAACCCTTTGAAATTGACAAGGCCCGCTTTTACGTGACGGCGGACTTCCAGGGTTCTACGGCGCACTCCGGGGCGTATCCGTTGGATTTGGACATGAAGAGCATTATTAAATCCGACCTCTTTCAATTTGCCTATTTGACCCCGTCCAGCCGCACCCGCCTGCGCCAGTTGGCCCGCGGGGTGGTGCTCAAACAAAAGTTTTCGCTGCCGGCCAACCGCTTTAATATCAACGTTACCCAGCGCTATGAGCCGTACGTGCGTAATACGGTGTCGGTCTCTTGCCCGCGCTCTAACAACAACTGCGTGTGGCCCAACCCCATTCCCAAATATAGCGTGAGGTTGGCCCCATGATGCGTCTTTTTTCATCCCGCCGCGGGCAGGCCACTACGGAAACGGTATTGCTGTTTCCGGTATTGGTGATTTTTATTTTGTTCATCATTAAAATTTTTGGCTTGTTGGTGTTGGCGCAAAAGTTGGAAATTGCGGGCTTTTACGCCGCGCGCCGTTACCAGCTGCAGAGCCACACCACCACCTATTTGCAACGTTGGGACCGCCGCTACCTGCAAAAGGACATAGAGAAAAAGGTGCGTGAATATTTGGGCTTTGACAACCCGGGCATGTTGCGCTTTTTGAGCCTGCGGGACCTCAAGCTCACCATCAACACCTCCGGCACGTGGACGAAGGTCACCATGACGGTGTTTACCGCGCCGCCGCGGATTAATTTTTTGTGCAGATACGACAAATTGCAGCTGTGCCAAGGGGACGAGAACTGCTTAAAAGGGTATAACTTTTTATGTGAAACCGGAGGGCAGTTGGAAGTGATCAAATACGTCGGCCCGAATGAGCGCGTGCTGCCGTTTGTCCGCCCGGAAGGCTAACCGCTGCAGCGGTGGCGGGCTTGACAAAACGCTCAAATCCGTTTATACTGTTAGTAGCGCCAGGGGCGCTAAAGATTTAAACTCTGTGTTTGAGCGTATGAGTCGTCTTCTTACGGGTCAACAAGAGTGATTTTTTATATTTATGTAAAGGGAGCCTATTATGTTCAACCTGTTTAACAAAGGGTCCAAGGTCAAAGCGGGCAAACAGAATAACCAAGAAAAACCCGCCGCGGCCGCCCTCAACGCCTCCGGCAAAAAGCCCGCCCCCAAAGGGAGCGTGCTGAGCAATGCCTTTAAGAAGTTAAACTCCATGGACCGCCGCCAGGCCTATACCTACGGCGCGGTGGTGGTAGTGGCCTTGGTGGCGCTGCTGACATTGGGCAGCGTGGCGGGCTCGTCTGACAAAGAAGATTTTTCTGATTTTGAAACCCGTGGGTATGATTTGGCCAATATGCCCTTTTCTACCGATGAGGCGGAGCAATACCTCTTGGCCTCTAAATACCCGGATATGAAGGATAAAGGCGCCCCCGGCCTCTACAGCGCCAGCGACAAAGCCGCCCGCCAAGCCGAGGATGCCGAGGCCGCCGAAGAGGCCGCCAGTGAGCTGGACACTTCCGCCACGTCCCAAGGCAGCGCTTATGTGCCGGGGCGGTATTATGGCGGCGGAGCCGGTGGCCGCGGGAGTGGGGCCCGCACGCAAGTGGGCAGCTTAAACAGCGCCAGCTTGAAAGGGGCCAGCGGCACCGGGATGAGCGGCACCTTTGGGCCGCGGGGGGACTTTTCTAACTTCCGCAGCCAAGAAAAAGGCAGCGACCGCTTTACCCCGCAAGGCCCGGGCAGCGGGGATGCGCGCAAAGCTTTGTATCAAACGGCCATGGGCAGTCGAGCAGCGGCGGGTTTAAAAGACGGCAAGTTGCTCAATGCCAAAAAGGCCATGATGGGCGGCAATATTAAGGGCAGCGGAGCTTTTATGGACGACAGCGGCGGCGTCAAGTTAGATAAGCTGGGCGGTTTGCAGCTGGATACCAACGCTCCCGCCAGCAGCGCCGACCTGAGTGGTTTGGATGAGGGCGTGAATGACGCCAATAAAAAAGCCCAAGAGCAGGCCCAGGAAGAAGATAAAAACAGAATTTGGCGGGAAATGCTTTCCCAGATACTTCAAAAAGTGGTAGATTTTGGGCTCAATGTCGCACAGCAATATGTGGGGGCTAAGATTTCCCAAGCGCAGCAGGTCAATGCCTCTGTCAATGCTCAAACAGCCAATGCCGTTAAAGCGGATTATGCCCTGGTAAAAAGTTCGGAAAGTGCCCAAGGGCAGTTGGGCTCTACGCTGAACTACAATGATTTAGTTAACATGAACCCTTCAGAATTGAAGGGATTGGGTATTACTAAGACTACGGCAAATGGTTCTACCACTTTTTCTATGGGGGAGAGCAGTGTAACTACGGGCTCTAATGCTACGCTTGTTTTAGGGGACTCGCAGCAAAAACCTTTGTCTAAAATAAATAATGCCCGCTGGGATGCGTATTATTCCAGCTGGGAGGATAGTCATAAGGCTCAAATTAAAACTTGGAAACAGGAAGCGAAGTTGAACTATGTGTCTAACCAGTCTGGTTATACGGGGCGTCAGTTTGACCCCACTACCGGCAAATGGTATCGCGTTGTAAACGGACAGTTAATTTGGGAAAAATAGGAGCTAACATATGAAAATCTTAACATGGATCTTGGATAAATCGGGCAAAATGGCCCTTTCCGGCCTGCAAGCGGTGGGTTTATCCGCCGCGGTGGGATTGGCCGGCATCGGGGCGTGGCAACTGCTCAGCGCACCGGAAGACGTCAACCCGAATACGGCTTTTTCATCCGGTGCCGATGATGAAGTGGTGTTCGTGGCGGGTGGCGCTGCGGGCGGCGCTTACAGCGGCGTAGGCTATGGCGAAGGGGGCGAAGTACGCTCCGGCATTCGCGCCACGCTGTCTAAGGATATGCAGCTGATGAACAGCGATTTGCAACGCGTGCAAATCCCGGATACGCCGCAGGTCATCCAAGACGAGCAGAAAATCCAAGCTTTTAAAATGGACGGCGCCACCGAGGGCCTGGGCTTAGGGGCCAATGGCGCTTCTGCCTTGGGCGCAGGGCCCAACGGAGCTATGGGTTCTTTGCAGGATAAAATTGCCGCGTTAGAGGCCAATGCCAAAGAGCAAGCCGCTAAAGCGCAGGCGGCTGCCGGCGGGAAAGACGCCGTGGCTGCCGCGGCGGCGGCCTTAAATAAATCCGCGGCGGGCAAATACGGCATGAATGCCGGCATGGCCCGTGCGGGTGGACACAATTTAAACTCTACCCCCTTGCAGGCTTCCACGGGGATGGAAGGCGAAAGCTTGCGCGGCGGTGTGCTGGGCGGTAACCAAGCCAATCAGCGTTTGGCCGCGGCCAATAGCCCGGTGGCTGCCTTTCAGGGCGGGCGTGACGCTACGGTCTTAGACGGTCGCCGCTTTAGCGGAATGAACTCCTTAGAGGGCTTGCGCAAACAGTCGGCCGAAGTGGCCGCCAACCGCAACCGCTCCGTCAACGAGGGTACCCGCGTCTTTATGGGTGGGGAAAAACTCTCCGGCGGCATCCAGCTGGTGGGGGAGAACGTGACCACCGGCGGCGGGGCCAGCTCGGAAGATTTTAAAGACGTCGCTATGCCCAATTTGAGCGGGGTGCAGTCGGACGCAGAAAGTTACGAGGCTGCGCGTGAATCGCTGCGCCGCGACATCCGGGACTTTGTAAAGAGCTGCAACAACTGGTCTTGGGTTCCCATATATTTGGATATAGGCACTCGTGCGGCGTGGAAAGTAAAAGCCCGCAATGAACTCAATAAAAAGATTGATAATTTTAGAAATATGTGGGGAAAGTCTAGCTATGAGAAAAACAATAGCCAGGGCGAATACTCCGATATGGCCAGCAAAGTGGTCAAGAAAATGTTAGGCGCCATGTATACCCCGGGCAGACCTAAGAAGTTGGCCCAGGACTACAGCGTGAGATACTTTGCTGTGGACGGGGCTTTTTGGAAGAAAAATTGGGATACGCCGACGGACCAAGAAAAGGCGGATTTCAACAAAAAGTATTCCAATAGCTATCAATACAGTGGTGCGTTAAGAGACCACTATGCCAACGAAATAAAATAAGTTTATTTTTAAGGAGCCGGAGGAATTATGAAAGTCTTACAAATCTTAAAAAGCCGCATAGGCAACGTCAGCAAGGCGGGCCTGTTGGGCTTGGGCGTAACGGCCGGGTTGGTGGGCCTGAACCTGTACAATTACGCGACGGAAGGCCCCGCGGCCCAAGAGCAGAAAATCCGCTCTCTGTCGCAGATTATCGCCTCCGGCGACGCGGTGCCAGCGGAATACTCCGGCATCAATATCAGCCGGGGCCAAAACGAGTTTGCCACCGCCGAGGAAGTCTCCGCCCGCGAAGGCCGTATGTTTGACGGCGGAGAGGGCGCTGTGGCTGCTTTGAGCGGGATTTCCGTGCGGGGCACGGCTTTAGGGCAGGGCGAAGGCGGTTTGGGCATGGGTGAAAATGCTGCCACCGCCATTGCCGGCTCCCGCGCAGCGGCGGGTGCGGCTGCACCGGACGGCTCGGCCATTGCGGCTGCCGCGGCGGAAAAAGCCAAAGGCACCCAAATTAACAAATTGGGCGAAGAAAGAGCGGGCGGCTTGCAGCGTGCCGCCATTACCCGCGCTTCGGGCTCTAGCTTAAGCACGGGTGGCCAAGGGTTCGGTGCGTCCGCTACGTCGTCCACTCGCAGCGCAGCCCGCAGTGAGGCGGCCTCCCGGATAGGGGCCTCTTCTATCAGCGGAGCCATGCCCGAAGGCAGCACCTTGGTGGCCTCTAACGGCAGTTTCCGCGGGGCGGCTTCGTCCTCTTTCACCCCGGCGGGGCGCAATGCCCGCGTGGGCAAAGGTTTGAACTCCAAAGAAGGGCGCGACTTGCGCTCCATTGCCGTGCAGTCGGGCAAAGTGGCCGCCAACCGGCACCGCTCCGATAACGAAGCGGCCCAGGTCTTTATGGGTGGGGAGCGTCTCTCCGGCGGTATCCAAACCACGGACGGCAGCGTAACCACCGGCGGTACGGCCAGTACGGAAGATTTTGAAGGAGATTTGCAAGCCAAGCAGGCCAATTTGGACAACAGCATCAGCGAAATTGACACCACGGAGCAAGAGCGTGCCGCTAAACGCAGCCAGTTGGGCAAAAAATTGATTGCGCTGTTGTTTGCCACAATTGCGGCGATGATTGCCATTTCTACTTTGAGAAACATGAGCCCGTGGGGCACCGTGGCGGCTGCGGTGGTTACGGCGGCAATGGCCCTTTCCTTAGTTTTGTTCTTAGTTGACTGTGGTAAGTACATGGATAAATACCATTCGGATGCTGCCAGTATTTCATTTATGGTTTGCGGCGTCTTGCTTATGGCGGCTGTGGGTATTGCGTGGGTCAAGCCTGTATCCAAGTGGATTAGCAAAATTGTCGGCAAAGTCGGCAAGGGCTTGGGATTAGGCGAAGGCTTTGTGGCAAACGCAGGGTCCTCTGCTATGGGCAAAGCGGTTAGCCAAGCAAAGACAGACGTGGTTGAGGCCGTCTCAGAGGACGGCAGTGGCTTAAGTAACGGCTGAGGTAAACTATGGCAAAGGTAGATCAAGTGTTGAAGCGTATTTTTGCTTGGGCCGTGCTACTGATTATCGTGGCTGGCGGGGTGGTGGCGTATGCGCATTTTAATATGCAGTACCGCCAAGCCCAGCGGGAATTGATTTACATCAAAGCCCGTGAGCAGGTCGCACAAGAAAAGGCCCAGCGCCAGCGCGACTATCAAAAGCGCCTGCGCGAACGGGAGCTGCGCCAGCAGTTTAACCGCGGCCGCGTGGTGGACATCAGCGGACGGGCCGCCCTGCCCACCGGGTCCGGCCCGACCAAGTAGCTATTTGACCTGGGCCGCCGCACTCCGGCGGCCCGGAGGAATATATGAAACAGGAAAAAAACAATTTCCCGCCCGCAGAAGAGCCGCATTTGGCTCCGCTGACGGTGCGCCAACCTCTCACGCCACCCCCGGCTGCCCGGCCGTCTTTTGAAAAGCGCTGGCAGCGCAAGCGGTATTTGGCCGGGGCGGCCCTTGTTTTTTTCTTGTTTGCGATTATATTTATAATACCGGTGGGACATTTGCCGGGGCTGCGCCATTTGGCGTGGATGATGGGTTTTAGTGTGCAAGATACCCAAACCATCAGCTTTGCCAAAGCTTTGCTGACGTGGGTGGGCGATGGGGAACGCATAACTGCCGCTCGGGCTGAGACGGCGGGTGCGTTATCGGTCTTTGACAGAAATGTGCAAGAGGGCTTTAACGCCGCGGGGCCGCGCTCGGGGTTGTTTGACCTGGCGGCGGTGAACGCTTCGCGTCGCGCGCGTGGGTTGCGCGCGGACGGGCTGTCCGGCGCGTACGAGGCTTTGGACGGGGAAGAAGGCCCCGCCGCCATGACCCGCCGCGTCAACGGTTGGAGCCAAGAGGCCCGCCAAGCAGACGCCGCCAAAAACCGCACCGAAGTATACTTTGGCCAAGACGCTGATGTAATGGCCCGCACCGCGGCGGAGAACCGCCGCACGCGCGGCTCTTCAGACACTATTGCCTTGTTGCCCAAGGCTCAGGTGGCGGGGAGCGTTCCATTCAACTGGTTTGGCGAAGCGGTGGAAAAAGCCACCATGCAAAGCTTAAGCGGGCTGGATGATTCGCTCGGGCAAAAAAGCCGCACGGGCAGCACCGCGCTGAGCCGCTCCGGCGGGAACCTGACCGCCGGGCAAAAGGCCCAGCAGGATTTAGCCCGCGTGTGGCTGATGAGCAGCGCGTCGGAACGGGCCAAACAGCTGATGCTCAAAAAGCAGCTGGCCTTGGCGGGGTATGTTTCTATGGAGATGCCCAAAAAGGTGTTTGACTCCATGGGCATGGGCTCGGGGGTGCGTTTGCAGGGCGATGAAATGGTCGGCCAGTTTGAAGACGCCAACCGCCGTTTGCTTAATGACGAGCAATGCCGCAAACTGGGCGAAAGCGCCAACGTGACCGTGAACAACAATTTAGAGAAATCCCGCGAGCTCATCCGGCAGGTGCGTGCCTCAGTGCCCAAGAGCTGCGGGGCCGTGCAAGGGTGGCGCGGCAATTTGACCGCCGTGCAGACCCAATGCAAAGAAGTGGGGGACACCTTTTCTAATATGAGCACCGCTTGCGGCGTGCAATTAAAGTCCAAGGGCCGCTGCGAGACGACGTATTTGAATTCGTACGCGGATGATTTAGACGCCGCTTGTGAGGCCTTGGCCGCGGCAGAAGCGGCTGACCCGCAAGACGAAGAGGCCTTAAAAGAGGCCCAAGATTTGGTCAAACGGACCATTAACGGATTTGACGAAAAACAGCTGGACAATACGTTTAACATCGGCGTAGACAAGCTGCCCGCGGGGGAGAATGACTTCTTCCCGGTCATGGAAGGCAGCACCGGGTGGATCAACCCGGGTTGACACAGGGGCCGAATATAGCTTAAATGTAAGTATCGGCTCTACCGATTTAGTAATGCAGTACCCGGCCTTAACGCGCCCAGGCGGCCGTTAAGACCCAGCAGTACCCGCAGAAGCTTTGCGGGAATACGGCAGTTATCTCTAAGGAGACTGTTATGGCTGAGAATAAGAAGGATTCCTTCACGTTCAGCGATAAGATTAAAAACAGCAAGCCTGCTTTTAATCCGTTCTCTAAACGTGTTTCCTCCAAAATCGGCAGCAACGGAAAGCCCAAAAAGACCCTTTTTGAGCGCACCCGCCGCGACGCGCCTTTCTTCGTCGCTGCAGCTGCTGCCTTGCTGATGCTCCCGTTCCTGTATAAATACAGCGGCAGCATCAACGAAGGAGTGATTGTACCTCCGGGCTCGGAGGACTCCGTTTTTGACCCCGAACGCTATGGGTTTAGCCCCAGCAACGAGGACCCGAACGGACAGATTGCACAAATGGCCGGGCGCGACCCCTTGAGCCTGATCAAAGGTTGGGGCTCTGCCGAACCGGAAGAAGACCCCCAGATGTACGACGTGGACCGCCGCGACGGTTTGGACGATACGTATACGCCCTCTGCCCCGACGGCCAACGATTCGCCCCGGGCGTATGCTCCGGCGGCTACGCGCGCCGCGTTCCAACGCAACCCGACCAAGATTAAAGAGTTGGGTTCTGCCTCTATGAACCTGCGCGGCGGCGGCGGTGGGTTTGGCCGCTTTGGCGGTGCCAACCTCAAACGCGCGGCGAACCAAAACTCGGCCGGCGCCCCCAAACAGGGCACCAAGCCGGTGTCTTTACAACCGTTGCGCGCGGCGGATAAACCGTCCCGCTCTTACTTTGGGCAAAGCAGCGCCGCTCAGGCCCGCGCTTCGCGCGACGCCATGGGCAAGGCCGACGCTAAAACCGCTCTGCGCGATGCTATGTTTAAACCCGTGGAAAACGGCCGCTTAGGCGGTTTGGGCACGGGCGACTTCGCCTCTGGCGGCGGCTCGGGCAAGTTAGACATCACCCACGATTACAAAGGCATCACCCCGTGGTGGTGGGACATGATGAAAGAACGCGCCCAAAAGAAATGGGAGTGGAAATACTTCCTGTGGAGAAAGAACTTGCTTGAACCCTTGATCAAGGACGTCTTAGCCACGGGGTTGACTCATCTCTTGAACTGTGCCATTTGGGGTAACGCTGATGGGGACATGGACTATTTCCTCGGAGGGGCTCCTGGAACAAGTAAAGAGGGGTTTTGTCAGGGCATTAAAGAATCTGAATGGGACGAAGCTGTTGCCCGAGCCAAAGCAGAGGGTAAGGATAGACCGTGGGGCTCTTTCCCCAATTCGGAGGCTAATTGCCGCCGCAACATGAACCTCGGAGACGACGTGAAAGTGAAGTTTGAAAAAGGCAGCTCTGTCGTGGGCGGAAAAGGTGTCATCGGAGCGAGATTGTCTTGCTTGGGTGGTGTGTGGCGAGGTGGTAAAAATGCAGGAGCCACCCTGGTAGATGATCGCCTCTCTTGCCGGGCTGTAGATACGACGCATAACTTTGAATTGCAGACCAGTGGTAAGGCCGCCAGCTGGCGTTATAAATACCACGTCATAGTAGCTAAAAACTATGTGCCGTTTGACAATGCCGGTACGCACTACCTCTGCGGTATGGGCAATAAAAATGCCAATAAACAGAGTGTGGCGGCGGTAGAGAATGCCCAGGGCGCCGAAAGCGATATTAGAAAGAAAGACGCCACCAAAAAGACATATAGCCGTTACGCCGCGGATAATTATGACGGCTTGCAGCGTGGCGATGTTAACGACGCGTGCGTCATCTATGTGGCGCAAGGACCTGCCTTGAAATGGCAAGACTTCAAAGCCAAAACCATGACGCTGTTGGAGCAATTGGGGCTGAAGAAAAACGGAAGAGCTGTTTCCGGAGAAGAAGCCTTCAATGCTTTGCAGCTGTACTTTATTGAGGGCTATGCTTTCAAGCACCCGATGTCTAAAGGCGGCAATGAAACCAAGGCCATCAATGACAATGGCAAAATGGTGAAAGTGAGAAACATGCCGGTGGATGTCTTGCCCATGGCATATGTAGACTTTGAGAGCTACTATGTCTTGCGCCGCAAGAATGACTCTAAAGAAGACTCTGCCAAGCTCAATGATAAGTGGCGTGTGTATGAGGGGAATTTCACGCATGTGGACGGATCACCCCGCACCACTTTGGCTGGAGCTAACCAAAGAGTGGATTCTGCCCGTGTGGTTTGCCCGTTCGCTAACTTCCAAATCAAAGCGCAAGCGATAGATTCCTTGAGCAGCTTGGTCGCGGACTTGACCTTTAACCCGAAAGTGCACGGCACTACGGGGGGCGGCATCAAGGTAACCCTGGACGTGCCGGAAGCCGGCTTGAACGGCATCCCGGTGAAGGGGGCTATGGAAGGCGGAGAGGACAACAAGACGGTGGCTACGCATCGCTTTGAGCCGAATGCCGCGCAGATGAAAGCCTTAAATGACGCTTTGGCCCAAAACGGGCAGATTACCGCCAAGTGGACGGCAAGACGTGGGGACAAGTTGTCCCAAGATACGGCCGATTATGCCGGCAATGAGCTGTTCGTAGAGCAACCGGAAGAAACCGCCTCTTGCCAAGACGGCGAAACAATGCAGTCTACGGACGAGCAAAATTGCACTTGGACGGGCACCTGCAAGGCCGGTCAGTGGAGCATTGTTAAGGATGATCCCAACTGCGGGCAAGCTGGTTCCAACGGTGGCAATGGAAATGGCAATGGGAATGGTACCGATGTACAAGGAATGAGACCGTCCCAACCCGTAAGCTTTTTCCAAGGGTTCAACTCAATTCCTGCCAGTGCGGCGGACCGCTTGAACGCCGATGTGAGAAAAGCGGGTGAGAAGAACACCGCCGCCAAGCAATGGGGCCAGTGCAAAATAGACATGGACATCGCCACCAAGAAATTGTCTTATGTGGACGATTCCGTTAAAGCGCTGTTGGCCGCGGCGAAGGCGAAATACGATGCGGCCAATAAAGAAAACGGCACGTACTTGGACTACGATGAAGCCAATGTAACCGTAGCCAACCTGCTGGATGCTATGTTGATTACCGAGCAGAAAGCCGTGTCTAAAAACGCAGTATGTATGTTGGCTAAGAGCATTGCCGTGAACACGAAAGACCCCAGCGTTCCGTCCGCGGGCAACAATATGTTCGGTGCCTTTGCGGCCTTTATGGGCAATGACTCTTCTTTCTTCCCGGCGCACTGGGTCAGAGTGAACGGCACGAAAACGCAGGATTTGCGCTTTACGGGGTGTCTGAATGGCAAAGATATAGAAGCGACTAAGCCGTACCACTACGGGCACTATAACTGGAACCACCATCGCTTGGGTGATGATTCCCAGCAAAATGACCGCGCTCCGTATGAGCAAGTCTTGGCCAGCGGCATGTGGAGACAGGCTCCGTTGAAGGCCTTGGCGGAAGGAAAAGATTTCCGCCGTGCAACGAGCATTGGGCAGTTGTCCTCCAGCAACGATACGTTGGATGACGCCAACAGAAAGCTCTATCACGCTGCGTACAGAGACCTGTTCCAAACCTCCGGTTCTTGTAACTACAGGAATTCGGACACGATGTCTACCGCCGATGCTATGGCGTACATCCAAGCTTTGTGCGACAACGGCACGAACCTTAAACCGGAAAACGGTAGTAAGTTAGCGTGCGGTGCCAGATACAGAGCTTCCCAATTCGCCGTAGGCGAATAATAAGCCGTAAGTTTTACACCCCGGGGACGAAATAAGCCCCGGGGTTTTTATATGTAGGTGCCCGGCGGGGGTAAATACTCCTGTTTTTTCGTTCCCCGTGGGTGCGCAATATTGCTACAATAATTCTATGTCCAACCACCGCCGGGGCTTGGCCCTGCTCCTTTTTGGTTTGTTTCTCGCCGCGCAGCCCGCGCAGGCGTTCTTCCCGTTTTCTATCGGCAAAAAAGAAATTAAGACCGACTATTCCCAAACGGTGTGGGACCGCATGATGTTGGACCAGTCCGTCTCAGATATGCGCCGGGGCATGAACGAAATGTCCGCCACGCGCTACAATGCCGCCGCCAATTCCTTTGCCAAGGCTATCATCAAAAACCCGCAAGATGCGCTGCCGCATTTGCTGTACGGGGCCTCTTTGTACTGGGCTGGCCGGGTGGACGCGGCCATGACCGAATACCGCGAGGGTTTGCGCTTGGACCCGCAAAACGCCATGGCCTATCAGCTGCTGGGCATTGCCTGGGGTTGGAAAGGGGACCTGGACCAGGCGCAGACGCATTTTTTGCAGGCCAATCAAATCAACCCCAACAAGGCTGATACACACATGAACTTAGGCTCCACCTACGCCGCGCAAAAGAAGTATGAGCCCGCCCTGGACCATTACCGCCAGGCGGTGGAGCTGGCCCCGCGCGAGCCGCTTTATCAATATCAACTGGGCACGCTCTATGACCTCATGGGGCGTGATACGCAGGCCGAGGCCGCCTATAAAAAAGCCTTGCGTTTATTCTCTGCGTATGAGGACGCGCAGCTGGCTTTGGCCGCCTTGTACGAAAAGCGGGAGAATTATCCCGCCGCCTTGAAATATTACAAAAAGGCCGTCAAAACCAAACCCGGCGACTTTGTGGCCCGCCTGCGCTACGCCTATTTGCTCTTGCGCCAAAACCAAACGGCGCAAGCACGGGAAGTGCTGGAGGGGGCCTTTTCCATTGCTCCGTTTAAAGAGGGGGGCTTGGCGCTGAACGCCGTGTACCGCGCCAGCGGCCGCTCCCCCGAGGCCTTTGAAAAACAAATAGAAAAATTTAAAGAAAATTTGCTCAAGGTCCCCGCCGCCAAAGACATTCAGGTGGAAGCGGCGCTAAATTATGAGCCCGCATCCGCGCCCGCCACGTCAACGGGCCCAAGCCGCTTTGCTGAGGCGTATGAAACCTTGCGCTCCAGTTCATCGGCCGGGGCGGAGGGAGCGTCCTCTTTGTCCTTTAAGCGCAACTTTGTTTTAAACGCCGCAGACCCGCAGACCCGCGCCCGCCAAGTGCAAGAGCTGGCCGCCGAATTGGGCCGGGCCGTGGCCGCCGCGGCGGACCGTTACGACGTGAGTATGACGCTGCAGGGGCGCACGTTAGATTATGCCTCGCCCGCGGCGCTGGGCCAAAACCGCACCACCGCCCCCAAGGCCGTGTATGACCCGCGCATTGTGGGCAATGACATGGGCCTGTGGCTCATGGGCAAAACCTGGGTGCGTTACGTGCAGGAAATTCAAACGGATTTAGAGGAACTGGCCCGGCAGCGCCCGTCAAACGAGTATTTGATTTTGCAAGGGCTGGCCGCGCTGCTTAACGGGGAAGCGGGGGCGGCCGAGGAGGCTTTTACCGCTGCGCAAGCGCAAAATCCACAGGATATTTTGCCCGGGTTGGGGTTGGGCACGGCGGCTGTCATCGCCGGAGATGACGCGCAAGCCGCAGCGCAGTACCGGGCCGTGCTGCAGCTAAGCCCGGAGAATAGAACCGCCCGGCGCAATTTAAAAATTTTGGAGGAGCCGTGAGAAAGTACGGACAGCATTTTTTAATCAATGAGCGCGTGATAGAAGGTATCGTCGCCGCCGTGCCACCGCAGGCGCGGCAGGTGGTGGAAATCGGCCCCGGGCAGGGGGCGCTGACGCAAAAGCTGCTGCTTAAAAATTTAGCGCAGTTGACCTTGGTGGAGATTGACCCGCAAATGCAGGCGTACTTGCTGGCGCATTGGCCCGCGTTGGCGGGGCGCATTGTGCTGGCGGATTTTTTGAAATTTGATTTGGCCCATTTGCCCGCCGAGCCGACCTTTTTCGTGAGCAATTTGCCCTACATAGACGCGGCGGAAATTTTAGACAAGGTGCTTTCTTGGCCATACTTTGACGGCGCAGTGTTTATGTTTCAAAAGGAGCAGGCCCAACGCATTTTGGCTCCGGCCGGGGCGGAGGGCTATGGGCCGCTAAGTATTTTAAGCCAGCTGCGCGCCGAAGTCAAACCGTTGCTCAAGGTGGGCAAGGCGTGCTTTAATCCGCCGCCGAAAGTGGAGAGCATGGTGCTGACTTTTGCCAAAAAGCAAACGCCTTTTGCCACGGCTGCGGAGTACCGGCGTTTTGCGCGGCTGGTGCACGCGGCTTTTGCGCACAAACGCAAAACGCTTTACAATTCTTTGGTGTTAAGCGGGTATGAGAAAGCGGCGGTAACGGCGGCCCTGCAGGCGGCACAACTGGCCCCGCAGGTGCGGGCGGAAACGGTGCCGCTGGATGCTTTTTTGCAGCTTAATACGCAGTTAGTCCAGCCTTAATTTCCAAGATTTGCTCTTTGGGGTCAAAGGGTTTTACTTCATTTAAATTCAGCCCGTTGGCGGCGGCTTTCAATAAGGCGCGTGGGGAATTTTCCGTCGGCGCATAGTGTCGCCCGGCTTGCAACAAGGCCTGTAGCGGGGCCAGCCCCACCAGCTCGCACCCCGTGGCTTGCAAACCCAGTTGCGCGGCGTAGCGTTGGCAAGTTTCAAACACCCGGGCCAGCGGCGCGGCGTGAAAATCAGTAATATTGCAAGACACCTGCGCCCGGCGGAAATTTTCCATATACCACCCGATGGCCTTCACGCCTTTTAAGCCGCCGTTGCTTTCGCGCAGGCGGGCGGCGATGGCTTGCGCGGGGAGCGCGTCTGTGGTGTTTAAATTGATGTTAAAGGCAATTAAAATGGGCCGCGCGCCGATGACCGTAGCACCTGTTTTTTGAACGGACGGCGTGAGCGTGTGTGGGCCGAAATCCGGCGGCAGCCTTTGCAATTTATCGGCCAAATCTTCATATTCTCCGCGGCGCAGAAAAGCCAAGTTTTTTCGCTCCGGCGCCGTGGCGGCCGCCTCATACAAATAGACGGGGATGCCCAGCTCTTGCCCCACGCGTTGCCCCAAGGCGCGCGCATAGGCGGCGGCCTGTGGCAGAGAAATCCCTTGCAGCGGCACCAGCGGGCAAACGTCCACCGCACCCAGCCGCGGGTGCGCCCCATGATGTCCGCGCATATCCAGCAGCCGTGCCGCTTGTGCAAACAGGTCAAACAGGGCCTCTAGCAGTGCGTCCGGCTCGCCCAACAGTGTAAACACCGTGCGGTTGGCGCATGGGTTAGCGTCCAGCCCCAGCAGGCGCACATGCGGCGTTTGCTGCAGTTGCTGGCCCAGGCAGTGCAGGAGGGGGAGGTCGCGTCCTTGGGAAAGGTTGGGTACGGCTTCTAATAAGGGCATAGCATTACTATAGCAAAAAAGAAGATAAAAAAATAAAATCCCGTGTTAAAAATGAAAAGTTATGCTATAATACTTA
Organism: Eggerthellaceae bacterium; assembly: GCA_963634865.1. Taxonomy (GTDB): domain Bacteria; phylum Elusimicrobiota; class Elusimicrobia; order Elusimicrobiales; family Elusimicrobiaceae; genus Avelusimicrobium. Next base: position 85,247 of record CAVHDF010000001.1, read on the forward strand.
TAGATACCTATTAAGTTTAGGTATCCGAAATAAATAATACAAGGAAGTAAAAAGTAAAATGGCAAACGGAAAAGTGAAGTGGTTTAACGACCAGAAAGGTTATGGTTTCATCACGCCCGAAGACGGTTCTAAAGATCTCTTTGTGCACTACCAAGAAATTCAGGGCGATGGTTTTAAAACCTTAGCCGAAGGCCAAGAAGTGGAATTCGAAATCGTCGAATCCGAAAAAGGCCCGAAAGCCGTGAAAGTCGTTAAAAAATAACTCTATTTTTTAGACTTTACAAACCCGCGCTTCAGGGCGCGGGTTTTTTTAATGGATATAGGAGTAAAAATTGAAACAAATGCAGGTTTATCCGCAAGCGTCTTTGCGGGAATTATGGTTCTTGTCTTACCCGCTGATTGTGACGATGGCCGCGCAGGTCATCATGCAATTTGCGGACCGGATGTTCTTGTCTTGGTTTAGCCATGACGCGTTGGCCGCGTGCGTGCCCGGCGGCGTGCTGGCCATGACGTTTGCTGCTCTGTTTATGGGGCTGGCCAGTTATACCAGCGTGTTTATCTCGCAGTATTATGCGCGCAAAAAAAAGGCCTCGGTGACGATTTCTCTGTGGCAGGGCGTGTGGTTGGCGATTATTTCCTCACTTATTTTGGCCGCCCTGACCCCCGCGGGCAATGCCATTATCAATTTGTTTAAACACGGCGCGGAAGTAACGCCGCTGGAAATAAAATACTTTACCATTTTAAACTTGTTTGCCGGGTTTCCCGTGGTGAACAGCGCTTTGGCCAGCTTTTTCAGCGGCCGCGGCAACACCAAAGTGCCCATGTATGCGGCCCTGTGCGGTAATGTGGTCAACATTGGCCTGGACTATGTGATGATCTTTGGTAAGCTGGGTTTTGCGCCCATGGGTATAGACGGCGCGGCCTGGGCCACGGTCATCGGCTCTATGGTGATGACGGCCATTTATGGCACGCTGATTTTTGGCACGCGCACGCGCAAGAATTTTAAAGTGGCGCAGCTGGCGGGTTTTTATAAGCCGGTGTTTGCGCGGTTGCTGCGCTTTGGGGTGCCCAACGGCTTTGGGTTTTTAATGGACATTATGTCCTTTACCTTGTTTACCTTTATGGTGGGCAATATTGACGTGCTTTCTTTGGAGGCCAGCAATATTGTGATGTCCATGCAACCGGTGGTGTTTATGGTCATTTTGGGCATGGGTATGGGCATTCAGATTTTGGTCAGCAAATACCAGGGGCTGCGTCGGCCGGATTTAAGTGTACAGGTGCTTAAAAACGCGTGCAAGTTGGGCTATGCTTATGCCGGGGCCGTAGGGGTGGCGTTCTTCTTTTTCGCGCCGCTGTTTGTGGGGTTGTTCATCCCGGCTTCTTCGCCCAATGCCGCAGAAATTGCCGCCAAAACCTATCCGCTGATGAAGCTGGTCAGCTGCTTTGTGATTTTTGACGCTACGTACTTGATTTTTGGCGAGACCTTGCGCGGCGCGGGCGACACCAAGTTTTATATGCTGGTGATGCTGGTGTGCGCGTGGGGGTTACTCATCCCGGGGACGTGGCTGATTGTGTATAAATGGCACGGCAGCGTGTTTGCCGTGTGGAGCTGGCTGACGTTTTATGCGGGGTTGACCGCGGTGGCGATGGTGTGGAGGGTGTTGCAAGGGAAGTGGAAAGACATCCGTGTCACGGGAAATTAACAACAGGCGCAGCTGACATTTACGCAGGCGGGGCAAATCAACGATTTGCCCCGCCTGTCTTGTATGGATAAACCATTTTCCAAATATTTTTTACTTTTATTTCTGAGGTTGCTGCAAAAGCAGCTTGAGCAGATCTTCGTAAAAGCGGTTGATGCCTTCGTCTTTGGCAATCAAATTATTGGCGATAAACGCAAAGGCAATCAACTCTCCGTTTTGGGCGCGCACATAGCCCGCCTGGGCTTTGACGCCGTCTAAGGTGCCGCCCTTTACGTGCACATCTTGCGTACGTTTAAACGGGGCCAAAAAGCGCCGCAGCAAAAGCAAATCGCCCCGGTCTTGCGGGGTGGCCAAGGAATGATAATAAGACGGGAAATCCGGCCGCTGGGCCATCACCTGCAGCACCTCCAGTAAGGTTTGCACGGTCAATTGATTGTCGCGCGAGAGCCCGCTTCCGTCGTAGAGCAATACATTTTCCGTTGAAATCCCTTGGCGGCGCAAAAAGCCATACAGTTCATTTAACCCCGCCTCCACCGAGCCCTTGTGCCCGGCGTGCACGGCCAGTTGGCGCAGCAGCATTTCGGCATAGAAATTAAAGCTGCGTTTGTTGACGATGTAAATGATGTCTTTGAGCGGGGGGGAAAAATGCGTGTAAATTAAACGCATGGCCTCATAATCGGGTGCTTCTTCCAGCAGGATGCCCCGGCCGCTGACGTCCACGCCGTGGCTTTCCAAGGTTTGCACCAACAAATCGGTCAGCAGCTGCGGGGCATCGGGCAAGGCGGCGGAAATGGTGTACCCCGTCAAGCGGGTGGCGGGCAGGGTGCCGTAAATTTCCATTTCGTATTGGCCCGGCGCGCCGTACACGTAGGCATTGTCTTTGGCGCTGCTGGCGTCCACCGTCACAAAAGAGCGCAAGCGCAAACCGTCGGTTTGCGGCTGGGTGGACCGCACTTCCACCAAAGCACCCGGGCGGGCTTGCGGGGCAAAATGAATTTGAAAGGAATTGTCATTAAACGCTAGCGCCGTGGCGGGCGCTGCGAAGTAATTGCCGATGTTTTGCCAGTTGACTTTGGCGGGGATGGACGGCCCCTCAAACAGAGAAATGTCGGCATATACGTCGCCGTTAATTTTTTGGATGCCAGCCTGCTGGATTTGTTGCGCCCAGCGTTGCAGCAATTGTTCTGCGTTTAAGCTGCCGCTCACACGGGAAGAGCCCAGCGTTGGGTCGCCCCCGGCGCGGATATACAAATTGCCGTTTAATGTGCCGTGCTCATCGGGCAAAGCGTCTATGTAAAGTTGCGTTTGAAAACGGTGCTGCGGGCCGAAAGCGTCCAGCGCGGCGGCGGACGTGAGGAGCTTTAGGGTAGAGGCCGGGGCCAAACGCAAATCCGGCCGGACGGAAAATAGGGGCGCTTTGCTTTGCACATAACTGGCCGCGGCGGCCCAACTGGTGCCTTGCAGCGCACTGTAGTGGGCGGCCAAGGGTTCTATGGCGGAATTTAGCGGTTGGGCGGCGACGCTTCCCACAAGCCCGAGACAAGCCAAAGCAAGAAAATATTTTTTTATCATAAAACGGCGGTCTGACGCTAGAACCAGGGATACCATTTGTCCCGGTCACGGATGTTGACAATCAAAGCGGTCACCAGCAGGTCACGCGCGGAGAGCGCCTGGGGTTTGTCCATATTGCATACAAAACGGTTGAAAGCGGAACGGGCATTTTCAATTTGACCCGTGCTGTCCATGGGGCCTTCTATGACGTAACTGGCGCGCAGCAAGCCCCACAAATGGCCGGTGAATTTGCGGACAATGGCGCGGGCGGGGGAATCCTCGTAAATGTGCGCCAAGACATGGCGCTCTTTATCCAGCAGCTGCCATTTGCGCAGGTAGGAAAAACGTTTGCGCTCCAGCAAGAGCACTTCTTTGGATTTGACGAAATAGGCCAGGTAGCATTCTTTCTTTAAGCCAAAGCCCCGCTGCATCACATACACGGCCTTTTGGCCTTTGCTGTCATACAAAGCGAACTGGCGCAACACCAACTGGGACCACAAAATGCCGCAGATGAAAATGACAAACCCCAGCGGAATAACCAACGATACCGCCGAGTATACGGTGTTGTAGGTAAAAGCGCTTAAGCGTACGGCGCGGGTGGTCTCCAACACGCCCGTAAAGGCCATCACCAGCACCGCCCCAATAATCAAAATCAGCCCGCCAAATAAGAACAATCCGTCCCAACGCGCCGACAGCGAAAGCAACACATTGCCCTGATTGTCCCGCGCGCGGAAAATGAGCGAGGGGGTGCCATAGAGGCGGCGGAATTTAATCGGGTAAGGCGAATTGGGGTTGACTTGGGTTTGCAGCCCCTGCGGTTTGATAAAGCAGCGGACCACGCCCGCCCCCACCTGCAGCAATACATACAAAAAGAGCAAAGCCACCAACACGTCAAACCCATGCCCCAACTGTTTGATGTAGGGGGGCATATTGCGCGTGACCAAGGTGTGGGGCCGCTGGACCGGGGCTGCTTTGGGCGATGCGGGGGCAACCGCCGGAATTTCGGGCGGGAGCAATTTCTTTTGCACAGGTTGCACCGCCATGAGCGGCTGGGAGCTGACGTCCGGCAAGGCTTCAATATCATAGGCGCGCCGGTCGGATAAATCCATTTCCAGCGTAGGGGCGCTTTGCACCGGGGAAATGAGTGAGAAAATCAAATCCGTCTGCGCATAAGATAAGTCTTTGGCCAAAATGGAATAAGCCGTTTTGCCGATTAAAAAATAGCCGGAGCTAAAATCGTTTTTAGAAGTAAAAAAATTGATGTAAAAGAAAGGCTCCCCGGAGGAAAAATCAATGCGTTTGATTTCTTCGCCCGTGAAAGTGTTGCCCACCACCTGCATTTTTTTGTTTTTGACGCTGACTAAATCTGCTTGGGTTTTTTGCTCAATGCAGGTTTCGCTGTCGCACTCGGGCACGGGCTTGATGTCTATGCGCGCCGACCCTTTCACCACCGACAGCACCGCCCCCGCCGCAGGCGTGCGGGCTTGCGCCCACCCGGAGGGGAGGTCTATGGTAAATTGGCTGTCTTTGGAAGTAAAGACGGCCGCTTGCAATGACCCGGCTAGACAGATTAAAAGGGCAATCAGGATGTTTTTCATCTACGTGTCCCAGCTACGACGCAATATTATTTATTATATATTATTATCCGCCTATTGGGGCAACCGGGCCGCGTGGCGGCGGAGTGCCGTTGCCCGCATGCGGGAAAAAGTGATATCATTATATTGTATAGGGAGTATAAGGAGCTTTTGCTATGACCATGCAACAAAGAACGGTAGAAAAATTAAACGCTTTACGCCAATTTATGAAACAAGACGGGCTGGACGGCCTTGTCATTACCAACAATATTGACCAATTTTATATATTGGGTTTTTACTTTTACGTCGGTGAGGCGGTGCTGTTGGCCTGTGAAAACGGTCTGTATTGTTTTACGCGCCAGCTGTATGTGGAGCCGCTGAAAGAGAAATATCCGTTTATGACGGTCATCGGCCAAGATAAAGAAATGGCCGCCGCCGCGGTGAAACAGGCCGCGCAGCTGGGGCTCAAACGGGTGGGGTTTGACGCCGCCAAAGAAAATTATATTTCCGGCAGTTTGTTCAAAGCTTCCGGCTTTGCCGAAGCAGACAGCTATATCAGCACCTTGCGCCAAGTAAAGGACGAACACGAAATCGGCATTCTGCGGGATTCCAACCGCATTGCCTATGAAACCTACGAGTACATCAAACCCTTGCTTAAGACGGGCGTGAGCGAGTTTGAAGTGGCGGCCGAAATGGAAAAGTTTATGCGTATCAAGGGCGCGTCGGCCACGTCCTTTTTGACGATCATCGCCTTTGGCGAAAACACCGCCAACCCGCACCACGAGACCTCGCACCGCAAGCTCAAAGATAACGAGGCCGTGCTGATGGATTTTGGCTGCATTTACAACGGGTATTGCTCTGACATAACCCGTTGCTGGTGGCACGGGGACCAAGAGCCCGCCGAGTATACCCAAATTTGGCAAATTGTAGACAAGGCCCGCCGCGCCGGCATTGCCGCGGAAAAACCCGGCGTGCGCGCCCAGCAGGTGGACGCCACCGCCCGCGCGATTATCAGCGACGCAGGCTACGGCGAATATTTCACCCACCGCTTAGGGCATGGCGTGGGGTTGGAAATTCATGAGGAACCTTGCAATGACCAAACCACGCAGGCCGTGTTGAAGAAAGGCAATGTGGCAACGGTGGAACCGGGCATTTATCTGCCGGGCAAATTCGGCGTACGCTTGGAAGATACGACGGTCGTTTTGGAAACGGGCGCGGACATTCTGACGCGCAAATAAACTATGCAAAATTTATACGCACAACGGGTGAAGGATTTTCAACGCTTGCTCAAAGCGGCTGAGTTGGACGGCTACGTCTGCCTCAGCGCGCTGGAGATGCGCTATTTTACCAGCGTGGATTTGGCCGCGGAAGAAGCGGTGTTGCTTTTGGGCGCGCGCAAAGTCTATTGCGTGACCAAGCAGATGATGTTGGCCAAATTGACGGGCATTGAAGAGGTATTTACTTTGGTATCGGTGCCGGGGGATATGCTGGCGGGCGCTTTGGATTTGGCCGTGCAGAAAAAAATGTTGCGCTTGGCTTTTAACCCGGCCGGGGCGGATTTTGTGCGGGGGGAATATTTGTCCCGCGCGGGGCTGGCCCGCATGGACGGCGTGGTGGAAGAGATGCGTCGTGTGAAATATGCAGACGAAGCGGCCCTCATTCAAAAGGCGTGCCGTATCGCCGCGGCGGCCTTTAAAGAAGTAAAACCCAAAATCAAAACGGGGATGAGCGAGGAAGATGTGCGCATTTTAATGGCGGTGGCGATGATTTCCCGCGGGGCGGAGAGCATTCCTTTTAACATTGTGTGCTTTGGCGAAAACTGCGCCGATTGCCACCATACGCCGTCTGAAAAGCGCAAACTTAAGGCCAACGATGCCATTTTGATGGATTTTGGATGTTTTTACAAAGGGTATTGCTCAGATATGACCCGCAGCTGGTGGCACGGCGGTAAAGAGCCGGCCGAATACAGCAAGGTTTGGCACATTGTCAAAATGGCCAAAGACGCAGCCGCGCAGCAGTTGCGCGCCGGGTTGCCGGCCGCTGCGGCGGATAAAACCGCGCGCGACATTATAGAGGACGCAGGCTACGGCCCGTATTATATTCACAGCACCGGGCATGCTATTGGCCAAGAGGTGCATGAGGCCCCGATCCTGCGCGCCAGCTCCACCGAAGAAATAGAGGAAAACGCCATTGTGACCATAGAGCCGGGCATTTATCTGCCGGGTCAATTTGGGGTCCGGCTGGAGGATTCCTATTTGGTGGGCAAAACCCAGGCAAAAAATTTGACGCAAAATTAACGGGCGCCGCAAGGCCCCGCAAAGAGGTACAAGTTATGATTAACACCACCCAGTTTCACGACGGTCTGATTTTTGAAGATGAAAACGGACAAATCGTTGAAATCGTAGAGTTCCAACACCACCGCAAAAGCCAGGCTCGCGCCGTGGTGCGCGTAAAACTGCGCAATATTCACACCGGTTCTTTGATTGAGACGGCTTACCGGCCCGAAGACAAATTTAAAGAAGTGGAAGTGGAAAAACGCCCGTTTACTTATTTGTACGACGAAGGCGATATGGCGGTCTTTATGAACAGCGAAAACTATGAGCAGGTTTCCGTGCCCATAGAGAAACTCAAAGACCAAAAGAAATATTTAAAAGACAATATGGAAACCATCGGCATTTACATTAACGGCCAGCTGCTCAATATGGAGCTGCCCATTAAAGTGCCCTTGGTGATTGCTTCCACCGTCCCGGGCGTAAAGGGCGACACGGTGGCCAATATGACCAAAGTGGCCACGTTGGAAACGGGCGCCGAAATCAAAGTGCCGTTGTTTATCAACGAAGGCGACAAAATTTTGGTGGACACCCGCACGGGCACCTATGTGGAACGTGTGGTAGAGCCGAAATAATGTTTTGGGGTAAGCGCGCGCTGGTCTGCGTGTGGTTGTTGGCCGCGGTGCCGGCGTGCGCTTTTACCTTTTCGTACGGAAGTTTGTTTGAAGTAAAAGACGTAAAAAATACAGGCGGGGCGTTGGTGTTGCCGCTGTCCCGCGGAAAGTACAAAAACGTCAAAGTGCTTTCCAAAGAAGTGTATGATTTTTTGTTGCGGTGTTCCGCCGATTGCCGCTACGACGGCGCGGGAGCCGCTTTTGAAGTGAGCGATTTCCGCAAAGCGTTGACCAACGAGCGGATGCTGATAGCGGACATTGCCTTTAACCAAGAAATAATTTTGACGTTTCTGGTGTTTAAAAATAAGGACGGGTTTTCCGTCAAGGCGCCGCAAGAGGCGGTTTTTAAAGACCGGAAACTTTACCGGCAGGTGCGTCAAAAACTGATGCAGGTGGCGGAGGAAACTTTATGAAATGCGTAACCGACACGGGGCTGGTCATTGCCCAAGAGGTGGAGCTGGCCAACCGCTTTTTCAGCCGTTTAAAAGGGCTGATGTTCCGCCCGTCTATGCAGCCGGGCACGGCCCTGCTTTTGAGCCCTTGCCCGCAGATACACACCTGTTTTATGCGCTTTGCCATTGACGTGCTGTTCTTGGCCGAAGACGGCACTGTGCTGTATGTGCTGGAGCAGATGAAACCCTGGCGTATCAGCCCGATTGTGCGCCATGCCGTGCAAACCTTGGAAATGCCCGGCGGCACCCTGCAGGGACGGGTGAAAGTCGGCCAAATGGTGGATTTTAAAGAATAAACGCTGCGGGCAAGCAGCCGCCCACGGGAGGGGCAAAAAACATGAAGAAGAAATGGTTACTTTTGGCAGCGGTGTTGGCCTTGTGCCTGCCCGTGCAAGGCAAAAATATTTGGGATGATTTTTCGGCGAATGTATCGCAAGACAATGTACGCGCCTTTACCAAAGACTTGGGCGGTTTAATCGGCTCTGGCACGTATACCACCGGCCGCGTGTTGGGCTGGGGTGGTTTTCAAATTGGGCCGCGCGGCACCATGATTTTTAAAATGAGCAAGGGCAAAAATGAAACCACCCACACGGCGTTGGGTGAACGTGATGACGTGGGCGAAGTATTTTACCCGTGGTTGCAGGCCGATATCGGTATGCCCTTTCGCTTGGACGGTTTTATCCGCGCCAGCAGCTACCAAGGTATGACCATTGCCGGGGGCGGCTTGCGCTGGGGGATTACGCGCCCCAATGAAATGCTGGGCTCGTTTCAACCGATGTTGGTGGTGTCGGCCCACAGCGCCAGCGCGCGGGATTTTTCCGCCACGCATTACAATGCCAGCTTGGTGCTGTCTATGAAGTTTAAATATTTTGTGCCGTATATCGGCGGCGGGGTAGATTACACGACGCTGCACATCAATCAGGCTTTGAACGCGCCGCTGTTGGCGGGCACCAACGAATATGCCGCCACCGCCCGTGCCACGGCCGGGTTTAACTTTAAACTGCCTTCGTACTTGGACTTGAGCTTGGCTGCCAACTATGCCTACTACGGGTTGGGCGCGGAAGCTTCGCTGTCCTTACGGTTTTAAGGGAAAGGTGTTTTTATGCAGACGGGGCACCTGTGGAGGCCCCGTCTTTTTGGTCCTATTGGGGGGATGGGCCCAAAGACCCTTTTTAAACGGGTATAAAAATTCCATAATAAAAGTATAAAGATATTTTATAAGAGAGGGTTCTTCATGAAAAAATTCGTTATGGCAGGAGCTATGCTGGGACTGTTGTGTGCGGGGCTGTGCGCCGCTCCGGCAGACCAGGTGGAAAGCGCGTTGCAGCGCGCCATTGCGGCGCAAAATGAAAAGGCGGCCCAAAAGCAATTTGCCCGCCTGACGCAAGAGCAGCAAGCCCAATTTGCAAAGTGGCTTCCCCAAGCGGCGGCCGTGATGTTAAAAAACGATTTAGACCCGGCAGATTTAGGAGCGGCGTTGGCCTCTTCTATCCCGGAATATATGATCTATGCCCGGGAAGCCCAAGATCCGCATACGCAGCTGTACAACACGCCGCAGGAGCTGCGCGCCGCCTTGTATGCCATTCACGTCCTGCTCCCCGCGCAATACAGAAAAGAAGTGCTCAGCGTCAAGGAATACGAGCAGCAATATCCCGTGCAAAATTGGCCGCAGTACCGCCAGGAATGCCAGCAGGCACTGGGTATTTTATATACGGCTGTGCAAGCCATTGCCCAAGAGCAGATGAATTTTCAGTACACCTACTTAAAGGCCTTGACGCACTAAACAAAAGAAACACCCCGCCCGCCCGGCGGGGTGTTTGGTATATAGGGGGCCCAAAAGAAGATAGGTCCAAAGGCCCTTTGCAAAAAGGAAGAAAAAAATTCATAATGGAAATATACCCTTGCCCGGAGGAGGGCCTATGAACGTGAGGCGTTGGCTGTTACTAGGATTATTTTTGGCAGGTGGAAGCACTTTGTTTGCCGCAGAGATGGAGAACTTTGAGTCCTTGCTGCGTCAGCAGGTGGCCCGGCAGGTGGTGGCCCGCAGAACCACGCAGCAGCCTGTCAAATTTTCTGCAGAAAAACAGGCGCAGTTTGATAAATTGTTTGACCGGGCGATGCGCGTGATGAAGGCCCAAGGTATGGAGCCCTGTGCTTTAGGGTGGGCCTTGGCGACGTCTCTGCCGGACCAAATCCAATATTCTAAAGAAGATACGGATTTAATGGGCCCTACCGCGCCGCTGAGCAACGAGGAGCAACGCGCCGTTTATTACGCCATAGAAACGCTCATTCCTTCGCCGTACCGCGTGGGGATTATGAAAGCGCCCGAATACACCCGGAAATACCCGATTAAGAATTGGCAAAAGTACAACCAAGCTTGCGCCTTGGCCATGGATCTGGTGTATCAGTCTTTGGAAAGCTTGTGCGGCACATCGGAAAATACCAAGCAAGAATTTATGATGCGCTCCATGTTAAAGTAAGTTTCAAAATATTTTAAAAAACCCCGCCGATGAGGCGGGGTTTTCAATGGATAGACTTTATTTCGCCACGGCGGCTTGAAGCGCCTTGACCTTATCCGTGGCTTCCCACGGGAATTCCTTGCGCCCAAAATGCCCGTACGCAGCCGTTTGCAAATAAATGGGGTTGCGCAGTTTGAAGTGTTCTATGATGCCCTTGGGCGTCATCGGGAAAAGCTTGCGGGCGACTTCCGCCAGCTTTTGGTCAGACACTTTGCCCGTACCGTCAGTGTCTACATAAAATCCGACCGGCTCGTCCTTGCCGATGGCGTAGGCGATTTGCACCGTGCATTCCTTGGCCAGCTTGGCTGCTACGATGTTTTTGGCAATATAGCGCGCCATGTACGCGGCGGAGCGGTCCACCTTGGTGGGGTCCTTGCCGGAGAAGGCTCCGCCCCCGTGCGGGCAACGGCCGCCGTAGGTGTCTACGATGATTTTGCGCCCGGTCATGCCGGTGTCAGACTGCGGGCCGCCCACGACAAACTTGCCCGTGGGGTTAATCAAAATCTTGGTGTTTTTGTCCATCCATTTTTTAATAGCCGGGAAAATGGCCACCGCGGCAATTTCATTTTTGGATTTATCGGTAATTTTTTTGCCGGAGCGGTCCAAAATATCTTCGGTATGTTGGGTGGAAAGCACCACCGTGTCCACGCGCACCGGTTCTCCGTCTTGGTATTCCACGGTCACTTGGCTCTTGGCGTCCGGGCCCAAATAGGGCAGGGTTTTGGCCTTGCGGGCCTTTTCCAAATTCTTCAAAATCTCGTTGGACAGGACCAATGGCAGCGGCATATATTCCAGCGTTTCATCTACGGCGTAACCCACCATGAGCCCTTGGTCCCCGGCGCCGCCCACGTCCACGCCTTGGCTGATGTCGGGCGATTGCTTGCCGATGACGTTGACCACTGCGCAGGTGTCTGCGTTAAAGCCGTATTTGGCGTCCGTGTAGCCGATGTTTTTAAGCAAATTGCGGACTTGGTGTTCTACGTCTACCCAGGTTTTGGTGGTAATTTCTCCGCCGACCACCACCAACCCGCGCGTAATGTAGGTCTCGCACGCGACGCGGGCGGTTTTATCTTTTTTCAAAATTTCGTCCAAAATCATGTCTGAGATTTGGTCGCACACTTTGTCGGGGTGCCCCTTGGACACGGATTCCGACGTAAAAAAACATTTTCCTTGTTTAATCATAACTGCTCCTGCCAACAACCAAGTTTATTATAATAGCTATTATACTATTTTAGGGGGACCTGCCATGCAGATGAAGCTGGTGTCTTGGAACGTAAACGGCTTGCGCGCCGTAGAGAAGAAAGGATTTGGCGATTTTTTAAATACTTGCGGGGCCGATATCGTGGCCTTGCAAGAGACCAAGGCCACCCCGGAGCAACTGTCTGAGGCCTTGCGTGCGCCGCAGGGCTGGCATGCCTATTTTTCATCGGCGCAGCGCAAGGGATATAGCGGCGTGGCGGTCTATTCGCGCCAAGAGCCGCTGTACGTGTGGCATGGGCTAGGCAAGGAAGAGTTTGACTGTGAGGGGCGCACTTTGATTTTGGAGTATCCCACCTTTTTTCTGTTGAATATTTATTACCCCAACGGGGGACAAGGGCCGGAGCGTATTGATTATAAATTGCGTTTTTATGACTGCTTTTTAAAAAAAAGCAAAGAGCTGTTTCAAACGGGTAAGACGGTGATAGCTTGCGGAGATGTAAATACGGCACATCAGCCCATAGACTTGGCCCGACCAAAAGAGAATGAAAAAAACACGGGTTTTTTGCCACAGGAGCGGGCCTGGTTGGACCGGTTTTTTAGCGAGGGGTATGTAGACGCTTTTCGGCAGTTTGTGCATGACGGCGGGCATTACAGTTGGTGGGATTACAAGACCGGGGCGCGCAAACGTAATGTAGGCTGGCGGATTGATTATTTTATGGTGGATGAGAAGTCGGCCGGGAAGTTAAAGAGTGCGGGGATGATGGGGGAAGTGATGGGGTCGGATCATTGTCCGATAGAGATAGTAGCCGACTTATAATGGACGGCTTTTTCAGTTGTTTCGCTGTTCGTACACAGGACAAAACAATATGTTTTGTCCTGTGTTACTTAGGGGGCAAACTATTTTCCATTTTTGGGTTTCTTTGCGTTGACTTGGGGCTTATGTAATTACCACTACACCGCGCCCCAACTTACCCCGCAAATAAACCTCAAAAATGAAAAATCATGCTACTTTCTACCTGTTTTTCAGTTGGGGAGCGGACGGCTTGTACCGGGCTGGGAAAAATCAGAAAAGCTAACACAAAATTTTCAGTTTGAAAGAACGGCTTCTTCAGTTGTTTCGCTGTTCGTACACAGGACAAAACATATTGTTTTGTCCTGTGTTACTCAGAGGGCAAACTATTTTCCACATTTTACATCGGCTTAGGTCTTACTAAATCCTATTTTCCCAGTGGTTCTACGGGGATTTCGGGGGCATCCTCTTCTGGCGCGGGGAGTGCTTCGCTTTCGTCTTTTCCGTCGGGATTTGCCATTTGCGGTTCTGCAACGGGCGGCTCGGGCAAAATATTTTCGCCCAGGGCAAAGGCATACACGACGGCGGTAAAAAAGCGCAGTTGTTCTTTGTAGTCTTCCTCGGAAATGTGCTCATCGGCGGTGTGGGCGCCTTCGGTCGGAGCGTCGGGGTCCAGCGTCGGGCCCAATCCATAAGTAATCACACCCAAGCGGCGCAGGAATTCTCCGTCGCCGGAGGCCGGGCTCATCCCGGGCACTGCCACCGCGCCGGGCCACATGCGTTGGGCCGTCTCGGCAATGGCGGCAAAAAGCGGGTCTTGCCCGTCCATAGCCGCCGGGAAGGGCAGCTCCGGCTGTTCCAAAATTTCAATAGAAATCCGTTCGTCCTCTCCTAAAAATTTTCGCACTTCTTCCACAAAAGCATCCGGGTCCGTGCCCGGCAAAAGGCGCGCATTCAAAATAGCCGATGCTTCCGGCACACTGGCCCCAGTATCCGGGCCAGAGGAAAGATTGACCGGGCTGAGCGTATCCTTAAGCTGGGAGCGCAGGAAAGGGTCTTTGGCCATAATATTGGCGGCCATTTGCTGTTCCTGCGGGGTGCCGTTGAGCAGCAGGCGAATGGTGGTCCGTGCGTCCGGGTCTTGGGTGGGGCTGAGACGGCTGAAGAACTCCCGCGTGACGGGGGTCAGCCGGGCCGTCGGGTCAAACTGCGTCAGCTTAGCCAGCGCCTCGGACAGATGATATACCGCATTGTCTTTCACGGGCAAAGAGGCATGCCCCGTTTCGCCCGTGGCGGTGATTTTCAAATCCATATACATTTTGGTCCCGGCCTCGGCAAAGACCAAGGTGTCGCCGCTGTTGGGGCTGCGTAAAATGCCGCCGCCCTCGTTAAGTGCGTAGCCGGGGGCGATTTTATCCCACTGGGTTTCACCCAACCATTTCAGCCCGGTGCTGCTGCCGGACTCCTCGCCGGAGGAGGCCAAGAAAATAATATCACGCTGCGGAATTTTGCCGCTGTCTTTGATTTGCGTGAATAACGCTAGGTGCATGGCCGTATAGTTTTTGGCGTCCGTAGAGCCTAGGCCGTAAATATTGCCGTCTTTAAGGGTGGCTTTATAAGGGGGAAAATTCCAGTTTTCTCCGGCGGCCTGCGTGTCTAAGTGTGAAATCAACAGCAGGGGTTTGGCCTGCGGGTTGCTGCCGGCAATACGGGCCAGCAAGTTGGCCGTGCCTTTGCGGGGGGAGAGAAATTCCCAGTCAATGTGATGTTTGTTGAGCTCTTTGTAAAGATAACGCACGGCGGCGGTTTCGTCCGGCTCGGGCTTGGACGTGTCTATGTTAATCAGCTCTATTAAATGGTGGCGGGCTTGTTCGTACAAGCGGTCTAAGTCCGGCTCTTGTGCGGCGGCGGAGCAGGTTAGACTCAGCAAAAAGAAAAGCAAAAATTTTTTCATCATAAGGCAAATTGCAAGCGGTCCCCGGCTTGCAGACGGTGGCGGCGGGCGGTGCCGGCGGCGGCCTCCAGCACGTATTGCCCTTCTCCGCGCACGACCGGGATTTCATGCTCCGGCGTGTAGGTGTACGTGTGGGGCACGTATTCGTACAGCTGGGTGATTTCCCCGTCGGGAGACAAAAAGAAAATGTCCAAATCAATCAGGGTGTTTTTCATCCAAAAATAATGCGTTTGCGGTTGGTCAAACACAAACAGCATGCCCTCATTTTCAGGCAAGTGCTTAACAAACATAAGGCCCTTTTCCGTTTTTTCCGGCGTGTCCGCCACGCGGGTGTGCAATACAAAGCCGTCGGGCAGCGTGACCGTCGTTTGACGGTATCCGCCGCAGCCCGCCAGCAGCATTCCCAGCAATAAAAGGCACCCCAGTTTCTTCATACCCTATAGTGTAGCAAATCCGCCCACCGGGGCGAAGGCTACTTGTACTCCTGATAGTAAATTTCTTTTTGGGTTTTTTCGGCGGCTTGCGGGCCGAGCAAGGCCGTAACGATAGCCAAGGCAAACTCTATCGTGGCCGCGGCGCTTTTGCCCGTGATGAGTTTTCCGTCGGTGGTGGCGTAGGCGTTGGTAAAGTGGCCGCCAAAGTCTTCATTCATGCACGTGAAGCAAGTGTAGTTTTTCCCTTTCAAATATCCCGCGCGGCCCAAAATCGTCGGGCTGGCGCAAATGGCGCAGAGGTATTTCCCGGCTTGATGAAAATCGGCCAAGACCTGTTGCACACCGCGGCTGGCTTCCAATTCTTTGTATTGCGGGCCGCCGGGCAATACCACCGCCGCGTAGCCGTCGTCTTTAAAACGGGCAAAGTCTTGGATTTCGCTGCAGGTCAGCCCAAAACGTCCCGTGGCTTTCGTCCCGCGCAGGCTGTACACGTCCACCGTCAGCCCGGCCCGGCGCAAAAGAGCATAGGTGCCTACGGCCTCCATTTCTTCAAAACCGTCTGTCAAAATCATACATACTTTCATTGAATATCCCCTTTGGGTAAAGACCCTTTAATGATGCCCCACGCCAGCAATGGATAGGCGCACAAGAGGCCAATTTTAAGCAACCGCACCGGTTGCTCCGCCCAGTTTTGTCCGCCCCAGTAAACCACTGCGGCCCAAACCAAAGTCAGCCCGGCCAGGGCAGCCAGTTTACCGTATTCATACGGCACGCCGTAGGCTTTTTGCGTAAAAATAAACAGCGCACAGGCCATAACAAAATAGCTGATAGCCACGGCCCACCCCGCGCCCAAAATGCCCAAGTGCGGTACCAAAAGCAAGTTGGTGGTGATACTGGCCACCGCGCCTAAAAGCGTAATCCACATCAGCACGCGGGTGCGCTTGGTAATGACCGGGCCCACCATAAAATTGATGTACAGTCCGTAGAAAAAATATCCCGTCAGCACCAAGGGAATGATTTTAAGCCCGGCCCAATATTGTGGCGCTAACAGGTGAAAAGACCCCAGCAAATGGCTTTGAATGATATCCGGCATCAGAAAGCTCAGCCCCAGCAGCACCCATGCCGAAAACGCCGTAAAACAGCTCAGTACGCGGGCGAAAATCAGCTTGGCGTTTTTCTCCTTGGCGTGCGCCAAAAAGAAGGGACGCCACGCTTGGTCAAACATGGATACAATCAGCATCATAAACACGCCGATTTTAAAATTGGCCTGATAAATGCCCACTTGCTCGGTGCCGGCCAAATGCACCAAAAGAGGCTTGTCTATCACGCTGACCAACAAGCTGGCCAGCCCCGCCGGCACAAACGGCCAGGCAAAGCGGAACATTTCCTTTTGCAATTGAAAATCAAAGCGGAAGGGATTGTGGCCTTTGAGCTCGCTCCACCACACGGGCGTAAGCAAAAGTAGTGAGGCCAAAGAGGCAAAAATATTGGCCCACAAAATGGCGTGAATGCCTTGGCGCCACACTGCCAAAAACAGTATGTTGAGGGCCACATTCACCACAATGGAAAAAGCCCGCACCCCGGCAAAATACCAGGCCCGCCGCTGCAGGCGCAGCTTGGTGAAAGCAATCATATTCAGCACGTCTAAAAATAAAATGCCGGCCGCCAACCGAAGCAAATTAAAATCACTTCCCAAGCCCCACACGCGGGCTGCAGCGGGAGCGGCAAAATACAAAAGTCCGCCCAAGACCAGCCCATTGAGCAGTACCCCGTAGAAGCATTGGCGGAAGACTTTGTTTTTATCGGCGGCGTCGCTGGCAAAACGCAGGTAGCTTTGGTCCAACCCAAACAAAAACACCACGCTCAGCAACGCAATGGCGGCAAAGGTGGTGGCGATCATGCCATACTGTACCGGCAGTAAATAATATGTGTAAAAGGGGACTAGGCAAAAGTTAAGCAGCCGCGCCAACACCGTAGACGTGCCGTAAATGAGAGTTTCTTTTCCTAGACGTAAAATATCATTCGCCATAAGCCAAAAAGGCCCCACGGCAGGCCGCCGCGGGGCCTTAATTCATTACAGTTTCGGCAAAATCGTCTCCAATAAGTCTTTGAATTTGCCTTCAATCTTTTTGGTTTCGCGGATGGTCTGCGCATGGGAGAGCGCTTCTTTGGCAATGCCGCAGCCCATATTGCTGACCCAGGCCAGGCCCAACACGCGGATGCCGCACTGGCGCGCCACCAACACTTCCGGCACGACGCTCATGCCCACCACCGTAGCGCCCAAGGTCTTAAAGGCGCGGATTTCGGACGGGGTTTCAAAGTTCGGCCCCGTGGCGGCCAAGTAGACCCCTTCTTTGGCGTTGATTTTTAATTTTTTGCAGGCGTCCATCGTGACCTTGCGCAAGGATTTGTCGTAGGCTTCGCTCAAGTCAAAGAACATCGGGCCGAAGGCTTCGTCATGGTTGCCGATGAGGGGGTTGTTGCACATAAAGTTGATATGGTCGTTGAGTACGCACAAAGAGCCCGGTTTGAGTTTCAAATCCAAGGAGCCCACCGCGGCGGACACAATCAGTTTTTGCACGCCCAAGAGGAACATGGTGCGGATGGAAATGGCCAAATCTTTCATCGGGTGGCCTTCGTAATAGTGAAAGCGCCCCTGCATAATCATCAATTTTTTGCCCTTGTAGGTACCGAAGATTAAGTTGCCGCTGTGCCCCGGCACGGTGCTGCGCAAAAAGCCCGGAATATCGGCATACGAGATGACGATTTTCTTCTCCAACGGGGGAATGGACCCCGCCAAGCCGGAGCCGGTAATTAAAGCGGTTTCCGGTTTAAAGTTTTTAGTTTTTTTGTTGATGAAAGCGACGGCTTTCTTGACTTGCTGTAGTTGGGTCATACGGCCTCCGTGTTCATAATATGCCGCGCGGGGGGATAAACGCATTGGGAAGGTGCGTCACTTCTTCCCCCAGCAGGCAGACGACGTCAAATCTTATACTATCAAATTTGGGGCGCTTTTCCTGGATAAACCGCTCGGCGGTGCGGACAATTTTGTGTTGTTTGCTCAGCGTCACGGCCGCCAGCGGTCCGCCAAAGGCCCCCGTGGCGCGAAGCTTCACTTCCACAAAGACCAAGGTTTTTCCGTCCAAAGCCACCAGGTCAATTTCCCCGCAGCGCTGGCGGTAATTGCGCGCCACAATGCGCAGACCCCGCTTTTGCAAAAAAGCACAAGCCCGCTCTTCCCCGGCGGCCCCTGATTGCGTTGGGGTGCTCATGGGAAAAGCGTCGGCTTGAAAAAATCACGAATGGGGGCAAAGCTTTTGCGGTGCTCGCGGCAGGGGCCTTGCGCTTGCACGGCGGCCAAATGTTTGGGGGTGCCATACCCCTTGTGCCCGGCAAAACCATACGCGGGATAAAGTTTGTCAATGACGGCCATGTAGCGGTCGCGCAGCACCTTGGCCACAATGCTGGCTGCGGCAATGTTGAGCGACTTGGCGTCCCCGTCTATAACGGGCAATTGGCGCAGGGGAAAGTCTTTGATTGCGTGCGGGCCGTCCACCAGCGCCACGGCATTGGGAATGGTGTAAAACTTGCGCGCCGCGCGGCGCATGGCCAAAAAGGTGGCCTGCAAAATATTGTAGCGGTCAATCTCCGCCGCCGAGGCAAAACCCACGCCGTATAACACGCCCAAGCGGTTGATGCGTTCAAAAATTTCCTCTCGTTTTTTGGGAGTTAACTTTTTGCTGTCGTTGACGTCTTCAAAATAGTTGTAGAGATTGGAGCCAATGTAGCAGGCGCATGCCACCACCGGGCCGGCCAAGGGGCCGCGTCCGGCTTCGTCTATGCCGAACAGAGTGGCCGTCTGCAGTTGCAGAGCGGATTTTTTATCAAAGTCTTGCAAGGGGGTTTTCACGGGGTGGCTCCTTTGTTTCATTGTAGCAATTTCCCCGGCGGAAAGAAAGCAAAAAAATACGCCCGTGCCGAAGAAGCACGGGCGCGCAATAAAACGGTAGGTTTTATTTTTCTATTTTAATGCCCTTAAACGCGCGGTACAATACTGCCAACAACCCAAAGAGCACGTAGGCGGACATCACGATAAAGATGACGTCTTGCGGATAGCGCACCAGCAAAACCACCAGCACCACCAGCAAGAGCATAACCCACACGCTCATCTTTTTTTCGCGTTTGGCCTTGAACGCGGCATAAGGCACGGTGGAGACCATTAGCACGGCCATGACCACCATGGCGATCGCCACAAAGTTGTAAATATGCGGCAGGTACATCGTCATAATGCGCAAATTGTGCCCACCCATATTGGTGACCATAATGCTGTAAGAAATGGCAAACGAAGCCAAAATAGCCGCCGGAGCCGGTACGGGCAAGCCGGAGAAATATTTTTTAGACCCGGCCCCTGCATGGGCCATGGTGTTAAATTTGGCCAGGCGCAGCACGCCAAAGCACGCGTACACACAGGCAATCGGCCCGCCCCAAAGCGGGTATTGGTGCAACACCATAAAGTACATCAGCAAGGCCGGCGCCGTGCAGAAAGAAACGGCATCGGCCAGCGAATCCATTTCCACGCCAAATTCACTTTCCGTGCCCAGCATGCGGGC
Source organism: Eggerthellaceae bacterium (assembly GCA_963634865.1). GTDB lineage: Bacteria > Elusimicrobiota > Elusimicrobia > Elusimicrobiales > Elusimicrobiaceae > Avelusimicrobium. Next base: position 104,975 of record CAVHDF010000001.1, read on the forward strand.
CACGCGGCCGTCAAACAAATCAAACACGGCGGCAATCAAAATCAGCCACCCGGCTTTGCCAAATTGGCCTTGGCTGGCGGCTAAAATAGAGAAAAATCCGCAGGCTAAGTTGCCCAACGTGAACAAAGACGGTGCGGCGGCGGCTCCGGTTCTTTTTAGTTTTTCTACGGCTTTGGGTTTGTTTTCTTCGGTCATAAAATCCTCTTATTTCCACAGGGCCAGCACGGTGTTGCCGGCTTGGACTTTTTGCCCTTCTTTTACGACGACGCGCACCGCGTTTTTAGGCAAGTACACGGCCACTTGGCTGCCAAAACGCACCAGCCCGATAAGTTGGCCTTTTTTGACCTCTTGCCCCGGTTTGACCCAGCATTCGATGCGCCGGGCAATGGCGCCGGTCAGTTGTTCCACGTGGGCAAAGCGGTCGCTGTCTTTTTTGAAAAGTTGGATGAGGTTGCGCTCGTTTTTAGAGGCGGCGTCGGGGTTGTTGGCAAACAAAAATTGCCCTTTGTGATAAAAAATCTCGCCCACCCGGCCGTCTACGGTAGCGCGTTGCACGTGCACATCAAAGATGGAGAGGAAAATGCGTACGACCACGGAGTTGGGGTCGTCTTCGGTTTTGATGCTCAGCACCGTGCCGTCGGCCGGGCAGCAAATTTCATCGTCGGAAAACTCCACATTGATTTTGGGAATGCGAAAGAAAAAGGCGCAAAAGCAAGCAATAACCAAGCAAATTCCGCCAACGACGCGAAAACCCAACAACAAGAAAAACACGGCAATTAAAAGTGCGATAGAGAAAAAGCGCAGCCCGGTGGAATGAACGGTAAAAATCCAGCCGAAACATTTGGCCAGCGTCCGTTGAAAATCTTCTAACATCTCGTCCTCCTGCCGGAGGTTTTCCGGTCTTAAAATGAGAGTGGGCAGGGGGGGACTCGAACCCCCACGACCTTGCGGCCAACAGATTTTAAGTCTGTCGCGTCTACCAATTCCGCCACCAGCCCAACATAATCATTTTATCAAAAAAACAGGCCGCGCGCACGGTCTGTTTCATTACCGGCGGGAAAGTTTCAAAGAATTATAAAATTTTTGGCAAAAAAGCGTTTTCACGCCGATTTCTTTCAGCCGCGCTTGCAGGTCCCGGTCGGAAGTGACGGCGATGACGCGGGTGTTGTTTTGGCTGAGGTAATCCGCCTCTTCAAAAATATAATCGTCGGCGGTGGCGTCCTCAGAAAACACAATGTGCACCCCGCCGCGGTACAGCGGCCCTACTGGGCGGTAACCGCCGTCAAAGACCACGCGGTACTCGTGCATGGCGTATTTTTCGTCTAAAGAGACTTCTTCCAAAAAATCCAAAAAATCGGCGGTGACTTCCTCTTCGCTGCGGGCAAACTGCCACAAAAAGCTGCGCACCAGGTTTAAGCCGTCTATTAGGTAAAGCGTCGGTTTGGTGGTAACGTACATAAAATCCTTGCGGGGTGTATTGTGCAACGGCCCCAAAATTGGTATAAGAAAATGATACAATATAATACCGTTGTTTTGGGCGGCTTTGCAAAAAGCCGCGTTCTTTGACAATTTCCGTATTTTACGGGGGTGTAATAGATTCGACGGGTATCTGTTACGGCCCGGGAGCAGGTGCTGGTTGGCCAGGCCAGCTAAAATAGGGCTACAAAAATAACTAACGACAATCAAGTCGCTTGGGCTAACGCTTAGTCCACTGCCTCTGCGATGCTTTTCACACGTTGCAGAACGGCAGTCATCATGTGAAATGCGGCAAGGAAGGCGCGTTTCGTCCGCCCTTGCCTAAGACATACGAAACAAACCTCGGCGGTGCCGCCATGCGCTTACGCTGAGGTTTTGCAAGCATGGCTAAACCTGTAGCGTCTGGGTTGTTAGGATGTTCGGACGGGGGTGCGAATCCCCCCACCTCCACTTTTTTGACTTCGGCAGCGGGGCCATTTTGTTGTTGCAGCCTCCTTCGGATACTTCGGGCTGTCGCCCTGTACAGTATACGCTCAGTCGGCTGCGCCTAAAAATGGCCACCGCTGGCCTTGTCAAATAATCGCGTCGCGCGGCAAGGCAAATGGCTTAGAAAAACCGCGTTTTTAGGCGGGTAGGAATAGCGATAGTTCTTTGGGAATACGGAAGTTGGGCAACAAGATTTTTATTTTTTAACGGAGGGCTTTATGGCCGCTGAAATTAAATTTGGTACTGACGGTTGGAGAGGGGTTATCGCTTGGGATTTTACGTATGAAAACGTCCGCCGCGTCGCGCAGGCGTTGGCTGATTACATCAACGAAAATGCACCGTCAGACGAAAACGGCAAAATGGCGAAAGTGTTTGTGGGGTACGACCACCGCTTTATGTCGGACTTGTTCGCGGCTGATATTGCCAGCATTTTGCGCTCCAACAAAATTGACGTTACCTTGTCCGACGGCCCGGTTCCCACGCCGATGGTCAGCGCGCTGACCTTGCATAAATTTTGGCTGGGGATTATTGTGACGGCCAGCCACAATCCCGCCCAGTACAACGGGATTAAAGTCAAGCTGGCGGGCCATTCCGCCGCCGCGCGCGAAACCAAAGAAATAGAGCAGTTGGTGGACGCCAACCCGGTGCTCTTTTTGTTCGGGCAGAAGGCGGAGCAAAAAAACTTGACCGATTTGTACCGCAAATATTTAATCACGCCGGCCTTGGCCAAAAAGATTGCCGCGCTGAAGGGGCTGATTGTGGCCGATTACATGTATGGGGTCACGTCGGGCTGGGTGGAAAAATTGTTGCCCAATAACAAGATTTTGGCCTTGCATGCAGAGCACGACCCCACCTTCCGCGGGTTGCAGCCGGACCCGTCCTTAAAGAATTTAGGCGAGCTCAAAAAAACGGTTGTAGCCAAAAAGGCGGCCGTCGGGGTGGCCTTTGACGGGGACGGAGACCGCTTCGGACTGGTGGACGAAAAGGGCAACTACGTTACGCCGTGCTTGGTGGCGGCCGTGATTTTGGACCATTTGGTTAAAACGAAAAAGCTCAAAGGCAAAGTGGTGCAGACGGTGTCTATGGGATATTTGCCCAAACGTATTGCGCGTGAGAACGGCCTAAGCTATGAAGAAGTGCCCGTGGGTTTTAAGAACGTGGCCGAGCTGATGGGGCTGGAAGAAGTGGCCTTTGGCGTGGAAGAAGCGGGGGGATATGCCTGGAAGGGTGGTCCCTCGGACCGCGACGGCTTGGGCGTGGCTTTGATGTGGCTGGATATCATGGCCTCCACCAAAAAGAAACCCTCTGAGCTGTGCGAAGAGGTGGCCAAACGTTACGGCGCGTCGGTATATGTGCGGCGGGATTTGCCCGCGGCTAAGCCGATTGATAAGGCCGCTTTTGTGGAAAAAATGCGCAAGAAATTGCCCAAAAAGATTGCGGGTTTCAAGGTGGCGGAGATTTCCACTTTGGACGGCGTGAAAGTATATTTTGAAAATGATGAATGGCTGTTGGTGCGTCCATCTGGCACGGAGCCGCTGGTGCGCGTGTACGCCGAGACGGCCACCAAAAAGGATACACAGGCTTTGTTGGATTTCGGCGAAAAATTGGTCGCCCAATATATTAAGTAGGGGAGCTTATGTTAAAAATTGCGTTGGTGGATGATTCTGTTATTTTGCGTTCGGCAATTAAGAACGTGTTGGAATCGTCAGGGTATGAAGTGGTGCTGGAGGCGGGCGGTTCGGCGGAGTTGTTTGAAAAGTTGGAAAAAGCCGACCCCCGGCTGGTGCTTTTGGATGTATTTTTCCCGACGGAGAATGGTTTGGATATGCTGGCCCGCTTAAAAAAGCAGCACCCGCAGATTAAGGTGCTGATGGTCACAGGGCTCAAGCAAGAAACCATTGCCGAGGAAGCCAAGCGCTTAGGGGCCGACGGTATTTTGTATAAGCCCTTTGACACGGACGACTTGCTCAATACCATTAAACAAGTGTCTTAAGCGGTGGACTGACCAAAAATTTAACAAAGCGCAAGGCGTTGGCCTTGCGCTTTGTGTTGTTTGGCTGTTTTTTATGAGGTTTTGAAATGGCGGGATTGCTTTTATGTCCTTTTCTCCGGGGCAGAAAAGGACCAAAAGGCCGCCGTGGTGTATTCCTACTTTTCTCCAGGGCAGAAAAGTAGGCAAAAGGCCCCGCGGGCCTGCGGAGC
>CAVHDF010000002.1:0-70978 GCA_963634865.1 Eggerthellaceae bacterium
TTCCAGGGTGACGGCGTAGAAGAACAAGTCGTTATAAAACGTCGTCATCCCCGAATGTCTAGCGGCCCGCAGGGTTCGGGGATCTCAACCGCTTTCGCCGTTATCAAATTGGGGTCATGCTGAGGGGTCTCTGCTCAGCATCTTCCATTTTCCCTCGCTGTTCATTAAACAAAAGCAACAACTCTCAGCAGGACCCACCTATAAAAAGGCAAACCCCGCGGCCTAAACCAAAGCCGCGGGGTTTTTAGTTGTCCTTAGCAGATTATTTATCGCGCAAGGTCAGCACTTCGTCAATGATGCCGTAGGCCTTAGCCTCTTCGGCAGACAGATAATAGTTACGCTCGCTGTCCTGGCGGATTTTTTCCTTGGGCTGCCCCGTATGCTTAGACAAAATGTCCAGCAAATGTTCTTTATTGTCTTTAAGCTCGCGGGTTTCAATTTCAATATCGGTCACCTGGCCCGAGATACCGCCGCCCCAAATCAACGGCTGGTGAATCATAATGCGCGCATGCGGCAGAGCATAGCGGCGGCCCTTAGAGCCCGCGGCCAACAAGACCGCGCCAAAGCTCATAGCTTGCCCCATGCAAATGGTGGTAATGGGGGCTTTGATAAACTGCATGGTATCGTAAATAGCCAGTCCGGCCGTGACCATTCCGCCGGGGGAATTGATATAAAGGTTGATTTCCCGTTGGGAATCCTCCGCATCCAAATACAACAGCTGCGCAATAATCATATTGGCGCTGGCGGTGTCCACTTCCCCCTCGCGGCCCCCCACAAAAATAATGCGGTCTTTGAGCAAGCGCGAGAAGATGTCATATCCGACGTTTTTCTCTATAATGGTAGGTATAATCATAATCTCTCCTTAGGGATTGCTTTTTTATTATACGAAAATTACCGTCCCCGCACCAGGGGTGCACCCCTGTAAAACTAATCCTATATTTTTTACATATCCGACGGCATATTTTTATAAAATAAATAGGTACCCTTAAAATCAAAAAATGGAGACACAACAGAAAATGAAGAAAGTAATGATTGCATTGGCCTGTGTATTAGCCGCTACGGTCGCCGCACAGTCTGCCTATGCGCAGTTCATCACTCCCGCCGAACGCGAAGCCATGGCTTATAACTACAGAGCCTGGAAAAACGCCAAGGCCCAAGAGGCACAAACCGCTGACAAAAAAACCGCCCAAGAGCAAAAAACCGCTCCGGTGGCAAAAGCACAGCAAAAACCGGAGCCTCTTCCTTCGGCTGAGTATTACTTGCCCGGGCGCGAGATGAAAATCGTCTACTCTGCCGAATACGGCGGGAAAATGGTTTGCCATGCGGCCAAGTGCTGCTGGAACGGGCTTAAAAAGCTTTGCAAAACCATGGTGGAAAACAATAGCAAGTACGGCCCCGGCGGCCCAGAAATGGCCAAAGTCAATGCGGGCGTGTTTATGTTTGAACAACTCAAAAAGAGAAATACGCCCAAAACGCAAGAAGATACGCTCCTGCGCTCTATGCAAGACAGTATCACCCGCGAGGCCCAAAAAGCGGCCCTGCGGCAGGCCAACCAAGCGGCCCAAGAAGAAGCCAAAAAATGATTTAAACCCGCACTTCGGTGCGGGTTTTCTTTATACCCGCGGGCGGACCTAGGCCAAACATAGGCCCAAAAAGCGGTTTTTGGTGGGACCAAAGGCCCTTTGCATTCGCCCCCAGATTTCTTATAGTAAGAGTAAGAAGGACATTTAAACCCAGGAGAAATGTATGACTTTCAACAAAATTGTCTGGCCCGTATTGATGTTGGCCCTGTGCGGCAGCACCGCCTATGCGCAAAATAACGTGGCCCAAAAAACCAATAAAATTGAACGTGCTTTGCAAGTGCAAATTGCCAAGCAAATGAACAAGGCCGAGAAAAAACACGAAGTATGTGAATGCTGCGGAAAGGAAATCAAACACCCTTGTCAGCATTGTGAAGCAGAAAACAGCAAAGGCCTGTGCCAAGCCGCCCAACAAGACAGCACTGCCAAAAAAGCTTACAAAATTTTCCAGGCTCCTGTAGTGGGCGAGAAATGCATGGTTTGCGGAGAAGAAGTGAAACACTCTTACCAACACTGCAGAGCCAAACACGGCACGGGATTGTGTGAGACGGCGGGAAAAAACGCTGCGGCCTACACCCAAAAAACCGAAAAACGCTGCACCGAATGCGGCCGCACGGAAGCCCAAGTGAAGCTCCACGGCCACAACCACAAGCCGCCTTATATCTTTCAATAAGTGAAATTTCGCCTTTCAACCCGCCCCCAAACAGGGCGGGTTTTTTATGGGCTGCGTTGGGGGAAATGACGAGGTTGTCCCAGGTGAAAGCTCCTCCCCAGCGGGCACAGCCTGCTTGCTCTGCGCTGCTGCCGCTGCTCCACCTGATAATCTATTCTGTCTTGAGCCCGGTCTTGCCTTAAAAACCGCCGGTTCTCCTCTTCAAAGAAGTGATTATACACCGCCAACAAGGCCTGCAAATGCGCCGGGGCCGCCATACACTGCAATTGGCCCCGCACGCCCTGGCACGGCCGATTGACGCGCGCGGCATGATAGAAGATGAGGTTCTCCAGCCGGGTCTTATTCCACATAGGTAAGTTCAAAACGGCGGGGGGCTTATCCAACGCCCCCCGCCCGGCCCCGCACTTTTAGTGTATGCGACGGGCCTTTGTATTCACGGACGCATGGCGCGCCACTCCTGCAGCAGCAACCCCACTCCCCCCGATAATAAAATCAAACAAAAAAGAATTTCTCCCATCGTCATAGTCGTCTTTTTGGTGTCTGCTAACCGACCGAGTTAGCAAAGTTTACAAAACCTTTTCCCCTCACTCGCCGACAGAGAACGGCGTTTCTAACCCTTTATTTTGTAACTTTACTAACTCAAGCCGCTTTTTATTTGCTAAAATAAGACCGCATAGATCCGGAAGAGATATGCGGTCGGAACGGGGAAGAAACCACGTATCACCAAGCTGTGATACCGACCTAGAGATAGGTCTTCTTCCTTCACGCTTTGGGCGTTTTTACCGTCCGTGGGAAAACAGCGCTCGCTCGCTGAATGTCGCTTACATATTGTTAGCATAGTAAGTTTTGTAAGTATTTGTCAAGTTTTTTCTGTTTTCCCTATTTTCTTGTGTTTAAGAGGAGAAAATATGAATAAATTTGAAAAACAACTGGAAAAATGGAACCACGGCGTTTTGCGCGGCGCCCAGGCCAAGTTAGCAAAAGTGCTGGGCGTGTCCACCGCCACCACCGCCCTGTGGGCCACCGGCAAGCGGCACCCGTCCAAGGGATACGTCGCCCAAATGGCGGCCCTGTTCGGCTTGGACGTATACGGCGTGCTGAAGTTATTTGACCCGCGCCCCGTCCTCTACCCCGACCCGCCGGTATTTCCGCAAGTGACCGCCTTGCGCGACAAAGACGATTACCCCTACCTTTCCCCCGTCACAACCGGGCGCGAATTTGCCCAAAGCAACAGCGTCAAACTGCCCTTTTTGCAAACGCCCCCGGCGGAATTTGACGATTATGACCCGGCCTGCGTGCTGGAATGGTGGAGTATTCCCCGCCGCTATGCGCAAGGGGCCCTCTACCTCGTGCGCGCCAAAGATGCAGGCCTGGCCGACGCGCAAGATGACGACGATTTGTGTTTTGTTAAACCTTCACACGCCAAAGCAACGGGCACGGTGCTGTTACTGCTCCAAGCAGACGGCCGCTGCCGCTGCGTCAAACTGCAGCGCAAGGCGGGCGCGGAGCATTTTATAGACCCGCTCAGCCGGCAACCGGTGCCTCTCAATGGCGGCCAAATCATCGGGCACATTACCCGGCGCATCCGCAGCCTCTAATCCAAAAGACAAGCCCGCGGCCCCTTGTTTTTCGGCGTAAAACCGTTATACTAAGAGTACTCCCGCAGAAGTGCCCGGGGGATGCAGGGCAGAAAATGTGCGCCCAAGCCAGCTTTGCCTAACGATGTAAGGCGGCCGTCGGCGCGTAAACTGGTCGGGCCGTGCCCGCGGTATATTGCGAAGAGCAATGAGGCGTAAGTACACGGCTTTGAAGCAGAAAATGAACATTCTTGGTGGACAAAACCCGTCAGCCGTATAGACCGGGTCACACGTTCCGGGTTCGTCGGTTGGATAGAAGGACTTACCGGAAACTTGGTCCGGCGGTTTTGACAAGAGTGCTTTACTGTCCTGTGACCCGAGCGGCCAACGCTGCGGCACAAGGAAAAACATGCAAAAGCAAGAGTGACGTCCTCCGTATGCAGTCCGTACGGAGGACCTTTTTTCTGCCTACTCTCCATGCGGCTCCTCGGCAAAAGATTGTGCATTTAAGTAAATTTTGATATAATATGTCAAGGGTTTTTATGGATTTAACAGACAGATTAATCCAAAATTATCATCAGATTCGCCAAGGCATTGACCAGGCGTGTGCACGGGCCGGACGCAATGCCCAGACCGTGGAACTGATGGCCGTAACCAAATACGCCCCGGATGAAGCTGTCTTGGCCCTGCTGCAAACCGGACATATTCACCATATTGGCGAAAGCCGCGTGCAACAGGCCGTCCAACGCTGGACGCAGCCCGCTTTTGCATGTTACCCGGTAAAAAAGCATTTTATCGGCCATTTGCAAAAAAACAAAGTGGCCCCTGCAGCCAAGCTGTTTGATTTTATTGATTCCATAGACGATATCCGCACGGCGCGTCTGCTCAATGACCAGGCTAAGGCCTTGGGCAAAATGTTGTTTGCTTTGGTGCAAATCAAACTGACCGACCGCGCCACCCAGTCCGGTGTTTCCCTGGCGCAAGCGCCGCAGCTGGTGCAGGATATGCAGGATTTGGAATTTGTCCGTCCCTGCGGTTATATGGCCATTGCGCCGCAAACGGATACGCCGGCCTTGCTTCGCCCGCTCTTTAAGCAGGTGAAACAAGCCTTTGACCGGGATTTCCCGGCCACCTTGCCGCAAAGATATTTATCTTTGGGCATGAGTGCAGATTTTGAAACGGCCGTAGAGGAAGGCTCTACCTTGCCGCGGGTGGGCAGTAAATTGTTCGCCGTACACTTGGAGGAGTTATGATTATAAAAGTCCGCGTGATTCCCACTGCGGGGCGCAACGAAATTATCAGCCGTATCGGCAGCGTGCTGCGCATGAAAATCAAAAACAAAAAAGTGGACGACGGCCCCGCCAACGCCATTATGAAGACCTTTTTGGCCGATTTCTTTGCCGTGCGCGAAGACCAAATTATTATCATTAAAGGCGAAAAAGGCAAAGAAAAAACCGTGGAAGTGCGCGATAAAAGCGAAGAAGAGCTCCGCCAAATCATGGACTCCATTCCCTAATCCTTTTTCCGCAAAGTCAAACCCGCGCCTGCAAGCGCGGGTTTTTTGTGCTTTCTTCGTCCTTGACGCTGCCTTACTATAGCGCTATACTATGAATATGAACTGGCGTAAAACGCTGTTTGCACTTATTGTCTTTTGCTGCGGGGCTCCTACCCTGGGGGCCGCGCCGTACTCCTTGACGGCCAAAGAGCAGGACAAAACCCCTTACTTGACCCAAACCTTGGTGCAAAAAAAGCCGATCTACTACGCTATCAAACAAGGCAACTCCCAACTGGCCAAGCAAATCACCGAGGCCTTTACCTCTTGGTTTACCAATGTCACCACCCGCTTGGACGATACCAAACGCAAGGAGCTGGCCCCGCTGCTGGATGTGGTCTTTTTTGCCGCGCAAGAACAAAATTATATTCCGTCTAACTCCCAGCAGCACCTTTCTTTTTATTTTCGCCCAGTTGTCAGCGACGTTTGCGGGAAAATGGCCGCAGGGTGCTTTGCCAGCTGGGCTATGGCCATTCATGTTTCGCTTTCGTCCAACGGAAATCCGCCCAAGGGGACCCTCACGCACGAGATTGGCCACGCCCTGCAAATGAACGATTTATACAAAGGGGAAATCCCGCCGGAAAGCGGCTATTATTCCTCGCAAGAAAATACCTCTATTATGAACCGCAGCAAAGTCTTGACCTGCGACGACGCCGACGCTGTCATCAATGCGCTGTATTTGGCTGCGCAAAAAGTGGGACGGAAACTGCCGGACGTGCACTTTACTTCATTTTGCCAAAACGGAGCCGTCTACCATAATGGCCGGATGCTCAATCATCCCCCCGTGTTCTACGACCGCGACGGCGTACGCACGCTCTATACCTACTGCCAAGACGGCCGCGTGCGCGAAATTTGGCGCGTTTCTCCGCGCGACCCCAATCATTTTGTAGAACAAGTGCAAGCGCCGCTGGACTGCCCCGCCGCCCCGGGCGCGCTGCCCCAAAAGGCCTTTGTCCCGCCCGACACGGGCAACTACGAAGTGCGCGATTTTCTGACCCAGCGCATACTGCAAAGCCGCCAAGGCAGCCCTGCCGGAGGCAACACCACCTATTTGACTTTCCCCGCGGGCGGGTTTACGCTGGCGGTACACCAAGGGGACGCATTTGCGCCGCGCTACGGCTACGCCGTGAACGAAAAGGGTCATGTTTTGTATTTATTTGCCTTTTTGGCCAGTGGATACAACTTTATTTACGACGGAGATTTTGAGGACGCCCACGCTGGGTACACCGCCGCGGTGGTGTACCCGCGCAATAACCCGCAGGTCTTTTTGGCCGCCAACGGCCCCCGGGAATTTAACCGCTTTTGCCAGGGCACCCCGGCGCAATGCCGCACCTTAAAAAAGCAACAGAAAGAGGCCCTGGCCTTTTTTGCCAAGCGCTATGAGCTGCCCTTAAAATCCGTTCAGGACATGCAAGAAGTCCGCTACAAAGAAGCCCTGCGTAATGCCGTGCGGTGGGAAATTTTCATCCGCACCCGCTACCCCACCTTAGAAATGCTTTCTGAGCCTTTACCGCAATAAAATCCCCCCGCTTTGTCCTGCAGAGCGGGGCTTTTTAACACAAAAAAACGGCGGGAGCGAAAAACACTCCCGCCGTCAAATAGCGTTCAACTTGGCTTACTTAAACAAATTGACCAAGCTGCGGCTGTCCACTTCCTCTTTCATCTTGGCGATGACGTCGGCCAAGGCCAGCCCGTTTAAGTTTTTGCCGTCGCGCAAGCGGACCGTCAGGGTCTTTTCCTGCGCTTCTTTGGCGCCGATGACCAAGGTATACGGCACGCGCTGCATGTGCGCCTCGCGGATTTTTAAGCCCAATTTCTCGGGGCGGATATCCAACTGCGGGCGCAAGCCGGCCGCACGCATTTGCGCGGCGACTTCTTTCGCATACGGAATCTGGTCGTCGGTCAGCGTGACGATTTTGGCCTGCACCGGGGCCAGCCAGAGCGGGAACCACCCGGCGTAGTGCTCAATAATCACCCCGATAAAACGCTCAATGCTGCCAAACATGGCGCGGTGCACCATAATGGGACGCTTGCGGCCTTCGGGGGCTACAAACTCCAAGTCAAAGCGTTCGGGCAAGTTAAAGTCAAACTGAATGGTGGACAACTGCCACAAGCGGCCGATGGCGTCCATGACCTTGATGTCAATTTTAGGGCCATAGAAAGCCGCTTCCCCGGCGTGGGTGGTGTAGGGGATGTGGTTGGTGTCCAGCACGTGGCGCAGGGCGTTTTCGGCCCGGTCCCAGTCCTCTACCTTGCCGGTAAAGTGCTCGGGATGTTGCGGGTCCCGCGTGGACAATTCCACCGCATATTTTTCAAAGCCGAAGGTTTTGAAAATGTGCATGGCAAATTCAAAGCATTGTTTGACCTCATCTTCCACCTGTTCCGGCGTGCAGAAGATGTGCGCATCATCTTGCGTAAAGCCGCGCACGCGCAGCAAGCCGTGCAAAGCGCCGGAGCGCTCGTAGCGGTAGACGGTGCCCAGCTCGGAATAGCGCAAGGGCAAATCGCGGTAGCTGCGCAGGTTGGACTTGTAAATTTCCACGTGGAAGGGGCAGTTCATCGGTTTGATTTGGTATTTGTCGCCGTCTACTTCCATGGGGTGGAACATACTGTCGGAATAAAATCCGGCGTGGCCGCTGATTTCAAACAAGTGCAAGCGCGCAATGTGCGGGCTGTACACCATATCGTAGCCGCGTTTGATGTTCTCGTCTTTAATCCAGTCTTCCAGCACCTTGCGCAACATGCCGCCTTTGGGGTGCATTAAAATCAACCCCGGCCCCACGTGGTCGTTGATGCTGAACAAATCCAATTCCGGCCCCAGTTTGCGGTGGTCGCGCTTGGCGGCCTCTTCCTGCTGTTTGACGTAGGCGTTGAGTTCGTCTTTGTCATGAAAGCACAAGCCGTAAATGCGCTGGAGCATAGGGCGTTTTTCATCGCCACGCCAATAGGCCCCGGCAATGGTGACCAACTTAAAATTGTTGATTTTGCCCGTGTGTTCCACGTGCGGGCCGCGGCACAAGTCGGCATAGTCGCCCGTCAAGTAAACGGTAATCTCGCCCTCGGGCAGCTCTTCCAACAGTTCCAACTTATAGGTTTCGCCGCGCTGGGTGAAAAATGCCTTGGCTTCGGCCTTGCTCATGTGTTTGCATTCAAACGGGATACGGGCCTTGATGATCTCTTTCATCTTGGTCTCAATAGTTTTCAAATCTTCCGGCGTGAACGCATGCGGGCAATCAAAATCATAATAAAAGCCGTTTTCTACGGCGGGGCCGATACCTAACTTGGTACCGGGGAACAATTGCTGTACGGCGGCGGCCATGACGTGCGCGCACGAATGCCGTTTGGTTTGCAGTTCTGTATTTTCCATAAGTATCCTTCAGCGGGTTTGCCGCTTAAATTTATATAATAAGTATATCAAATTAGGGGGTGCCGCGTTCGGCGGCGCACAAAATGAAAGCATTGCGTTTCCTTTTTTCGGCCTTTTTTACCCATTCTAAATTGTTGCTGCTGGCCAGTCTGCCGGCGTTGGCGCTCACGGCTTTTGGGCTGTATCAGCTGGAAGTGACCGCCCCGGGCGCGTGGGTGGCGGCGCTGGTGCTGCGCGCACTGGTGGAATTTGCTTTTTTGGGTTTGTGCTTGTCTTTGCTCAACCTGCTGGGGCTTAAAAACAAGTGGTGGTTGGCCGGGGCATTGTACGCGTATTATTTGGCCACCACGGCTGATTTTGTCTTGCTTTGGTACTTTAAGGAACGTTTCGGCGCAAAGTATTTAGACACCTTGCAAGGCGGCGATTATGACTTTTTGACCGACTGGCGCATTGTGTCTTACTTGGTGTTGCTCTTTTTGTTCTGCGTGTTTGCCGTGCGGCGGTTTTTTCAAGCCGTCCCTCGGCGCATGGCGGCGGGACAAACCGCAAGTTGCGCGCTGGTCTTGGCGGCGGTTTACCTGTTTAATCCGCTGCAAGGCCTAAGCAAGCCCAATGATTTTTTGACCACCTATTTGCTTCCCCCCTCTCCGGTATACACCCTACGCGCCGTGCTGGCCCCGGCCCCGCAAGCTTTGCTGGTGAAGCAGCTGCCCCCGGCCACCGCGCAAACCGCTAAAAAGTATCATGTTTTTTCCGCCCGCAACAGCGGCATTGGCAAAGACTACTCGCGGGTGATTTTCATCGCCACGGAGTCCCTCTCGGCCAAGTATTTACACCGCTTTAATCCGCTCATCCCCCCCGCAGCCAGCGCGGTGTACGACCGCTTGTTTGACGCCTATCCGTCCACCACCTTGCACACGGTTACGCTCTCTACGCTCTATGGATTAAGCGTTATTTTTTCCTCGCACCCGTATGCTCTGCTCAGCTATCAAAATGCCTATCCGCTGTCTTTTGTCAAAGTCTTAAAGGAGCAAGGGTTTCACACCGCTTTTCTGCGCGGCGCGCATGAGGATTATATGGATGAAAATATCCTGTTTCATCAAGCCGGGTTTGATGAAGTCATCGGGCGCAAGTTCTTTGCCAAACAGGACGCTTATGCGCCGTTTATTGACTGGTGGGGCTTGACCGACCGCAAGCTCTATGAATACGCGGCGGAATATTTGGCCCAGCGTAAGAATGAAAAAACTTTTTTGACCTTGCTGACGGTAGATACGCATGTGCCCTTGGGCCGCGCCGATTACTTGGGGCAGGAATATGCGGAAATATCTTCCCCATTCTATGCCGTGCCCACCATGCCGCGCGCCTATGCACGCGCCGGGCAAGATTTGCAACATTTCTTACAGCTGCTGGAACAAAAGGGATTATTGGACGAAAAAACGCTGATTGTGTGGACGGGGGATCATCCGTCTTTTTCCAACACGCCCACCAATGCCTTATTTAAACCCTACCAACGCGTGTTTGACCGCATTCCCTTTGCGGTGTTGACTCAAACTCCGCTGGCCCACCCGCTGACGCAAGACGGTTTGGCCAGCCAGTTGGATATTGCGCCCACGATATTGGACCTGCTCAATTTGCCCCAATCTCAGGGGTTCTTTGGACACAGCTTGTTTGAGCAAGCCGTACCGCGCAGCATTTTTGACGTGAAAGAAGACTATGTGGTGGTCACCACGGCCGACGGGTTGCAAGTCATCCCTTTAAACAGCACCAAAAAAGCGGACCAGGCCGTTTTGAACCTGATCCGCACCTTTTGGATAGAGGACTAGTCCCCTCTCTTAAGCGGATAACTACTCCGCAAGCCCCCACCGCCCAAAAGACGGGCGCCGTTTAGTCGTATAATATGCTAAAATCTAGGAGTATTAGTATCTCATCTTCTACGGAGGCTTTATGAATACAGCAGCACAAGGCGGCTCGGGAATGTTCTTTTTCCTGATCATCGCCGCGATGTTTATCTTCATCTTGTTCTCGGGGCGCGGCCAAAAGAAACGCGAAGAGCAAAGAATGGCCAAAGTCAATGCCCTGCAGAAAGGCGACGGGGTCATTCTCCCGGGCGGCGTGGTCGGCACGGTGGCCGGCTTTAAAGGCAATGCCTTGGAAGTAAAAATCGCCGAAAATGTAAAAATTACCGTTTTGAAATCAGGCATCGTGGGATTTGTTAACGACACGGAACCCGCAGCCAAAGGAGGAAGCAACTAATGTCCAAATCGCTGGCCATTAAATGGATTGTTATCATCGTCGTGCTGCTTGGTTCGCTGGCGCTGATTTATCCCAACTACCGCTGGTATTCTAAACCGTCGGCAGAACGCGCTAAGCTGGAAGCCATGGGCGAACGCCCGGCCCGCATGCTCAACCTGGGGTTGGACTTGCGCGGCGGCAGCAGCCTGCTGCTGGAGCTGGACGTATCCAAGCTCAGCGCCAAAGAGCCGCTCAATGAAGCCATTGCGCGCGCTATTGAAATCATCCGCAACCGCATTGACCAATACGGCGTGGGCGAGACCATTATCACCCGCCAGGGCGAAAAATGGATCTTGGTCCAGCTGCCCGGTGTGGCCAACCCGGCCGCGGCCGAGGCGTTAATCGGCAAAACCGCCATGTTGGAGTTCCACATCGTCAAAAACGATACCGCCGCGGCGGAAAAAGCCATTAACAAATTGGAAAGCATGGATGAACCCTACGACCAAGACGGCGTGCTCAAACCCGAAATCGCCCAGCTCTTGCCTGAGGAATACACCATTTTCCGCACCAAAGACGGCGGATACAATGTGGTGGACCGGGTTGCCAAAGTCACCGGGGCGGATTTGGAAAACGCCCGCTTGACCATGTATGGCGAAAACGGCTACCCCGAAGTATCTTTCTCTTTCAATGCCGAAGGCGCCAAAAAGTTTGGCAACCTGACAGGCAACAATATCGGCAAACAGCTGGCCATTGTACTGGATAACACCATTCAATCGGCCCCTGTGGTACAAAGCCGCATCAGCAAAGACGGCCGCATCTCCGGCACCTTTACCTTAGACGAAGCCAAACAGCTGACCATCGTGCTTAAAGCCGGTGCTTTGCCGGCCCCGGTGCGTGTGATTGAAAAGAAAACCATTGGCCCTACGCTGGGTGAAGACTCCATTAAATCCGGCCTGGGCGCGTCCTTCTACGCGCTGGTGGCGGTCTTGCTGTTTATGGTCATTTACTACAAATGGGCGGGCTTTATCTCTGACATTGCCCTGCTGCTCAACTTGGTGCTGCTGGTGGCCATTATGAGCTACTTCTCCGCCACGTTGACCGTGCCGGGCATCGCCGGCGTCATCTTGTCTTTGGCCATGGCCATTGACGCCAACGTGCTCATCATTGAACGCATGAGAGAAGAAAAACTCTTGGGCAAACCCATACAGACCATTATCCAGCTGGGCTATGAAAAAGCCTGGTCTGCCATTTTGGACTCTAACATTACGACCATTATCGTAGGCTGCTGCTTGCTGCAGTTTGGCACGGGCCCGGTCAAGGGCTTTGCTGTTACGTTAATCATCGGTCTGACCGTCAGCTTGTTCACGGCCGTGTTCGTCACGCGCGCCATTTACGAGCTGGTGCTTACTTCTAACCCCAAGGAGATCAGCTTATGATGACTTTCTTCCCTAAAACGCACTTTGATTTCCTTAAATACAGAAAAGTGTATTTCACCATTTCGGCCCTGATTTTTGTGGTGGGTATCTTCTTGTTTGCCACCAAAGGGTTGAACATGGGCATTGACTTTACCGGCGGCACCATGGTGCAGGTCAAGTTTGAACAGCCCGTACAAATGAGCCAAATCCGCCAAGCATTGACCTTGACGGGGCACGACTCGGAGCTGCAAACCTACGGAGACCAAACCTACGCCGTGCGTGAAAAAGGCACCGAGGGCAACGTGGGCGAAGTGCAGGCCCGCATTGAAAAGGCGTTAAATACGCTGGACGTACCCTATGTGGTGCAACAGACCAACTTTGTGGGCCCCAGCGTCGGCCAAGACATGACCGAGCGCGCCGCGTGGGCCATTATCCTGTCGTTGGTGTGCATCGTCATTTACGTGGCGTTTCGCTTTAACAACATCTTGTGGGGCACCTCGGGCGTGATTGCCTTGTTCCACGACTTGTTTGTTATGGCGGTGGCCTTTGCGCTGACCCAGCGCGAGATTGACCTGGTGGTGGTGGCGGCCTTCTTAACCGTGGCCGGTTACTCCATCAACGATACTATCGTCATCTTTGACCGCATCCGCGAAAATATGCGCCTCAACCCGCGCGCCTCGCTCAGAGAGTTGATTAACAACTCCATTAACGAGACTCTCTCGCGCACGGTGATCACCTCGTTGACGGTCATCGGTGCGTTGTTTATCTTGTACTTCTTTGGCGGAGAGGCGTTGAACTCCTTCTCCTTTGCCATGTTGGTGGGCTGCATCTGCGGCGTTTACACCACCATCGCCCTGACCACGCCCCTGGTGTACGTGTGGAACAAAGGCACGCAAACGCAGGCCAAAGAAGCCGTTAAACCGGCGGCGGAAAAGAAAGCCGTAGCCAAAGAACCGGTCCGGGAAACCAAGACCGAGTCTGCCGCTCCCGCTAAAAAATCCGTCCGCAAAAGCCGCAGAAACAGAAGATAGTTTTTTGTATCGGCCGGGCGCGCAATTTGCGCGTCCGGCTCTTTTGCAGACTTTTTACACCAGCCCCTGCCGGGGGCTGATACAAAAGGTTGGCTATGAGAAAAATCAAACGCTTTAAAATCAGCACCCGCCAAAAAGAAATCACCCGCAAAATCTTGCGGCTGGGGTTGGATTTGCCCGCCGCCGGGCTGCAAGGTGAAATTGACCTCATGCGTTTTGTGCTGGAGCTGAGCCAAAAGTTAGACCCCGGCACCGTGTACGAGCTCAATGAAAACGCCCTGTGGGACGTGGGTTCTGAGGCCGTCAGCGCCGAGGGCATGTTCAGCGCGTGCGCCGTTACCTTAGGGGACGCCTGCACGCAGTATGCGGCCACCCTGCCCCCCGCCAAACAACTGATTTGCCAAACCATTTTATTTGAGTTTTTACGCACGGCAACGCTGTTCGTGGCCGACCTGGTCAAAGAGCAGGCCGAACAAGAGGAATGCGAAGTCAGCCAGCCGCAATTTGTGTATGTGCCCAAGCTGGGCCTGGCGCCGGAACCGAAATTGTTTAAGGAAGGGCTGCGCGTAGACCCGCTGACCGCGCACAAAATTTTGCCGGAGCTGCTCAAGCGCATTCAAGCGGAAAAGATAGAGGTTTCCTTAGACGAAAACCTCGCCGTGCTTCCCCCCGCCACCGCCGTGTTTATCGTCCCGTGGCAGAAAAAGAAACGCAAAGGGAAAAAATAATGCCCAAACCGACTTCATTGGAAAAGAAAAAAGTATCTTGGAAGCACGTCATCGGCTCTACGCTGGCGTATGCGTATTCCGTCTTTTTGGGCTGGACGACCCGGGTGTATTGGTTTAAGACCGAGGAATTTTTGCAGCTGGAAAAAGAAGGCAAAAATTACATCTACGCCATTTGGCACAACCAGCAACTGTTTTTGTTGTACCCGTACCGCGGGCAAAAAATCTGCTCGCTCATCAGCCTCAGCGACGACGGCGAATACATCGCCCGCGTCTTGCCGCACTTTGGCATGAAGGCCGTGCGCGGCAGCACTACCCGCGGCGGCGCCCGGGCGCTGATTAAGCTGATGAACATCGCTCAAGCGGGTTACCACCCCATGCTCACGCCCGACGGCCCGCGCGGACCGATTTATCAAGTGCAACAGGGAATTTTGTTCCTTGCTAAAAAAACGGGGCTGCCCATTATCCCGGTGGGCTCGGCGCTTAGCTGCAAAATCAAGGTGGGTTCGTGGGACCGGATGCGCGTGCCGCTGCCCTTTGGCAGCTCGGCATTGACCTACGGCAAAGCCGTTTACGTAACGGAAGAAAGCGATATGGACGCCGTCGCGCAGGAGCTCAAGGCCGAGCTGGACAAAGCCACCGACCATTCCGAACGCTTCATCAACAAAAAGCCTTTTGACAATACCCGCGGATAAACAATGCCCCCGCCCCAAAGAACGGGGTTTTCATAAGAGATGTCTCAATCTTCCCAACACACGCAACCGCTAAAAATAATAAATTGCATATTCAGCGCTGGTTGCCCCCTCAGTAGTTTCTTCGCTTCCTGTCATCGCCCGACATAAATCACGTCCTTTTTGGTTGTCGCGAGGGGTCACCCAACAAGCCGGAGGCCTCACACCGGGGCGCCAGTACCGCATATACCATACATTTCCATTGCCAACTTTTACATTGCATTGGCCATATCCAGTATTATGCAAATGGCAATACCCCCAGTCATCCTCATACATATCGCCGTCAACCCGTTCTCTAATCTTTTGTTTGTCAGGAACTTCCATATCCAAATCAGAAAAATGGGTTGTATAGGAACCGTTCGCCATATAATATACCTGTTCTGCCTCATACAGACTGGTCAGTAGCGTCTGTGCCTGAGTATACCTCGCCCGATTAACCGCTTTTTCATACTGCGGCAAGGCAATGGCAGAGAGGATGCCGATGATAAGCACAACGACTAATAATTCAATGAGCGTAAAGCCGCGCAAATATCCTCTCCTTGCGTCATTCCCGAAGGGATTGCGGCCCGCAGGGTTCGGGAATCTCGTCGTATTTTTAAGAGGCTGAAATCCCCGAGCGTTGCACGCCGCAACCCCGGGGATGACGACATTAAGTAACCGGCCTAAACGGCCCGTAGAACGATTTGTCATAATTTGGTTCCTTTTTTATTAAAAATACTCTTACGATAAAAATTTATCAAAAAAAAAACATTAGGCAAGTGTTTTAAATCGGGGTGCCCACTTCTACGACGTCAAAGCAAAAATAAACAGCAAAAACAATAAGGTTGATGTCACTGCAAAATAAAGTGTCATTCCCGAATGTTGTTGTCGGGAATCTTCCGCTGATATTTATACAAAAGTGGCTTTTTCCTCATTTTATCTGGTCAGACGAAGATCCCCGACTGAGACTCTCGGGGATGACCTTATTTAATAACTGCAAAAATGCCGTTCATAAAATGCTGTCATGCTGAGGTGTCTCTGCTCAGCATCTTCCATTTTCCCCGTTGTTTATTTAATAAAGGCAACGACCACGACTAGAAAAATAGAAGATCCTGAACTAAAACTTTTCAGGATGACCCCTATTTTATTGAACGGCAAAAAGACGAACGACAATAAGGTTGAGATTCCCGATTACAACCCTCGGGAATGACGACATGGATAGACTGAGATTCCCGACCCTACCGGCACACTGGCACGCCTGCCGCCAAATTTACTAAAATATAAAAAAGGATGACTTTTATACAAGCCGCCGCTGCATCGGGTGGCTTGCTTTGTCTGTAAATTATGAGCCGAAAATTAAATAAATTCAAAAAATCCGCCCAACGCGCCAAGCCCGAGGGAAACCCGTTCAAGGCCCGCACCATTTCCAGCCTGCTGATCAAGTTTTCCGCGCCGGCCGTGGCGGGGATGTTCGTCAGTGCGCTTTATAACATCATCTCCCGCGTTTACGTCGGGCACGAGTTTGGCTCCGCAGGCATTGCCGGCATTACGCTGCTGTTCCCTATCGGGTTCTTTTTCTTGGCGTTCAGCGTGCTGATCGGCGTGGGGTCCAATGCGCTTTTTTCCATTCGCTTAGGCGAGAAAAAGACCGAGGAAGCCCAGCAAATCATGGGCAACGCCTTTGTCATGCTTTCCGTTCTTTCATTCTCGCTCATGGCGCTGGGGTATATTTTCTTAAAGCCGATTTTGCTCTTTTTAGGCGCTGACGACGTCACCCTGCCGTACGCGGCCGACTATATGAAAGTGGCCTTCCCGGGGTACGCCTTATTTAATATCGGCGCAGGCATGAATAACTTTATCCGCTCCTCAGGCCACCCCAAAACCGCCATGGCCACCCAATTCATCGGGGCTTTTTTGAACCTGACCGTCGCACCGCTGACCATTTTTGTCCTAGGTTGGGGAATGAAAGGCGCCGCCAGCGCCACCGTATGCGGACAGGTGGTATCCTTTGCGTGGATTTTGGCCTTCTTCTTGGGGCCGCGCAGCGAGTACCGGCTGCATTGGCGGTATATGCGCCTGCGTCTGCGGATTATTTACGACAGTATGCTCATCGGCGTGTCGCAGTGCGTGTTCCAGCTGGCCTCGTGCGCGCTGAACCTGCTGCTTAACCACGCCCTGCTGCGCTACGGGGGCAATGTGGCGGTGTCCGCCATGGGCATTGCCGTCAGCAGCAACACCATTTTCCTCATGCCGCTGCTGGGGCTGAGCCAAGGGGCGCAGCCGCTCATCGGCTACAACTTCGGTGCACGCAAATACGCCACCGCCTTTCAAACGCTCAAAATGGCCTTGCGTTGGGGTGTTTCCATTGGGCTGTGCGGGTCTGTCATTGCGCTTATTTTTGCGCCGTATATCGTGCGTATTTTCAATAATACGGACCAAGAGCTTATTTCCATGGCCTCGCATACGGTGCGGATTTTAAATATTTTTACGGCCTTTGACGCTTTGCAAATTTTGGGCAGCACATTCTTCCAGGCCATTAACAAACCCGTCCGCGCGGCGGTGCTGAGCCTGTCGCGCCAAGTGCTGATCTTAATTCCGCTGGTGCTGGTTTTGCCGTTATTCTTCCAATTAAACGGAGTCTTTTTCGCACCGCCGACGGCAGATTTGCTCTCTAGCTTATTGACGTATTTTATGCTGCGGGGCTATTTTGCCAAGTACAAGCAAAACTTCTTCTTTAGCAAAAAATTCCGATAGAAAACACGGGGCCCGCCAACGGCCCCGTGTTTTTTGCAGATTGAATCCAGTCTAATTTTGGCGCACGCCGATCAGGCCATACCCCTCCACCTGTCCTTTGATGTCCTTCATCAAAAAGACGTCCCAGTTGGCGGAGATGTATTTACCGTGCTCGTCGGCCAAGTCCAGCTTGACCTGGAAAGCATTGCCCGAGGCGGAGCGCTCCGCCTCTTCAAAGGCACGGCGGCTGCCATTGGCGCTGCGGATGAATTCCACAAAGAATTCCCGGTTTTCCACCGTCGGCGGACGGCGGCCCGTGGCGTTTAAGAACACATTGTTGGCATAGCGCACGCGGTAGTGCAAGTCCAGCACCACGGCGGGCAGGTCCACATATTCCAAGGTGCGGATGAAGCTTTGCGAGGTTTCGCCCAGCGTTTTGCTGGCCTCGCGCAGCTCAATGCGCAAGCTTAAAATACGCGACATAATGCCGATCAGTTCCTCCGCTCCCTCGGCAAAGTGGGCCCGCGGCTCTTGGGCGGCAAAGCACAAGGCCCCCGCCACTTTGCCCCCCACATACAGCGGAGCGGCAATCAACGAGCCAAAGCCCTTTTGCTTGTGGATGCAGCGTTTGCAATTGGTGTTAGCCAAATCCGGGAATACGACCACATTGTCATCGCGCACGTCAAAGAGGCATTCCTCCACCGGGAACACCATGTAGCGCTCTATTTGGAACGGATTGGGCGTGCTGTACACCACGGTCAGCTCATCGGGGTGGTGCTCATTAAAGCGCATCACAATGCCCGCTTGGGCTTTAAACACCTTTTTGCCGAAGTCCAAGATCTTGTCCACTTGTTCGGTAATGGTGCCCTTGTTTTCGTTGCTGATTTGATACAGCTGGCGGATGTGCTTTTCGTGGATGTGGCGGTCGGTTACGTCCCGCACCCACAAAATCACTTCCTCCCGGCCGGAAATGGGCGTGCAAACCGCCTCAAAGAACCGCCGTTTGCCCCCCAGTTCCCATTCAAATTCAAAGTTGGTATTGACGTTCACGCTGGAGGCCTCTTTGATGGCAAAGAGCTCTTTCTCCGCCGCGTCATCGGGCCAATACTGCACGGGCAGTTTGCCCATAAACTGCTCTTGGGCTTGCGCTTGGTCCAAATACGGCAAGTTGGACGACACCTCCATCACACGGCCTTCCCAGTTGGTCTTTAAGTACAGCCCCGGCAAGGTTTGGCGCATGCTGCGCAATTCTTGTGCTTCTTTAGAGTCGCGCGCAACCCGGGCCATCACCCCGGACAGGTCTTGCACCACGGCCAACACCGTATTTTGCCCCGGGATATCCAGCGGCGTCAGCGTGACGGCCACTTCGTTCCGCTTCCCCGCTTTGGTAAAGAGCGAAGCATGGAACGTGCTGCGGCCCTTGGCACGCAATTCCTTGGCGCAACGCTGGAAGAGCATCTGCACCTGGGCCAAATTCTGCCCGTCGGGCTGCGTGAACAAACGCTCAAAGGGTTGGGCGGCCAGTTCGTCGTGGGTGTAGCCCATGCGTTCGGTGACGTATTTATTGGCCTGTTGTACCCGGCCGAAACGGCCCTCTTCAAATTCTACGGAGAACACACATCCGTCCGTGGCTTCCAGCAAGGCGTTAAGCTGCGCCGAACGCTCCTGCAAGATTTGCATAATCTGCTTTTGGAACGCCATATTGCGGAAAATAAACACATAGCTGCCGTTGGCGGCGCGCTGCGCGCTGACCCGCACGGGGGCCGTTTCCAATCCGCTGGCTAAGTGAATGCGGTAATCGCGGTTTTCAAAGGAATCCTTCTTGCGCAGCAGCTTTAAATCCTCGGTCAACAGGGGCAGGCTGTCTTTGCTAAAGATTTTTAAAATCTCTTGGCCTTTCAGCTCCTGCAGCTCCAGCTGGCACAACTCGCAAAATAAGTGGTTGCACGAGGTAATTTTAAACTGGTCTGAGCACACCACATACGGCTCCGTATTGGGCAGCCATACGGCGGCAGGCGGCTGCGGAGGCTGCGGCTTCGTCACCACCGGGGCGACAGGCGCTGCCGGAGCAGGTACGGCCACCGGCGCCGGGGTGTGCGGCGGTTGCGACGGAGCGTCCCCTTGGCGCGGCTGCAAGGTAACCAAGTAATCGGCCTCTACCGTGCCGTTTTTGGCGTCGCGGCGGTTGAACGGCTCCAACACCACATGCAGCTCCAGCACTCCTTGGCCTTGGATGCGGCCCGGGAATTTCTCGGCCGCTTTGGCAAAGTCAAAGGTATAATCCATTTCCGTCCGCTCTCCGGCGCGCAGACTGCGGCGCACCGGCAAAGTCAGCGCGGGGCGAATGTAGACATTGCGGTAGAAATTGCGGTCCTTTTCCGTCAGGTGGAACAGGTCCTGCGCGGCCTTATTCATCGTGCTGATATACCCTTTGGGGTTTAAAATAAAGGCCGGCAGCAAGCCGCGTTCAAATACGTTTTTGAATTGTTCGCGCTCGCCACGCAACTCGCGCAGGGCTTTGTTGACCTGGGTTACGTCGCGCAAAAAGGCAATCACAATGCGCCGCCCCAAATATTTAGAAGCCATGGCCGCCAACTCTATTTCAGCCGGAGCGCCCGACTTTTTGACAAAGTGCAGTTGCACCGGCTCGCGCGAGCCGTCCAACTCATTGATAACGGCGTCGTATTTTTCCTTAGCAAAGACCTGATGGTCCTGCGCCACGAACTCAGACAAGGCCCGGCGCATCAGCTCCGCGGCGGAGTCAAACCCCAGCACCGCACAAGCGGCGTGGTTGGCGTAGATGATTTTGCGGTCCTCTAAGATGACAATCCCCTCGCGGGCGTTCTCCACCAGCAGGGAGTTCTTTTCCCCCGCCTCGCGGATTTGTTTCTCCATTTTGGTCTTGAGGGTAATGTCCTCAGAGACATTGAGCAAATAATCCGGCGAGCCGTCGGCCTTATACAACGGGGTTTTGACCGTATGCATAATTTTGACGCCCTCGGTCGGCGTGGAAATCAATTCCTGCGGGATATTGTGCTCGCGGCGGCTTTCAAAAACCTTTTGGTCCGACTCGCGCAAGAACTCCGCCTGTTCCTTGGTAATATCGGTGCGGTAGATGTCGCGGCCGATCACGTCCTTGGCCGCCACGCCGAACAGGTCCTCGCTCTTTTTGTTCCACACGATGTAATTGCCGTCGGACTTTTTGACAGACAGGGCGATAGGCAAGTTGTCCACCACGTTTTGCAAGAAGTTCTTGGCGTTGCGGATTTCCTTTTCCTGTTGTTTCTTTTGCGTAATGTCCTCGGCAATGGTCAGCACCATCAGCGGCTGGCCCTTGGCGTCAAACACCGGGGCTTTGATCAGATGCAAGAGCAGCTTGCGGCCGTCATCGGCGGTGTATTCCTCTTCGGGAATGTCCAAAATTTCTTTGCGTTTAAAAATGTCTTCCTCACGCTGCTCATACCCGTCAGCAGAGCGGCGGCTGTCCTTTTCACCGGGGAAGAGCTGCTCGGCGGCTCTGTTGAAAAAGTAGGCCTTGTGGTCGGCCCCATAGGCGTAAATGGCCACCGGGGCATTGTCTAAAATGGCCTGCTGGAAGTTCTGGGTTTCCACCAGTTTGCGCTCTTGTTCGCGCTTGTCCGTAATATCTTCGGCAATAGAGAGCACCATAAACGGCTTGCCCTCTTTGTCAAACACCGGGGCTTTGATGAGGTGCAGCAAAATCTTTTCCCCGGTCTTGGTGGTGTATTCCTCTTCGGGGACGTCTATAATTTTGCCGTCTTTGAACATTTGGCGTTCGCGTTCGCCGTAGAAGTTGTTTTCTTCTTTGTACAAGCTTTCGCCGGGGAACATTTCCAGGGCTTTGCGGTTGACGAAGGACATCACCTGGTTGATGCCTCTGGCGTAAATGGCCAGCGGGGCATTGTCCAAAATGGCCTGTTGGAAGTTTTGGGTTTCCACCAATTTGCGCTCTTGCTCTTTTTTGTCCGTGATGTCGTCCACCATGGTGATGACGAACTCGGGGTTGCCCTCGGCATCCGTCACCGGCACCTTGACCATATGCAGCAGGCGCGTTTCGCCCTTCTCGGTGGTGTAAGGTTCCTCGGCAATGCTCAGCGGTTTGCCCGATTCCAGCACTTGGGCTTCGCGGTCTAAATACTTGCCGACTTGCTCCTTGGTTTCATGCGGCAGAGAGCCCTGCTCGTCAAACAGTTTTTCTTCCGCGCCGAAAATCTTTTCACATTCTTTGTTGCGCAACAGCATTTTGCCCATTTTCGTGCGGGCATACAACCCGATAGGGGCATTGTCTACAATGGCAGAAAGGAAGCTGTTGGCCTTGGCGATCTCGCGCTCCTGCTCGCGCTTGGTGGTGACGTCCTCTACAATGCTCAGCACCAACGGTTCCGGGCCGGCATGCTTGAGCGGCACCTTAATCATGTGAATTAGTTTTTCTTTTCCGTTGCGGTCTACGTAAATCTCGTCGGGGTAGTCGCGCAAAACGCCCTCTTCTATGATTTGCCGTTCACGCTCGGCGTAGTGGCGCACGGTGGCCAAATCCTGCTTGGGATGCGGCGAGTTGACACACTTGGGTTCCGTTTCAGAAAAAACCTCTTGGCTTTGTTTATTGTAAAAGGTCATCACGCCGTCAATATTGCGCGTGTACAACCCCAAGGGCACATGGTCCACCACCGCACGCAGCAAGTTGCGCGTTTGCAGCAGTTCTTCCTCTTGGGCGTGACGGGAAGTGATATCTTCAAATACGGTTAAAATGGTGGATAATTCGCCGTCTTTATCCAAGGTGGCCACCTTGGTCACAGACAAAATCCGCTCTCCCCCGCGTTCGGCGCGGAAGCTGATTTGGCGGGAAACGGAGCCTTGTTTTTGCTGCGTAATGGTTTGGTCCAGCCGTTCCAACGCGCCGGAAAGTTGCCCGGGCAAAAGCTCGGCCATTTTTTTGCCCACCGCCGACGGGGTGGGAACGGAAAAGAGCTTTTCGGCCTGGTCGTTCCACAGGCGGCAAACGCCGCGCATGTCTTGCACCGTCACGGCGCAGGGATAATTATTCACAATGGATTTGAAAAATTGTTTTTCGCCCACCAACTCACGGTATTGCGGCACTTCGTCCAATCCCAGCAACACATAAGGCGTATTGGGCACCGTACACGCGCTGACGTTGACAAACACCGGGTCCAACTCTTTGTTGACCAATTCCTTGAGCAACTTTTGCGGACCGTTCTCCGCCAGCAGCTGGTCTACGTCGGCTTGCGTCAAACCGTATTTGGAAATGCTCATGCCTTCCATGGCCTTGGGCGTAAAGCCCAGCAGCGCGGCGGCACGGGCATTGGCGGACAAAATGTCGCCTTTTTCGTCTAAAACGCAGACGGCGTTAGGCAGCATACTGATAAAAGAAAGGAGTTGCTCCATGCCTTCGGGAGTGTTGGAATTTTTAGAGAAGAACGAAAATAGTTTGTTGGCCATGTGTTTTCCTCGCGCGCGCGTAGTCGCGGTCCCCGGGGGACCGTGTTTTCTATATGCTAATAAATTCACGGCACACTTGCAAGGGAAAACTAACGCAGGGACGCGCGGCAGGTCACCTCGGCCCCCACAAAGAAAAGTTGGTTCTTTTTATACACGCAGGAAAGCTGGGTGGACGGGCCTTGCTTCTCCTGCGGCGGGATGAAGCAGTCAATGCGCTTGCAATCGTAGGTTTCCCCGCAGGCGGCAAAGGAAGAGGACGGAAAATTGACCACGTACCAGGAAAATTCCAAATTGTATTTGAGGGCTTGCAACAGGCCAGCGCAATCAGCCACGTGGTCCGGGCAAGGGGGTTGCGGGCTTTGGGTGGTAGTTTGCAAGGTTTGCTGCAGCAAGGTGTAGCGTTGCTGCGGGGCCGGGCTGCCTTGCACCATGTACACGTCAAAACAGGTAAAGCCGTCGGACTGTGCAGAGGTGCAATTAAAGGGTTTAAGGATGTCGTGCCCCGGGCACGTGTCTTGCACTTGCTCCGCCTCGGTGGACAGATAATAGGGCGTATCCCGCTGGGTGGACAGATGCACTCTCGGCCCGGCAGCCCCCGTGGCGCAGGCCGTAAAAAACAGCGGCAAAACAAACGATAAAGACAGCAGCCCAAACTTATGCATAAAAACCCCCCGTTTTAGTCAGCATAGCAGACGATTCGGGGGTTCGTCAAGCCACAACAAAGGATTATAGCCCCTTAGTGGATATTTTTTGGGCGGAAATGACTGCCTACAAAAAAATGTCCCCGGGCCTAAAGACCCGGGGAGATTGATTTTAGGATCTAGAAAGCTGATAAGAATCAGATCTCTCTCCTGTACAAGTTGTTCCGCTCCAAGTGTTACACTGCTGATACGAAGTCTGATTTCCTTCTTCATCGTAGGTGTAATCTTGCCCCCAGCTATATGCGGTACAACCGCTGGCATCCCAGCTGGAACATCTATTTTTAGAGAGCATTTTTCCATCCGAGTCATACGTATAATCCGTGACTTCAGTATAGTTAGAGCACGGCTCACCTGCTTTGTGCCATCCGCAGCGAAACTCAGTGGTCTTATTGCTACCGGCTTCATATTTGTACTCATAACCAGCACACTGTCCGGCCGCACTTGAAGAACTACCCGCAGCATAACAAGTGTTTTTACTGGTCAGCTTGCCGTTTTCGTCATAATCATAAGCCGTACTTCCGCCACTATAGCGTGTGCAAGCACCATTTGCCCAACTATAGCACTCTTTCTCAAGGGTTACATTTCCTTTCTCATCATACTCAAAAGTAGAGCCACTACCTGTGCTGGAGCAGCTGCCGTCAGCAGCCACCTTATTGCACGGGATTCTCGCAATCACATTCCCGTTTTCGTCATAGACGAAGTCATTATTCTTACCAAAGGAATAGTAATATTCGTCGCAAGTTCCACTGGCACTGTACTTCTTGCATTGGCGCTCCGATGTTTTGTTTCCGTTTTCATCATAGGTGTATTCATAGCCAATGCTCCATTTGCTGCAGCTGCCGTCCGCGCCCCAGGTAGAGCAATCACGTTCTGATTTTAAATTTCCATCTTGGTCATACGTATATTCCGTGCCCCATACATTATCTTCAAACTTTGTGCACGTATTGCCACTAACATAGCGATCTTTACATCTGCGTCTGGTAACATTTCCATCCTCGTCACGAAAATAGAAATCAGTGTAATCAGTATAAGGGCTATCTTTGTATATGAGAAGATTTCCATCTTCGTCATAAATTGCCTTTACCTTGAAACGACAGGAACCATTCTCCTGCAGCTCACATACCCGTTTTTCTTTCATTTTGCCGTCTTCGTCGTAGTCTTTTTCCACACAAACCTTACCTTGACAAAAACGTTCTTTGTAGCTGCCGTCCTCTTGATAGGTCCCCTCGCAGGTGTACCCGCTGGCGATAGGGCGGTTGCAGGTCTTGGTGCACGGGTACGTATCACACGCTTGCCACCCCCCGTTACCCGCTTGGTCTATTTTATCCGCCACGTCGGCTGACATCCCCAGTCCCGTGCCTTCCAATACATATGTATCATATCCCGGGGTCAAATACCCGTTAATCTTTTCCCCGCCCAAGGTCTCGCACAGGCGTTCGGCACGTGTGGAGTCTTTCAACGCTTCGCAATGGATTTCTTTGGCGTAGTTGGGGCTTTGGGCTTGGTAAACAATATAGTTGTTGTCCAAGTTGTCTTTGCTCATTTTGACGTACTTGTGGCTCTCGCGCTGGCTGATTTCCAGCTTGGTCCCGTCGGGCAGCTGGGCCGTAGACCCGCTGGCGTCTTTGGTCACTTGAGTTTCCAGGTTAGACAAGTCCTCGGCATAGTTGCCGTTGGCCAAGTAAAAGGCCTCTTGCGAATTGGCTATTGTTTTTGCCGTGGGCATTAACGTAGCGTAGCGGCTCTTGTCCACCGCGCTTTGATATTTCGGCAACGCGACCGCCGTCAAAATACCGATAATAAGTACAACGATTAATAATTCAATCAATGTAAAGCCGCCTAAACGGCCCGTAGAACGATTTTTCATGTTTGCCTTCCTTTTTTGACATATTTCACCTACAAATAGAATTTATCAAAAAAAAAAACATACAGGGCAAGCGTTAAAAAGGGCTAGCCAACTTCTACGACGACAAAGCAAAAATAAACGGCAAAAACAATAAAGTAAAGCTGTTATAAAAATACTGTCATTCCCGAGGAATGTTGTCGGGAATCTTCCGCTGATATTTATATAAAAGAGGCCTTTTTCTTATTTAACTTAGTCAGACGAAGATCCCCGACAGAAACACTCGGGGATGACCTTATTTAATAACTGCAAAAATACCGTTTATAAAATCAGGGTCATGCTGAGATGTCTCTGCTCAGCATCTTCCATTTTCCCTTGCTGTTTATTTAATAAAGGCAACGATAACTACTAGAAAAATGGAAGATCCTGAACAAAAACCTTTCAGGATGACCTTGTTTTATTGAACGGCAAAAGGCTAACAACCATCGGAACGCTAATAAAAAATAAAATTTCACACAAAAATCCGCCTTTTGTTTCAGCCGCAAATAACGGAAAACAAAAGGCGGACCCAAAGATTTTCTCAACGCACTACGCTACTTAATGAAATGGCACCCGATGCTGTGCTTATTCTTAATTGCCGCGTAGACAATCAGCAGCGCCGTCTGCGTACCGTTGCGCAAATCCAGCAGCTCTTGATTGAGCGCATAGCCCTTGTAAAAGGCGTCTATCTCATTGTGCAGGTGGCGCAGAATTTTCTCGGCGCGGCTCAAATGCGTGGCGCTGCGCACCAAGCCCACATAGTTCCACATGGTGCTTTTGAGCGTGGCTAAGTCTTGCTTGATCAAATTCAAATCCGGCTGTTTCTCCGGCACGACCCATTCCTTGGGCTGCGGCAGGCGGAAGGTCTGCGTTTGAATGTCTTTCACGTCCGCTCCGGCACACAAATAGCCCGTGGCCACCGCCTCCAGCAACGAGGTGCTGGCCAAACGGTTAGCCCCGTGATAGCCGGTGCAGGCCGTTTCGCCAATGGCGTTCAAGTTCAAAATATTGGTGCGGCCCTGCGGCGTGGCGTAAATCCCCCCGCAAAAATAATGCGCGGCAGGCACCACGGGAATGGGCTGCTTGGTAATGTCCACGCCCTCTTTTAAGCAGGTCTCATAAATGGCCGGAAAGCGCGCCTTGGTGTGTTCGGCCGGCTCGTGCGTAATGTCTAAATACACGCAATCGTGCGAGGTTTTTAGACGTTCCTCTTCAATGGCGCGCGCCACAATGTCACGCGGGGCCAAATCTTTAAGCGGGTGATATTTCGGCATAAACGCCTCGCCTTTGCAGTTGCGCAAAATGGCGCCCTCGCCGCGCAAAGCCTCGGAAATCAAAAAGCTTTTGCCCTTGGCAAACACCGTGGGATGAAACTGCATAAATTCCATATTCATCACACGTGCGCCCACGCGGTAGGCCATGGCGATGCCGTGGCCATAGGCATGTGCGGCATTGGTGGTGTGGCGGTACACCTGTCCCACACCGCCCGTGGCCAAAATGGTCTTTTTGGCTTCAATGGCGTACACTTGCCCGGTGGCATTGTCCAGCACATACGCCCCAAAGCAAGTCAGCGGGGCATAGCGGTCCATAATATCGGTGGAACTGTGCGAAAGCGTCAGCAAATCCACCGCGGAAGTATTCTCCAGCACTTTCACATTTTTTTCTTTTGTCAGCGCTTTGTGAATAGAAGAAAGCAGGGAGTGCCCGGTGGTGTCCTTCCAATAAATAATGCGGTTTTTGGTGTGGGCTCCCTCGCGCGTAAAACGCAGCTGGCCCTTTTCGTCGCGGGAAAAATCCGTATGCAAATCCGTCAGAAAAATCTTTTTGACCGCCTCGCACCCGGCCTGGGATAATTCCTTCACCGCCAGTTCATTGCACAGCCCGGCCGTGGCCAGGCGCACATCTTTAAGCAGCCCCTCTACGTCTAGTTGCGGCTCATAAACAATGCCGCCTTGGGCCAAATCACTGTTGGCCACGTCCCACGTCCCGCAGCTGAGCAACGTCACCTGCAGGCCGGCCCGGGCCGCCTCATACGCATAGACGGAGCCGGCAATGCCCGCCCCGATTACCAGACAATCCGTTTGTACTGTTTTCATACCTATATTATATAAAACCACACGGCCGGGAAACAGCTTTTTTGCTTGCTTTTTATCAAATGAAAATGTTATACTAAATGTCCTTTTTTTCAAACGTCTTCAAATTTTGTATAATTTTAGTAGACAAGATTTGGTGTTTCTCCAGCAACACCCGGATTTAGTAAGGAGAAACAAAAAATGAGAAAGATGAGAAACATGCTGGAAAAAGTCGCGCTGGCGTTGGCCCAAGTGGGTGATAACGTCCGGGGCGCGCACTATGCGGCCTATCGCAACAAATAAAGCCGCCAAGGTCCGAGCCAAGTGAGTGTCGCACTGCCTTGGCAGACGGGAAAGAAGATTCCTTCTTCCCCGTCTATCCCCAGACCAATCCCTTTACGCAAAAGACCCGCACCTTACAATGGATGCGGGTCTTTTTTGTCTCGTCAAACTTAGCAAGAGGTCTTGGCGTCGTAGCCCATGCTTTCGCAAAAGTCTTTTCCGTCCGAGTTGGTATAGACGCAGCGCTCGGCCTGGTTCAGCATGTCTTGGTAAACGCAGAGGGCGTACCCGCCGTCCACCGCGGTGGCTTTTACGTAATTGCTGTACAAGGTCACCGTGAAATTTTTCCCATAAAAACTAGATCCGGTGGCTTGTTTGCCGTTTTTGTCCTTTAAGCCGATAGAAAGCTTGGAAAAATTCGTCGGCCAAGAAGAGGACCCGTTGCCGCCCAGCAGCGCTTGGTTGTCGTAATAATATACGTCGCGTGCGGCGGCCACTTGCTGCGCCAGCGAGCGGCCCTCGGCAAATTTCGCGCGCGAAACGGATTTGACGTACGAGCCAAACCCAATCCCCGCGATAATGGCAATAATGACCACTACGGCCATCAATTCGGCCAGGGTAAAACCTTGGTTTTTGGTTTGCATAAAAGTTTTCATTGTTTGCTCCTGCCTTCTTTTTCTTTAGTATATAGGTTTTTGCGGGAAAATTCAAATTTTCTTATCTATTTTCCCTTCTTGAAAACTCCGCCGAATATACTATAATGAAAGTACAACCCATTTATCTAAGGAGCGTGCTATGCCTGACTTACAAGTTTTCTCCCCCGCAGACGGCCAATTACTGCCTTTGGAACAAGTGCCCGACCCGGCCTTTAGTGAAAAAATGCTCGGTGACGGGATTGCCATCAACCCCAGTGCCGGCTTTGTGGCGGCCCCCTTTGACGGCCAAGTGGTCAGTTTACATTCGGCTCTGCATGCCGTAGCCGTACGGGGCGAGGGTGCAGAGGCACTTATTCACGTTGGGGTAGAAACGGTCAATTTGCAGGGAAAGGGTTTTAAAGCATGCGTGAAGGAAGGCGATTTTGTAAAAAAGGGTCAAAAGTTAACGGAATTTGACCCTGCTTTTTTGGCTAAAAACGCTCCGTGCAACTGGGTGGTTTTAATCATCACCTCGCCCGACGGGGCCGAACTGAAAAAAAATGCGCTCACCCAGGTGCGCGCGGGGCAGGACGTCGTATTTACTTTGCCGGGGGTGCAAACCGCCGCAGCCCAACCGGAAGCGCAGACCGTACAAAACTGGGTGTACTCACGGGAAGTGCGCGTGCCCAACCCCAACGGGCTGCACGCCCGCCCGGCGGGCAACTTGGCCGAAGAAGCCAAAAAATATCCCTTTTCCATTCAACTGGAGGTCAACGGCAAACACGCCGACGCCAAGAGTTTGGTGTCCATGATGGGGCTGTCTATCCAACACGGCGACACCGTACGCCTGCGCGCCCCGCAAGAGGCCGCCGAAGCGTCCGCCGCCTTGGAAAATCTGGCCGCCAAAATAGAGGGTGGACTGGGCGAAACCGAAGCCGAGGCCGCCGCCCAGCCGCAAGCTGCCGCTGCGGCCCCCGCAGCAGACCTTAGCCAACCGGGCAGCACCTTGCACGCTCTGACCGCCTGCACAGGCATTGCGATGGGGCCGGCGTGGACGTGGCAAGACGCGCAACTGGACTTTGAAGAAACCGCCCAAGACCCCGCCGCCGAACAACAGCGTCTGCAAGCGGCTTTGCAAGCCGTTTTGGCCGATTGCGCCCGCCAAATTGCCGCCGCCCCCAACAAGGCCGCCGCGGAAATTTTGCACGCGCACGAGGAACTGCTGCAAGACCCTTTTTTAGCGCAACAAGCCCAAGAGCACATTCAACAGGGGCAAAGTGCGCCCGCCTCGTTTAACGAAGCCATCCGCGCCAGCATTGACGTGCTCAAAAAAACCAAAAACACCTTTTTAATGGAGCGCATTGCCGACTTAAAAGATTTGCGCCGCCGCGTGCTCACGCAGCTGACGGGGCAAACGCCGCAAGCGCCGCAAATCCCCGACGGTTGCATTTTGGTGGCGCAAGAGTTGCTGCCTTCAGACATTTCCGCCTTTGACGGCCGGGTGCGCGGGGTGCTGCTGGCGCAAGGTTCACCCACGGCGCACGCATCTATTTTACTGCGCAACCAAGGCATTCCCTCTTTGGTGGGGGCCGGAGAAGCGGTGCTCTCTATCCCGGACGCAGAAGAGCTGGCGCTCAACGCCACCGAGGGGTTGGTCTATTCCCGCCCGACCGAGGCGCAAAAGCAGCAGCTGACCCAACTGCAAGCCCAAGAAAAGCAAGCCCAAGAGCGCAACCGCCAAACCGCCACACAACCGGCCCAAACGCGAGACGGCGTGTTGGTGCATGTTTGCGGCAATGCGGGCAATGAACAAGAGGCCACCGCGGCTTACGCCAACGGAGCCGACGGATTGGGCTTGGTCCGCACTGAATTTTTATTTTACCGGGGCCAAACCGCGCCGACCCAAGAAGAGCAATATAAACTTTACCAAAGTATCGCCGATGCGCTGCACGGCCGCCCGGTGACCTTGCGCACCCTGGACGTCGGCGGGGACAAGCCCGTCTCTTACATGCCGCTGCCGCCGGAAGACAACCCCATTGTGGGGCTGCGCGGCGTGCGCAATTACCGCCAATACCGCGCCTTGTTCACGGACCAAATCCGCGCCATGCTGCGCGTACACCCCACCGGGGTGGTGCGCATCATGTTGCCCATGGTCAGCTTTGTAGACGAATTGGTGGAATACAAACAATTTATTGAAGAGCAAAAGAAAGCCCTCGGCCTTTCCGCCCGGGTGGAAATTGGCATCATGGTAGAGGTTCCCTCCGCCGCGCTGTGCGCCAAGCAACTGGCCCAAGAGGCGGATTTCTTCTCGCTGGGTACCAATGACCTAACCCAATATACCCTGGCCATAGACCGCGGGCACAAAACACTCTGCGCACAAGCAGACCCGCTGCACCCGGCGGTACTGGAGCTCATCGCCCGCACCTGCCAAGGGGCCCAAGCCTATCAGCGCCCGGTGGCCGTTTGTGGCGCCATGGCGGGTGACTTGGCCGCCGTCCCCCTGTTGGTGGGGCTCGGCGTGCGGGAGCTGGCCGTCGGCGCCAGCGCCATTGCCCAAGTAAAGGCCTTGGTGCGTACCTTAAGCAGCGCCCACTGCGCCCAAGTAGCCGCTCAAGCGTGCCAGTTGAGCAGCGCCGCGCAAGTGCGCGCCTTAGTGAAAAAAGAATTTGGCGTTTAATTTACCTCGGAGAAACCATGAACAAACTCAAAGCCTTCTTCGCTCCGCTGGGGCGGGGTCTGATTAAACTGGGCAAAGCCCTCATGTTGCCCATTGCCGTCTTGCCCATTGCCGGGTTGCTGCTACGCCTGGGGCAGGCGGACCTGCTTAACATTGCCTTTATGGCGGCGGCCGGACAAGCGGTCTTTAGCAACCTGCCCGTCATCTTCGCCTTGGGTGTGGCCATCGGCTTTGCCGAAGAAAACCACGGCGCGGCAGCCTTGGCCGCGTATGTGGGCTATGTCATTTTGATATCGGCCCTGAAAGTGCTGGACCCGTCCATTGACATGGGCGTGCTGGGCGGCATCATCGTAGGCGTAACGGCCGGGCTGCTCTACAATAAATACAAAAATATCGCTCTTCCCTCTTATTTGGCTTTCTTTGGCGGGCGGCGTTTTGTGCCGATTGTCACGGGGGCAGCGTGTTTGCTTATCGCCGGGGCGGCCTATTTCATTTGGCCCCCTATTGCCCGCGTCATCGGTGCGTTTGGGGACTGGACCATTACCTCAGGCAATATCGGTCTGTTCTTTTACGGCGTGGCCAACCGCCTGCTCATCCCGCTGGGGCTGCACCACATTCTAAACAATTTGGTTTGGTTCCAATTCGGTGATTTTGAGGTGCTTAAAGAGGGCGTCGCCACCGTGTTGCACGGGGATTTGACCCGCTTCTTTGCAGGCGACCCGATGGCCGGGCCGTTTATGGCGGGGTTCTTCCCCATTATGATGTTTGGCTTGCCCGCGGCGGCCTTGGCCATGATTGCCACCGCCAAAACCGCCCGCAAAAAAGCCATCGGCGGCTTGCTGCTGTCTATGGCGCTGACTTCTTTTTTGACCGGGATTACCGAGCCGATAGAATTTTCGTTTATGTTCTTGGCCTTTCCGCTGTATGTGCTGCATGCATTGCTGACCGGGGTGTCTATGGTGGTCATGAACATACTGGAGGTCAAGCTGGGCTTTACCTTCTCGGCGGGGCTGTTTGACTATTTGCTCAGCTACGGCTTGGGCAAAAACGGGCTGTATTTAATCCCGGTGGGGATTGTGTACGCTTTGGTTTACTATTTGCTGTTTAAGTGGGCCATTGTTAAATTTAACCTGCAAACCCCGGGCCGCGAGCCGGAAGAAACCGACCAAGAAGCCGCTCCGGCGCAAGACGCTCCCGCCGCCGCAAGCGACGCGGCGGACCAAAGCCGCGCGGCTAAATACTTGCGCGGACTGGGCGGCAAGGAAAATATTAAAACCTTAGACGCTTGCGCCACGCGTTTGCGCGTGGAAACCCACAATGCCGATTTGGCCGATGCCGCCGCCTTAAAAGCGGCCGGAGCCCGCGGCGTGATTAAGGCCGCCGGCGGTGCGGTGCAGGTGGTCATCGGGCCGGAGGCGGACCTGATTTGCAGTGAAATCAAGGTCTATTTAAAATAATATGAAACTGATTATTACCAAACACAATTTGGGCCTTTGGGCCGCGTCGTACATTCAAAAACGCTGGCAAAACGCGCAGAAGAAGCCGTTTGTGCTGGGGCTGCCGACGGGCGGCACGGTGGTGGATATGTATGCTGCGCTGTGCGCGCTGGTCCAACACGGCAAGATGAGCTTTCAAAACATCGTTACGTTTAATATGGACGAATACGCCGGGCTCCCCCCCACGCACGAGCAAAGCTACCACTATTACATGCACCACAATTTGTTTGACCATGTGGATATTTTGCCGCAAAACGCCCATATTTTAAACGGCATGGCGGCGGATTTGCACCAAGAGTGCCAACAGTACGAAAACGCCATGGCGCAAGCGGGCGGCGTAGATTTATTTTTGGGCGGGGTAGGACGTAACGGACATTTGGCTTTTAATGAGCCGGGGTCCCCGTTTGATTCGCGCACGCGCGTAATGGAGCTGACCCCCAGCACCCGCCAAGCCAACTCCCGCTTTTTTGACGGAGACGTTCAAAAGGTGCCCACGCACGCCTTGACCGTGGGTATCGGCACGGTACTGGCGGCCAAAGAGTTGCTCTTTTTGGCCAGCGGAGAAAGTAAGGCCGAAGCCGTAGCCCGCTTGGCCCAAGGGGAAATTACGCCCCAGTGGCCCATTACCGCGCTCAAAACGCATCCCCGCGCCACCTTGTTGGTGGACCCAGCAGCCACGGTGGCCTTTGACCCGGGGCTACAGCAGCGCTTGCATGCCCAACAGGAGCAACATCCCGAGGCCGATTGCATTTTGGAGTTTTAAGCCATGAAACGCCTGATTTTAAACGCCCGCGTTCTTACGCCTACAGCCGTCCTGCCGGACTATTGTCTGGAAATCACCGACGGCCGGATTACCGCGCTGACGCCCTGTGCGCAGCAACAGGCTTGGGACGCCGACACGGAGGTTTTTGACGCCTGCGGGGCCTATGTCGCCCCGGGGTTGATAGACCTGCACATCCACGGTACGGGCGGATTTGGGCCGGAGCTGGGCACCGCGCAAGCTTTGCTGGATTTGTCTGTAGAGTTGGCGCGGCACGGGGTCACGGCGTTTTCCCCCACCTTATACTGCGGCAAGCCCGCGGATATGTGCCGGATTTTGGAAAATACCGTCGGCGCGTTTGGGCGGGAAAAAGGCGCGCAGTTGCTGGGGTATCATTTGGAAGGACCGTTTATTTCCCCCCAAAAGCCGGGCGTGATGAAACCCGAGGACATTGCCCCCATTGATTTAAAACAAATGCAGGCGCTGTGGCAAGCGGCACAAGGACGCATTATTCAAATGACCGTTGCGCCCGAGCTGCCGGGGCTGGCCGAATTGACCGCGTTTTGTAAAGAGCACCACATTTTGCTGCAAGCCGGGCACACCAATGCCACGTATGCGGAATTTTTACGGGGTGCGCAGCAGGGCATCACGCATACCACCCATTTATTTAATGCCATGCGCGGCTTTACCCACCGCGAACCGGGGGCCGCGGGCGCGGTGCTGATGCACCCGGAAATTTCTACGGAAATTATTGCCGACGGCGTGCACGTACACCCAGATGTGGTGCAATTTTTAACCCGGATTAAGCCAATAGAAAACATCGTCTTGGTCACCGACGCACTGCGCCCTACTGCACAAGCCCAGCCGCCCTTTTTGGCCAATGGCGAAGAAGTGGTTTTTGACGGCGGCGTGTGGAAGAGAAAGTCTGACGGCGTGATTGCCGGCTCGGGCCTGACGCTGCTGCAAGCGGTGCAAAATATGGTCCGCTGGGGGCTGCCGCTGCCGCAAGCGGTGGCATGCGCCAGTTTAAACCCGGCCCGGCGGCTGGGGTTGGATGACCGGGGCGAAATTGCCCTTGGGAAGCGGGCGGATTTGGTGGTTTTTGACCAAGAGTTCCAAGTCCAAAAAACGTTCTTAGCTTAAGGAAAAAGCCCCCGTCCCTGCGGGGGCTTTCTACATGGTCTTAATATTTATAATGCAGCAAACCGCCCCCGGTGTCAAAGGGGGTGGCCCCCGTTTCAGCCTTACAAATTTCCTGTTCCTTTGTCGCCTGAGAACTTGCCACGCAATAGCGTGTCGGGTCCCCCATATTGCGTCCGTTCAAAAAGTAACGCGTGCCAAAGCGGCTGCCAATTAAAACACACCAAACAGAATCGGAAGTAGCGTCGCTCCCCGAATAATAACTGCATTGGTATTTGCCAAAGTCCACCTGCTGATTATTTGGCTTAAAAATCCCCCCTATTTGAATGTCCAAGCCTGTTAAATCCGGGGCATACTCTCCGTTGGCCATGTAATAGCGTTGGGCAGCGTCGTACAAATTACGGGCCAAAATTTGCGTTTGGGCATAACGGCTGCGCAGCACCGCTCTCTGATATTGCGGCAAGGCCACCGCCGCAAGGATACCAATGATCAGGACAACGACTAATAATTCAATCAATGTAAAGCCGCCTAAACGGCCCGTAGAACGGTTTTTCATGCTTGCCTTCCTTTTTTGATAAATTTTACCTATACGTAAAATTTATCAAAAAAAAACATAAGGCAAGCCCTCTAAAAAAGCCCAGCCAACTTTTTCCAAAACGCCGTCAAAAACCTGCTATAATGAAAGCATGAAACCCTCATTTAAAAACCCGTATTTTCAAGAAATCGTCCGGCTGCTGAGCCACCTGGAAAGCACCCAGCAGCCCGCCATGCTTCGCGCCGCCCAAGCCGTGGCCGACTGTTTGGAGCACGG
This sequence comes from Eggerthellaceae bacterium, assembly GCA_963634865.1. Lineage (GTDB taxonomy): Bacteria > Elusimicrobiota > Elusimicrobia > Elusimicrobiales > Elusimicrobiaceae > Avelusimicrobium. Next base: position 35,530 of record CAVHDF010000002.1, read on the forward strand.
CGGCGTTATCCACACCTTTGGCTGCGGGCACAGCGGCAGTGTGGCGCTGGAGCCTTTTCACCGCAGTGGTTGCTTTGCCGCCGTCAATGCCGTGTTGGACCCGGGGCTGATGTTTCAGCTGGGGGCGCACGCGGGCACGGATTTAGAACGGCTGGAGGGCTATTCCCCGCTGATTTTTAAACGGCATGACTTGCGTCCGGGCGATGTGCTGTTTGTTTTTTCCAACTCCGGCCGCAACCCCGCCGGAGTGGACGCGGTATTGTATGCCAAGGCCAAGGGGGTGCTGACCATTGCCGTCACGGCGGCGGCCGCCCACGCCCAAAGCAAAAGCCGTCACAGCAGCGGCCTGCTGCTCAAAGATGCGGCGGATCTGGTTTTAGACAATGGAGCCAGCAAAAACGAAACTTGTCTGCAACTGGGCAAGCTGGAAGTGGCCCCTATTTCCACCCTCGGCGCGTGCGCCGTGTTGCACAGCGTGCTGTATGAGGCCGCCCGCCTACTGGCGCAAAAGGGCGTTCCTCCCCCGGTCTACCGCAGCAGCAACGCCGCCGGCAATGACGACTACAACGCCGCATTGGCCGCCCAATACAAGGGCCGGGTGAAACATTTGGATTGATTTTTGGCGCAAAACCCCTATACTAACAGTAGCCGCCCCCGGCTACCCCATACAAGAGGAACCGCGCATGAAAATTACCTTTGAGGGCAACAAAAAGGTCAAGGTCCGCGTCAAAAATTTTGACATTTGGACCGACCAACCCAAAAACCACGGCGGAGACGAAACCGCCCCCACCCCCATAGACTTGTTCTTGGCTTCACTGGGCAGTTGCAGCGGCGTGTTTGTGCTGAATTTTCTCAAGCAGCACGCCCTGCCCGAAAATGTCTATCTGACCTTGGAACCCGTGTGGAACATCAGCGATTACGTGATAGATAAAATAGAGGTCACCATACACGTCCCGGCGGATTTTCCGCCCAAGTATGAGCATGCCCTGCTGGAAGTGGCCCGGCGCTGTTTGGTGGCGCGGCACGTCAAGGTGCGCCACGACATCCGCCTGCAAAAAGACGCTTAATTTGCCCGTTAAAAAGCCCCGCCAACAAGCGGGGCTTTTCTTTGCAAATCTGGCTTTTGCTTAAGCCAAGTATTTTTCAATGGTTTTGGCTAAGCGTTTGATGCCCTCTTCTATCTGCTCAAAGGAGCTGTAAGAAAAGTTCATGCGGAAATCATTTCTGCGTGCGTCGCGCGGCGGATAAAAGTCCACCCCCGCCACATACGCCACATGCTGCTCCAGCGCGGTCTTAAGCATATCCTGCGTGTCTATGTGCTCCGGCAGCGTCACCCACAAAAACAGCCCCCCTTCCGGGCGGGTCCACTTGACGCATTGGGGCATATATTTGGCCAACATTTGCAGCATAAAATCGCGTTTTTTGCGGTAAACGTTCACCACCTCTTCCACATGGCGCAAGAGATGTCCGCCCTTTAAATACGCCGCGGTGGCCAGCTGCAGCACCGGCGCGGTGCACAGGTCCATGGCTTGTTTTAAGATGACAAATTTGTGAATGACTTCCGCCGGCGCCAACACAAAGCCGAGGCGGAACCCCGGCACAAATACCTTAGAAAAGGTAAACAGCGTAATTACGTTGCCGCGGCCTTCGTCCAAGCGGTAGAAAGTCTTGGGAGCTTCCCCCTCAAAGCGCACTTGGCGGTACGGGGAATCTTCCACAATCAGCGTGCCGTACTTTTCGGCCAATTTCAAAATTTCCACGCGCCGCTCCTGCGGAATGGTCGTGCCCGTGGGGTTTTGAAAATCCGGCACCAAGTAAATAAATTTGCACACGCGGCCCTCGGCCTGCAGCTGCTGCAAGCGCTTTTCTATACCGGCCACCGTCACGCCGTAATCGTCGCTGTCGGCGCCGAACACGTCGGCCCCGGAGGCTTCAAACGCCTGCAAAGCGCCCAAATAAGTGGGCGAAGCGGTGATAATGGCGTCGCCGCGGTTTAAAAACACACGGGCGGTCATATCCAAGGCCTGCTGCGAAGCCGACACCACCAGCAGGTTTTCGGCTTTAGCGTCAATGTCTTCGGTTTCCTTAAGCAGTTTGATGAGCTCGTCTTTGAGGCATTTTTGCCCTTCGGTTGTGCCGTACTGCAAGGATTCTTTGGGCGAAGTTTTGACCACATCGTGCATAATTTGGGCCACTTCATCGGAAGGGAACAAATCCGGGTCCGGCAGTCCTCCCGCAAAAGAGATAATCTCCGGGCGGGCGATGACTTTGAGCAGCTCGCGAATGGCAGAAGCTTTAATGCTCGTCGCCGTTTTAGAATAAAGTTGTTTGTAATCCATAGTTACTCCTTCGCGTCCTACAAACGCCGGGCGCTTATTTCAAATATTCGGTAATCTTGAGGCTTAAATCTTTGGACGGCACGGAGTGCGTCAGCGCCCCGCTGGAAATCACATCGGGCTTGGCCTGGCAATACGCCACCAAGTTTTCCTCGGTAATTCCACCGGAAATTTCCGTCAGCGCGCGGCCCGCCACCCGTTGCACCGCTTGCGCGGCTTGGGCAGGGGGCATATTGTCTAACATGATAATGTCGGCCCCGGCTTGCAAGGCTTGGTCCACTTCGTCTAGCGTGGTGGTCTCCACCTCAATTTTGGGCGTATGCCCGATAGCGGCCTTGATGCGCGCCACCGCCGCGGCAATAGAGCCGGCGGCGGCAATGTGGTTATCCTTGATCATCACACTGTCCGAAAGCGACATCCGGTGATTGCGCGCGCCGCCCACCCGCACGGCGTATTTGTCCAAGCGGCGCATGGCCGGCTGGGTTTTGCGCGTGTCTACCACCATCACCCCATAAGGCGCAGCCAGCTGTGCATAGCGGCGGCTGGCCGAGGCAATACCGCTCAAGCGCTGCATAAAGTTCAGCGCCGTGCGTTCACCTTTTAAAATGCTCAGCGTGCGGCCTTCCAACTGCAGCACCACTTCGCCTTTTTTTACTTCGTCTCCGTCTTTTTTAAGCGGTTTAAAATCCAATTCTTCATCCACCAACGCAAAGGTTTGGCGGGCCACTTCCATGCCGCAAAGCACCAAATCTTCCTTGGCGCGCACCGCCGCGCGGGCGCGGTCCTGCGGGGTGAAAATATTATCGGAGGTAATGTCCCCCAAGCCCAAGTCTTCCTCTAGGGCCAACTGTACAATTTTGTCTATAATCATTTGGTCATCTCAAACATATTTTGCAAAGATTTGCGGGCGCGGTTCATCACGTCGTCAGATAGAGAAATAATTTGGTCCGGCCGCGGCTCCAGCAGGGCCTGAAAGGTATTGGCCAGCGAATTTCTTTTCATATACGCGCACATGCCAAAGGGCCACACAAAGCGTTTGTCCGGGTGGGCGGCTTCCAAACGGTTGACCAGCCCAAACTCCGTCAGCAGGCCAAAGAGCTTGCCGTCGCTTTTGTTAACAAAATCCTGCATGCCCTTGGTGCTGCCCACGTAATCGGCCGCGGCGCAAACGTCCGGGCGGCACTCTGGGTGGGCCAAGACCACGATGCCCGGATAATCGCGGCGCAAGGCGGCCACATGGTCCGGCGTGTACTTGTCGTGCACGCAGCAGCTGCCGCCGGAGGAAATAATTTTTTTGGAAATGCCGCGGCGTTTGAGCTCGTTCTCAATGTTTTGCGCCATGAGCAAATCCGGCACGAAAATCAGTTCTTTTTGCGGCAACTTGGCCGCAATGTCAAACACATTGCCCGAGGTCACGCAAATGTCGCTTTCGGCCTTGACCCCGGCGGTGCTGTTGACATAGCACAGCACGGGCACGCCCGGGTGCTCGGCCTTAAGGCGGCGCACTTCGTCTTGCGTCATGGAATCAGCCAGTGTGCAGCCGGCTTTGCCCGCGGGGATAATGACTTGTTTGGACGGGTTTAAAATTTTAGCCGTTTCCGCCATGAACCATACCCCGGCGAAAATAATTTTATCGGCGGTCACTTCGCGCGCTTTAAGGCTGAGGGCATAGGAATCGCCGCTGATGTCGGCCACGCCCAACCCCAGTTCCGGCACCGTATAAGAGTGAGCCAGGATGACGGCGTTTTGTTCTTTTTTAATTTGGTTGATGCTCAGCGTATACGGGGCGGCTTGCAGACAATCGGTATAGGTCCACTTGACCCCGTTGCTGCGCGATACAGAGGCAAGAAGCCCATAGAGTCTATGGGCCTCTTGTTGCAAAAGTTCTTCTTTATTTACGGCGAGGTCAGACATATTACAACGCAGCTTCCGTTTCGTCCGGCAGGGCTTCTTGGTCGGTCACCGGGGCTTCGGTATCAGCGTCTAACTGGTTGCCCTGGCCGTCTACCACCGTCTTTTTCACCGTCATTTGACGGGCCGGTTTTTTGGTGGATTTGCGGGTGGAGCTTTGGATATAAGAGGCTCCGCTCACTTGGTCCTCGTATGGGGCGACCCGGTCATAATGGTCATTGGGCACGACGAGGTTGTCAAATTCTTGGTCTACAATTTGGTATTTGGAGTATTGGTCGGTCAAGCCTTCCTCCGGGGCCGTTTGCGCTTGCTTAGACGAAGAAGCGCACCCCGCCGCCAACACACCCAACACAGCCAACAAAAAAAGTTTTTTCATATACCCGTCTCCTTTTAGTAGGTTGCAGCGCAACTACATATATATTGTATAAATTATCTTTCGCTGCGTACCACTATTTTATAGTTTTTGCCCGAGTTTTTCAAATGCGTTGCGGCCCCCGGGCCGATATTTGCTACAATAAAACTACCCTTTCTATTTTAACAAACCGGAGCAAATATGCAACAACTGCTTGACTTGATTAACGTCCTCAACGGATTTATTTGGGGACCGCCGATGATTATTTTGATTTTCGGCCTGGGAATTTACCTGACCTTTAAGCTGGGGTTCATTCAAAAATACACTTTCAAAGCCATTGCCCTATCGGTGCGCAAAGACGCCGGAGAAGGCACCGTCAGCAGCTTTGGTTCTTTGGCCATGATGATCGGCGCGACCGTAGGTACGGGCAGCATTTTGGGCGTTACCACCGCCGTGGCCGAGGGCGGCCCGGGGGCGGTGTTTTGGATGTTGGTGGCAGGATTTTTTAACTTTGTTATTAAATATTGCGAATGCGCCGCGGCCGTTAAATACCGCGTCCGCCGCGACGGCGAGTACGTGGGCGGACCGATGTACGTCATGGCGCGCGTACTGAAGATGAAATGGCTGGCCGTCATTTTTGCCGTGGGTACGTTATGCATGGCACTCTCGGCCGGGGCGGCATTGCAGGCCAACTCCATTGCCGACGTCCTGCGCGAAGGCTATGGGCTCAACCCGTGGTGGATGGGCTTAGGGGTGGCTCTGCTGGCCGCCATTGTCACCGTGGGCGGGGTCAAACGCATTGCCGCGTATTCGGAATGGCTGGTGCCCATTATGGGGGCCATGTATTTGTTTATCGCCCTGGCGGTTATTGGGATGAACTTTTCGCGCGTGCCGCACGCGCTGTGGGCCATTGTGTCGGGCGCGTTTACCGGCAAAGCCGCTTGGGGCGGCGTAGCCGGGGTCAGCGTAAGCGCCTTGTTTACCGCGGCGTTAAACGCCATGGGGCTGGGCGTCTCGCGCAGCGTGATGAGCACCGAGGCCGGGTTAGGCAGCGCCGCCATTGCCGCCGCTGCCGCCAAAACGCGCAGCGCCAGCAAAATGGGGATCATTTCCGCCACTTCGGTTTTTTGGACCGTATTTATTTGTTTGCTTTCCGGGCTGGTTATCGTACTGGCGGGTGATTGGCAAGACCCCAACGCCTTTGCCGCCAATTTGTGCAACAGCGCCTTTAAAACGGTGCCCTATGTAGGTACGCCGATTTTGATTTTTTCGCTGATTATTTTCTCGTTTACTACGCTGATTGGCTGGTCGTACTACGGTGAAAAAGCGCTGCAGTTTTTAGGCGGCGGAAAATGGAGCATGGCCTGGCGTATATTCTACATATTGGTATGTGTGTTGGGCGGCGGCTTGGGCACGGCGTTTTCGCTGGGGTGGCATATCTCCCCGGACGCTTTTGAGGTGGGGCTGAGCACCCGCTTTGCCTGGGGCCTGGCCGTGCTGATGATGACACTGATGACCCTGCCCAATGTGTATATGCTGTGGCGGCTGCGCCATAAATTGCAAAGCGAAACCAAACGCTATTTGCATCACTTGATGAAATAAAAAATTCCCCGGGGCTTAGAAGCTCCGGGGTTTTTGAATAAGGCCGATTACTCCAATATATAGTTGCACCAGCTGCCAGAGGCATAGACCCCGCAGCCCCCGCCCTCCGGGGTGGCGCCCATGGACGAACAAACCTGACCTTGGGCCTCGGAGTAGGCGCGGCAAAGCCTTAATTTATGGGAAAAAGCATATCCAAATTTGGGAACCTCATTCAGTAAAGCGCCCGAATAAGCACACCAAAATTCACTATATGCAGCATCGTCTTCTTCGTTGCCAAGTTGTTGCCCCCACTGTCCCAAACGGATTTGACACCCCATATCTTTATAGCTTACATTCATTCCGTTCTCCAGGATTTCTCCAGGGAAAGAAATGTCTAAATTCTTAAAATCGTTGGTATACTGCCCATTGGCCATCAGGTAACGCTCCTCGGCCTGAATAATGGAGGTACCCCAAGTTTGCAGCTGGACAAAACGGGCCCGCGTTACGGCCTTTTGATATTGCGGCAAAGCTATGGCAGCAAGAATGCCGATGATGAGCACAACGACAAGTAATTCAATGAGCGTAAAGCCGCCTAAACGGCCCGTAGAACGATTTTTCATAGTGGGGTTCCTTTTTTGATAAATTTTGCCTATACGCAAAATTTATCAAAAAAAAAACATTGTGCAAGTGTTTTAAAAAGGGTTGCCAACTTCTACGACGACAAAACAAAAATAAACGGCAAAAAAATAAGGCTGAGATTCCCGATTACAACCCTCGGGAATGACAGCATGGATAAAGACGAAAACAGCAAAAAGAAAATATGGGGCCGTTCATAAAACGTCGTCATCCCCGAGTGTCTCTATCGGGGATCTCAACCGCTTTCGCCGTTTATAAAATCAGGGTCATGCTGAGGTGCCGCTGCTCAGCATCTTCCATTTTCCCTCGCCGTTTATTAATAGAGACAACGACCACTACTAGAAAAATGGAAAATCCTTAAGCAACAACTTTTCAGGATGACCCCTTATTTGATTAACAGCAAAAGACAAACAACCATAAGGCTGAGATTCCCGACCCTGCGGGCCGACACTGAGGGAATGACGACGACATGGGAAATAAAAATCCGCCTCTTGTTCAAACCTCTATGTAGCGGCAAGCAAAAGACGGATTTCAAAATTTTTACGCATGAACAACGGCACGAAAAATCTTACTCGTAGGCCTCCGGCGCGACGGGAATGCGGAACCAAAACACCGACCCTTGGCCCAGCCCGGGGCTCTGCACGCCGATTTCCCCATTGTGGGCATTGATAATTTCCTGCGCGATAGACAACCCCAGCCCCCAGCCCTGCTTGCGGGCGGAGCGGTCGTTTTCGGCTTGGTGGAACTTTTGGAACACGCGCCCCTGCTCCACCTGCGTAATGCCGGCGCCTTCGTCGGCCACGTAGCAGACCAGCCAGCCGTTTTGGATAAAATAACGGATCTCTATCCGCCCGCCCTGCGGCGAAAACTTAATGGCATTGCCCAATAAATTATTCAGCACTTGCGAAATGCGGAATCGGTCAGCGTAGATCATCACGTCGTCAGGGTATTCATACTTGACCAAAAAAATCCCTTTCTTTTGCGCATTGACTTGCTGCAAGGCGTACACGTCGTTAAGCAGTTGGTTAAAATTAAAGCTCTTAAAATCCATTTTGAACTTGCCCGACTCAATCATGGAAATGTCCATTAAATCGGCCATGAGCTGGTTCATATTGTCGGTGGCTTTTAGAATATTGTTTAAAGCTATTTGGTCATTGCTGCCGCCGCCTTGGGGGCTGTCCATCATCAAGACCGAGGTAAACCCCTGAATAGAGGTCAGCGGTTGGCGCAGGTCATGCGCCACGATAGACATAAATTTGGAGCGGATTTCGCTCAAGCGGTTGAGCTCTTGGTTGGACAGTTTTAACTTCTCCACCATACCCTCTAGCATATTGACCTTGCCGGAGAGCTGCATTTGCAAGGCGGCAATTTGCTGCTGATAGTTATGCTCGGCCTTCATCACCACGCGTTTCATCTTGCGCAGGGCGAACCGCCGCGTGAGCCAATAGGTCAGCAGCAGCAAAACCACCGTCAACACGGTGTAATAAATGAGATAGTTAAATTGTCCAATGTAAAATTGCATACTCTTATTATAACTATTTTATGGGGAAAGCCAAGGCCTCTTCCAGCTCTGCGCGGGACAGGGCCGCCTCGCGCAAGAGTTTGGGCTCGTGCGTCAAATCCAGCACAGACGAAGCCGTCGGGGAGAGTTTCCCCCCCGTTAAAATAATGTCCGCCTTGCCGTCAAAAAATGCCACCAGCTCTTTTTCATCCGTAATGACCGGACAGCCATGCGCATTGGCGCTGGTGGAGGCCAACGGTTCCTTGAGATGAGCGAGCAACCGCACCAAGGCCGGGTGTGCCGGCACGCGCAATCCCAATCCTTCAAACCCGCGGCGCAAAGGTTGGCCTTTTTCATTCGGGGGCAAAATAAGCGTCAGCGCCCCGGGCCAAAACCGCCGCGCCAATTTCTCCGCCGCACCAGACCACTGCACAATGCTTTGCGCTTGCGCCACCGTGCCGATAAGCAGCTGCAGCGCGGCCCCCGCCGGACGGTCCTTGATTTGATAAATGCGCTGAATGGACGCCTCGTTAAACGCATTGGTGCCCAAGCCATAGACGGTATCGGTGGGATAGACCACCACCGCGCCTGCATCTATCTGTGCGGCCACGGCGCGCAACTGCGGCTCACTTAGTGTATCAATAGGGTAAATCTGGCTCTTCATTTTCTTGTGTTTGCGTTTCCGGCAGGCCGATGACCACCACAAATTCGCCCTGCACTTTTTTACGCTTTTGTAAATTCTCGGCCACTTCGCGGGCGCTGCCCCGCAGCCACTCTTCATACACCTTGGAAATTTCCCGCGCGGCCACCACCGGCGTGTCCGGCCCCAAGGTCTGTGCAATCAACTCCAGCAGTTTAATCACGCGAAAAGGCGACTCATACACAATGACCGGGTGCTGCTGCGCATAAGCCCCGCTGAGCAATTTGGCCGCTTTGCCGCTGCGGCGCGGCAAAAAGCCCAAAAAAGTAAACGCGCCCCCGGTAAACCCCGCCCCTGCCAAGGCACAAGCCGCCGCCGAGGGACCGGGCAAGGAAGTCACCGGCAGGCCTTCGCGCGCGGCGTCGCGCACCAGTTTCCAACCCGGGTCAGAAATACACGGCGTGCCGCAATCAGACACCAAGGCGCAATTTTTGCCTTGTTTAAGCAGCTCTAAGCAGCGGCGCACGGAAGAGGCGTCATTTTCATTGTAACGCACCGTGGGTTTGGAAATGCCAAAGTGCGTGAGTAAAATTTGGGTGCGGCGCGTGTCTTCGCACAATACAAAATCGGCTGTTTTGAGCGTGTCCAAGGCGCGCAGCGTAATGTCCTGCAAATTCCCCAGCGGGGTGGGTACGATAGATAGCATAGCTTTAGTATATAAAATTGCAAGCGCGGTCGCGAAAGGTTTTATATAGTAAAAAGGGCCTAAAAATGCTATGCTGGTATATATATTTAAGAAGAGGTGCTCCATGCAAAACAAAGAGATTGTGCTTTTGGCCGCGCGTTGCGCAGATGAAAAGAAAGCCGAAAACATCAAAGTGTTGGACTTGAACGGCCTGTCCTCGCTGTGCGACTATATTATTTTGGCCACCGTAACTTCCAAGCCGCATTTGGAAGCGGTAGAGGATGAAATCAGCACCCGCTTAAAACAAGAAGGCGTGTATAAATTAAACCGCGACGGCGGAGAAAGTATGATGTGGCGCGTGGCCGACTACGGCTCTTTTTTGGTGCACATCATGACCCAAGAAGCGCGCGACTTCTACGCCCTGGATAAAATTTTCAGCTTTGGCAAAGAGTTGGACTACCAAAAGCCCAAAGCCGCTAAAAAAACGGTCAAAAAGGCCGTCAAAAAAGTAACCCCAAAAGCCGCCGCCAAAGCTCCGGCCAAAAAAGCGGCCAAAACCGCGGCGAAGAAAACGGTCAAGAAAACGGCCGCTAAAAAATCTACAAAAACGACTACGAAAAAAGCGGTCAAAAAAACCGCCAAAAAGGCTGGCAAATAAATGTTAGAGCAACTCAAAAAAGATATTGAACTAAAACTTTCCAGCGCCGAAGCTTTTGCCGGCGCTGCGCTCCCGCCGGTGGAGCTTTCCCCCGCCCCCGAACACACGGGCGCCGATTTGTCTTTGAACTGGGCCATGGCCGCCGCCAAAGTGCTGCGCAAGAACCCGCTGGAAATTGCCAAGCAAGCCGCCGTGCTGCTGCGCGAGGTCAACGCCATTGCCGACGCTACGGCCGCCGCGCCGGGGTTTATCAACGTGCAGCTGGAGGATAAGTTTTTAACCGCCGCCGCTTTGGACCGCCGAATTAAAAGCAGTCAAATTTCCAAACATAAAATTTTAATTGAATTCGTCTCCGCCAACCCCACCGGGCCGCTGCATGTGGCTTCCGGCCGCGGGGCGGCGCTGGGCGACAGCTTGGTGCGCATTCACCGCGCCCTGGGGCATTCGTGCGACAGCGAATACTACGTCAACGACGCGGGCAACCAAGCCCAGCTGTTGGCGGCCTCGCTCAAGGCCCGTATTGAGGGCAAGGAACCGCCGGAGAACGGGTACCACGGCGCCTATTTAATTGACATGGCCCAAAAGGCCCCCAAAGATTTGAAGGAAGAAGACTACGGCCGCTGGGCGATGGAGTACCTCATCAAAACCCAGCAAGAGGACATGCAAGCCTTCCGCGTGCAGTTTACGCGCTGGTTCCGCGAGTCGGAGTTGCACAAAGCCGGCGCGGTGCAAGGCGCGCTGGAGGATTTGGAAAAGAACGGCTACGCCTATAAAAAAGACGACGCGGTGTGGTTCGGCTCCACCAAAGACGAAGAAGCCAAGGACGACAAAGACCGCGTCTTGGTGCGCACTGACGGCCGCCCGACGTATTTCTTGGCCGATATCGCCTATCACAAAAACAAATTTGACCGCGGTTACGATACGCTGGTAGACATTTTGGGGGCAGACCACCACGGTTACGTGCCCCGCATGAAAGCCGCCGTGCATGCCTTGGGCCACGAGGAAAGCGCCTTTGTACCCATCATTCACCAGTTGGTGCATTTGCTGGACAACGGCGAACAGGTCAAAATGTCCAAACGCGCGGGCAAGTTTATCACCTTGCGCGAACTGACCGACGAAGTGGGGGCCGACGCCTGCCGTTTCTTCTTCGCCAGCCGCACGCCCAATGCCCAAATGACCTTTGACATTGAACTGGCCAAAAAGCAGTCCAATGAAAACCCGGTCTTTTATGTGCAATATGTGCATGCGCGTATTCATTCCATTTTTGCAGCCGCCGCCGAAAAGGGGTGGGAACCCGGCGATATCGTTACGCCGCTGGCCCCGCAAGAGCGTGCGCTGCTGATGAAACTGGTGTGGTTTAAACCCGTCTTGCAGAACTGCTTGCGGGATATGAGCCCGCACCACTTGACCACCTACTTAATGGAGCTGGCCGGGTTGTTCCACTCGTTCTATGACACCTGCCGCGTGCTGGACGAGGCCAACCTGCCGCTGACCCGCTCGCGCTTGCTCATCTGCCAACGCGTGGCGGAACGCATTAAGAAAGGGCTGGAATTTTTGGGCGTCAGCGCGCCGGAAAAGATGTAAGCGCGCCGCCTAAAACGTTCTTTAGACAAACACGGAAAAATCTCTTTGCCGCCGCAGGGCGCAAAGGGATTTTCCGTCTCATCACGGCTGGGGAGCCGTATAAAAGGGAGGAATTGATGAAGAAAATTATTCTGATGGCGGCTTTGTTGCTGCCGCTGGGCGTGTACGCCCAAACGCAAAAAACGGCGGACGCCGCCTATGAAAACGGCCGTTTTGAAGAGGCCTTAAAACAATATCAAACGCAGCTTTCCTCGGCCCAAGGGCCGGATTTGTACAAGGCGCAGCTGCGCACCATTGCTTGCCAGTACCTTTTGGGCCAATACCAAAACGCCGCCCAAAGCGCCTTTGATTTTTCCCTCCCGGCGGACCCGTTGTGGCAGGCGCGTTTGCTGCTTTACCGGGTGCAAACGGCTGCGCGGGTGAAAAATGTGTACGCGCCCGCTCTCCCCGATGCGGACGAAGAGGAAGCCGCTTCCCCCGTCAGCGCGGCCCAGTGGCAAGAACGCATAGACCAAAGCTTTCACCAATTGTGGGCTCTGCGCACGAATTTGCTCTCTGCACCGCTGGAGCAAGAAACCCTCATCTTAGACGTAAAAGATACCGATTTAAAGGCCATTCCCACCTTATTTGACTTTGTGGTGTTGCGCTGGCAAACAGCCCTGTTGCAAGACCGCCAAGACGGCGTGGCCCCCTTGCGCGCAGCCGAGATGCTGGAACAAAAAGGCTCCGTTTCTCTGCATGCCAAAAACCCCATGCAACAAGTGGCGGCTTTGCTTTTAGAAGCTGGACAATTGGGCGGTAAAAACCGCGCCGACGCGCGCCTGATTTGGCAAGCCAAACGGATTTTGCTACCCTTTGAAAACACCGCCTCTTTCCGCTTTGACAACGAGGGCAAACAGCGCCTGCAGGCCGCCCAGCAACTGGAGAATTTAGCTGCGCTGGCCCAACCTGCCGCGGACGCGCCGTACGGGCGCGCTTATGCGGCATGGCAAGCGGCCGAGCTGTACAACCAAGCCGAGGAATACACCCGTGCCGTGGCCTTGTGCGACCAAGCCGCGGCAGTCTTAGGCAAAAATTATTATACGCAATCTTGCCAAGAATTGGCGGCGGACATCCGGGCCCCTCGCCTGGATATTGCGTCGGTGAATTTTACCCAAGACCCGCAAAATACGCAAGTGTCTTTTACCGCGCGCAATATCCCGGTGGTCTACACGCGGCTTTATCCGCTGACACAAGAGCAGCTGAAAAAATGGAACGCAGACGAAGACGCCCGCACCAGCTGGGGCTATCTCAAACAGGTCCCCTCCCACCAGCTGCCCAACCTGGTCAAGCAAGTGCCGCTGGCTACGGCGCAAACGCCGCTCAATTATGCCAAACCGCACGGCTACCAAACCGCGCAGGTCAAGCTGCCGGCCTTGTCTGAGCGGGGCTTTTATGCGGTGGTGTTTTCCTATGACGCCCGGTTTGACCCGCAACGCGCGCCGCTGCAAGCCGTGGTGCTTAACAACACCGATTTGGCCCTCTTTATCACCTCAGGCATAGAAGGGGACCCGGCCGATTTCCGCACGCGCCAAAACAAAAATTTCACCTTGCCCATTTTACGCTTTTACACTTTAAACCTACAAACCGGGCAAGCCCAACCCAAGGCACAAATTACCTACGCCTCTGATTGGAGAGGCACCCGCAAACAAGCCCAAAGCGACTTAAGCGGCCTGCTGCGTATCACGCAAAAGCTCAACCCGTCCAAAAACAGCGACTACCGTGTCTTGGCCCCAGTGACCACCTTGGGCAAAAGCACCGCGCTGGCGGGCAATGTGTACTTTAATTATTACGCGGCCAACCCGTTTAAACTGTTTATAGAAACCGACCGCGCCATTTACCGCCCCGGCCAAACGGTGGAAATGGCCGTTTACGGCTTTGAAAACACGGGCCGCGGAATGAAAACCTTGGCGGAAAAACAAACGGTTACATTGACCGTGCGCGACGCCAATTACGAAAAAGTTTATGAAAAAACGCTCCCGCTCAATGCCTATGGCTCGGCAAAAGATTCCTTTACTTTGCCGGAAACGGGTCTGCTGGGCGCGTACCGCTTAGAAGCCACCTACAAACGCAACGGGTACACCGCGCGCGGGGCGGCCTCGGTGCAAGTGGATGAGTACAAACGCCCGGAATATGAGGTCACCCTCTCTCCGGCGGCCACTTTGCAATATGATAAAGAAGCCACCCTCACCGGGCAAGCCAAGTATTATTTTGGGGCTCCTTTGGAAAAGGGACACGTGTCCTATACGGTCCGCCGCAGCTATTTCCGCCCGTGGGGCTGGTGGTGGCGCGATGTACGCCCCGCCGCAGAGGAACTGGTCGCTCAAGGTGAAGCCACCACGGACAAAGACGGCGCGTTTAAAATTAAATTCACTCCGCAAGCCGGGCAGGATAACGGCTTTCCGGCGCAATTTACCGTCCAGGCTACGGTGCGAGACGACTCCGGCCGCGTCATAGAAACCAGCCGCACCTATAAGGCCAGCCGCCAAAAAGTGTTCTTTGCCCCCTCTTTTGACAAAGGGTTTTATACCGCCAATGCCGCTTCCGTTTTGGCGCAGGTGGCATTGACCGACGTTAACGGAGAAAAGGTCTCCGGCAAGTTTACCGCGGCGGTATACGAACTGGAAAACGTCTACGCCCCGCAAGAAAAAGACGGCCCGGTATTTTATGACCGCACCCCCGCCCCGCTGGAGCAGTGGTTCGGCAAAAACAAAGAAGTGCGCCGCATATGGCAACGCAACTTCTCGGCGCAAAAAGACGCGCCCGTGCAGCTGGAAATAGACCCGCTGCCCGAAGGCATTTACAAATTAAAATTGCAAGCTAAAAACGCCGAGAGTGTGGAGCTTATCTTCTTGGTGGCGGATAAACAATCCAAATTGGCGCTGCCCGCCGTGGCGATTGCCCAACATGCGCAATATTACCCGGGCAGCCTGGCCCAAGTGCTCATCGGTGCGCAGGCACTTCGCGGTCCCAAACACATAGAGCTTTACCAAGCGGGGCAATACGTGGCCCTCTTGGACCAAGTGGACGGCGGGGTCAGCATTTACACGCTGCCCGTGCAGAACACATGGCGCGGGGGCGTTTCCCTGCGCTGGTTTGGCGCCAGTGATTACCGGATCTACCAGGCCAATGTCTCTTTGGCGGTGCCGCATGACGATCAGGCCCTTTCCGTGCATATGCAAGTGCCTGAGCAAGTGCAACCCGGCCAAGCCGTCCGCTGGCAGCTCAAGGCCAAGGACGCACGCGGCAATGCCATAGACGGCCAAGCTTTGGTGCGCGTATACGACAAAGCGCTGGATTATTACCGGCAAATCCGCTCGGCCTTGAATTTAGACAGCCTCTTCCCGCAGGCAGACTTGCAGGCGGATTTGTCCACCAGCGCCCAAACCGCTTATGCCAATGCGTATAACCCGGTAGAGGAAAAACCGGCGGAAAACCGCTTGTCCACCCCGCAGCTGCCGCAGCTTAATTTGCAGCCGCGTTGGCGCGCGTACCGCAACTTCCTTTTGGGCGCCAAAACGCGCGGAGCCGGCAATGTGTTAATGGCCAAAGCAGCTATGGCTGCGCCGGCCACGGCCATGCTGGAATCGGCCACTATGGACAGCGCCGTAGCCGAAAGCGCGGTGGCCGATGACGCGGGCGCGGCGGAAGAAAGCGCCGTGCGCACCAACTTCGCCGAGACGGCCTATTTTAACCCCCAGTTGCCCCTGGTGGGCGGACTGGCCGAGGCGGCCTTTACGCTGCCGGAAAGTTTAACCGCGTGGAACGTCAGTGCTATCGCTTTGACCAAAAACGCCGACATCGGCAGTTTTAATGCGCAGACCGTCACCCGCAAGGACTTGATGGTGCGTCTGTCCTTGCCGCGCTTTTGGCGCGAGGGCGACCAAAGCACGCTGGTGGCCCAAGTGAGCAATTTGTCCGATAAAAAGCTCCGCGCCGAAGTGACGCTGGACCTGACCCTGGACGGCCAAGACGCCGCCGCCAAATTGGGGATAGAGCAAACCACCCAAACCTTGACGTTGCCCGCCAACGGACAAGCCACGGCCGCTTGGGCGGTACAAATCCCGCAAGGGGTGGGCCTTTTGAATGTCACCGCCACCGTCCGCGCGGGCGATAAAACGGATGCAGAAGCGCGCCAGCTGCCGCTGCTGCCCGCGACGGCACGCGTGAGCGAAAGCACCACCGCCGCCTTGGAAAGCGGCAAAGCTACTTTAACGCTGGAAAACCTGCTCAAGCAGGACCCCACGCGCCAAGTGTCCCAAGTCAGTTTGCGGGTGGACCCGGGGCTGCTGCTGAGCGTATTTAACGCCATGCCGCAGTTGCTCAAACCCACTTACCAAGACGCGCTGAGCGTGGCCAACCGCTATGTGCCGCTGGCCGTGGTGCAAGCGTTTTACCAAACCTATCCGATGTTGCAAACGGCGGTAACCAAGCTGCCCCAGCGCAACACCGCCACCCCGGCCTGGGCCGACAATACCGACCCGGCCCGCTTGCTGCTATTAGAAGAAACCCCTTGGCTACACGCGGCGCAAGGCGGCGCAACGCGCGAGGCGTTTTTGGCGGATTTGTTCAACCCGGCCTCGGTGCAAAAGGCCCGCGCCCAGGCGGAAAAGGATTTGGCCAAATACCAAACGGCCGCAGGCGGCTACAGCTGGATGAGCGGCGGCAAACCCAGCAAATACATTACGCTCTCTATCCTGGCCTCTTTTGCCCAGGCGCGGCGCTATGGCGGGCAAATCCCGCAGCAAGCGGCGCAAAAGGCCTTGCGCTGGTTGGGGCCGCAGATAGAGCAAGATTTGCTTAAATCGCAAGCGTCGGCCGATACGGTGGCTTTCGCCCTGTATGCCGCGCAGGTCTTTGCCGAGTTCCCCAAAGACTGGATTTCCAGCAGCCAAGCCCTCGTCAAAAAGTGGCTGGCTTATGCCGACCAATACAGCGCCTTTATGACCCCGCTGGGGCAAACCTACGCCGCGTTGGCGTATGCGCGCTTGGGCGATGATACCAAAGCCCAAAATTATTTGGACTTGGTACTCTCTCACTTAAAAACTGACCCGGTGACGGGCTCTTACTTCGCGCCCGAGGCGCAGAGCTGGCTGTGGTACAATGATACCTTGGCCACGCAAACCGCCGCGCTGCGGGCCCTGCTGGAAATTCGCCCGGAATCGGACAAAGCCCAAGGGCTGGTGCAATGGCTGCTCTTCAACCGCAAAGCCCAAGCGTGGGACAGCTCCGCCGCCACGGCCAACGCCGTCTATGCGCTGCTGGAATACATGCAACGCCACGGCCTGCTGGACGACCCGGCCCAATACCAATTAAAATGGGGCACGCTGCAAAAAGAGCTGCGCTTTGAACCGCTGGACTGGAGCGAGACTTTGGTATGGACGCAAGAAGCGCAAAATGTGGACCCGCAGTTCTACACTGCGCAAGTAACCAAGCGCGGCGGCCTGACGGGCTTTGTCACGCTGGATGCGGTGTACACCTCGGCGCAGGCGGCGGCCTCGCCCAAAGGCGTGATGAACTTCTCGCGCCGCTACTTGCTCAAATATACCCAAGGCAACCGCACCCGGGTGCGCGCGCTGCAGGCGGGAGAGGAAATCCCCGTCGGGGCGGAAGTGGAAGTGCAGCTGACCCTGCAAACCGACAGCGCGTTTGACTTTGTGGTGCTGACCGACCCCAAGCCGGCCGGGTTTGAAAATACGGACCTGACCAGCGGCTGGGATTGGAAAGTGCTGCCCGTCTACCGCGAAATCCGCGACGCGGCCACGAACTTCTTTATAGACCATGTGCCGGCGGGCACCTATACGCTGCGCTACAGCCTGCGCCCGACGTTGGGCGGGGCCTATCACGCGCTGCCCGCACAAATGCAGTCTATGTACGCGCCGGAGTTTTCCGCCCATACGGCGGGTAGTGAAGTGAACGTAAAATAAAAGCCAGTGATTTGAAAACCCCGGAGCTTATGGCTCCGGGGTTTTTAATGGTTAAAAGTTCCATAAAGAGAAGTTTTTTGAATCCGGCACACCCAGCATCTTACAGTAATCCCGCGAACCGGAACTGTAGCAATAGCAAGTTTCATCCGCTAACTCCGTAAAGAGTCCCCCACTTCCACACTCTATAAAATAAGGATATTCTCCCTTGTTATATCTAGCCAGATTCATGGGGCCGCTAGAGAAAGAGATTTCCCAATTTCCTACACGGGCAACCTCTACATCGCCGTCCCAATGTACGTTATTCACTCCAAAAGTACGGGCCAATAATGTGTCGGGGATTTCCTCTGCCGAATCAACCTCCCGCTTGCAGTTGTCCGCTTGTTCCATTTCGCACAGGCGCACTTCATCTAGCAAGTGGCGGACGGCTACTTTGACCTCGGCCACTTTTGCCTTTTCCACAGCCCGTTCATAACGCGGCAGCGCAACGGCAGCTAATATGCCGATGATGAGGACAACGACGAGGAGTTCAATGAGCGTAAAGCCGCCTAAACATACTTTCCTTACGTCATTCCCGAAGGTTGTAATCGGGAATCTCGTCGTGTTTTTAAGAGGCTGAGATCCCCGAGCGTTGCACGCCGCAACCCCGGGGATGACGACATTAAATAAGCCGCCTAAACGGCCCGTAGAACGATTTTTCATACTTGCCTTCCTTTTTTGATAAATTTTGCCTATATGCAAAATTTATCAAAAAAAAAACATTGTGCAAGTGTTTTAAATCGTGTTGCCAACTTCCACAACGAAAAAACAAAAACAATAAGGTTGAGATTCCCGATTACAACACTCGGGAATGACGACATGGATGAAACGGCACCCGGAGCATTTGCACCATAAAAGCACCCCGCCGTTTGCGACGGCGGGGTGAGTGTTGAATATCAACTAATCATCATAGGTACAGGTACATATAAAAGGTCCAAACACTACTTTATCTCCACCGGGACCTGCCCCTTGATACCTATATACTTCCGCCCCTTCACTGGAGCACGAGCCCCCCTCTGAGACAGAAGTGACTACCGTTCCTCCTTCATAGGCCATCACACTGGCACCACAATCTTTGCCGCACCAAGTACAAGTCTTGGTTTTGAGGTAACACTTGTCTTGCCAAGCACCCCACTGGCAGCTGCTATTGCAGGTGCGCACCTGATTGCCACCATATTGGATACCCCCACTGCAAGACTTCGTCTCCGTGGTTCCAGCAGAGCAGACGCCTTGCCCAGAGCAAGTGCCCCAAGCGCCCGTCTGCCACTGGCCAATGGTCGTGTCGCAAGTTACATTGCGGGTTTGACTGCCACACATACCACAGGTTTGGACAGACTCCGGCTTGCTGGCCTCGTCGCACGGCTTAGCGCATTCCCCCTTACATTCGCACGGGTTCGCTGTGGCATAGTTTGCATCGCATTCACACGGATGCGCCGTGGCGTAGCTGGAGCAGGCGCAGGTGTTCTGCGTGTCCGGGCAAGCGCACGGGTCATTGGAGCACTCACACGGATGTGCCGCCGCATAGTCCGAACAAGAGCAACTATTGGGTGAGCATTCGCACGCATGAGCCGCTGCATAATCCGGGCAGGAGCAGCTGTTGGGCGAGCATTCGCACGGATTAGAGGATGCATAAGACGCATCGCATTCACACGGGTGGGCCGTGGCGTAGCTGGGACACGCACACGTGTTTTGGGTATCCGGGCAAGCGCACGGGTCATTGGAGCACTCACACGGATGAGCGGTTGCATAGCTGGGGCAATCACACGGATTATCCGAGCAGTCACACGGGTGCGCGGCAGCGTATGTGTCACAGGCACAGCTGTTGGGCGAACATTCGCACGGATTGGCAGCCGCATACTCAGCATCGCACTCGCACGGATGTGCCGCAGCATACACGGGGTTCGTGCAATTTTTGCATTTCTCTTGCTCGGGCTCTTCCTCGCAAGAGCACTCATTGGCGCATTTGCAGGTATGTTCAGCTGCATAGCTGGGGCAATCGCACGGATCATCCGAGCAGTCGCACGGGTGCGCGGCAGCGTATGTGTCACAGGCACAGCTGGTAGGAGAACATTCACACGGATTGGCAGCGGCATACTCAGCATCGCACTCGCACGGGTGTGCCACAGCATACACGGGATTGGTGCAATTTTTGCATTTCTCTTGTTCGGGGTCTTCCTCACAAGAGCACTCATTGGCACATTCGCAAGCATGTTCCGCTGCGTAGCTGGGACATTCGCACGACGTAGCCGCGCATTCACACGGGTTGGCAGCGGCATAGCTGGAACACGCACAGCTATTGGGCGAACACTCGCAAGGATTGGCGGAAGCGTAGCTTGCGTCGCACTCACACGGATGCGCTAAAGCATACCCCGGGTTCGTGCAGTTTTTGCATTTCTCTTGTTCGGGGTCTTCCTCGCAAGAGCATTCATTGGCACATTCGCAAGCATGTTCCGCCGCGTAGCTGGGGCAATCACATGGGGTATCCGAACATTCGCACGGATTATCCTCCGCATAACTGGAGCAAGCACAGCTATTGGGCGAACACTCACACGGGTTGGCTGCGGCGTAGCTTGCGTCGCATTCACACGCATGCGCGGCCGCATAAATGGGGTTAGCGCAAGTTTGGCATTTTTCTTGCGCGGGGTCTTCCTCGCAGGTACACTCATTGGCACATTCGCAGGTATGTTCCGCCGCGTAGTCCGGGCAGGCGCAGCTGTCCGGGGAGCACTCGCACGGATTACTGTCTGCATAATCCCAGCAGGCACAACTATAAGGGGAACATTCACACGGATGATTTGCCTCATACGAGGCATTGCACTCGCACGGATTATTTTGGGAGTACTCCGGACAGGAACAATCTTCGCAAGGGGCGGCACATTCATCCTTCGGCACCGAAATGGACGAGCAGGGCGGGTAATTCTTATTTAAACTATCGCAGTATTTCCCCTCACAGCAGAGTTGGCCGTTTTGGTAAGACGGCATTTGGATGGCATATCCTTTGGTGGAGGTGGCTCTAGCCCCCGTTGACGTCAAAGAATAGGTATAGTTTCTGCTGTTCTTGGCCGAGGCCAAGGCCTCTACCCGCTCAGGTAAAATTTGGTATTCCTTGCCCAGCACGCAGCGGTGCTCTTGCTCCGTGCGCAAAGAAGTTAAAATGGACTCCGCCTCAGTGGTGCGGCGCGTTTCCAACACGCGTGAAAACTTGGGAACTGCCACCGACGCCAAGACGCCCAACACAATGACCACCACCAGCAGTTCGGTCAAAGTGAAGGCTCTTTTTAACAACCGTTTTTTACGCATTCAAAAGGCCTCCTAATCGGCCCGTAGACGCGTTTTTGATGCGCCGGGCCTTTTTTGGGTAAATTTTGCTTCTACGCAAAATTTACCAAAAAAAAAACATTAGGCAAGCTTTTTAAAACAGGGAGCCAACTTCTACGACGACAAAGCAAAAATAAACGGCAAAAACAATAAGGTTGAGATTCCCGATTACAACCTTCGGGAATGACGACATGGATAGAAACAGAAACAACAAAATAGAAAAACAAGGTCGTTATAAAACGTCGTCATCCCCGAGTGTCTAGCGGCCCGCAGGGTTCGGGGATCTCAACCGCTTTCGCTGTTATCAAATTGGGGTCATGCTGAGACGTCTCTGCTCAGCATCTTCCATTTTTCCCGTTGTTTATTTAATAAAGGCAACGACCACTACTAGAAAAATGGAAGATCCTGAACTACAACTTTTCAGGATGACCTTATTTTATTTTACGACGGAAAGGCAAAAACAATAAGGTTGAGATTCCCGATTACAACCTTCGGGAATGACGGCATGGATAGAACAACCCCAAAACCCTACAGGCCGCCACCGCGGGAATGACGGAGTGGATAAAAAGGTAAGTTCCTTCTTTTCACACCAAGACCCCAACATGGTGGAGTGGTTCGCCAACATGGTGGAAGAACGCAAGCACCAACATGATTCGTCCCAAAAAAAGAAGAATTGGTAATTAGTTCCTCGCGCAAAAAAGGCCGACGGACTAATGCCCGTCGGCCTTTTTGTGGGTACTAAATTATTTTTTCTTGGCTACTTTTTTAGCCGGTTTTTTGGCAGCGACTTTTTTGGCCACTACTTTTTTCGCCGGTTTCTTGACAGCAGCTTTTTTCACAGCCACTTTTTTCGCCGGTTTCTTGGCGGCTACTTTTTTGGCGCAGGCCTTTTTAGCACAGGCTTTTTTGGCGCAGGCTTTCTTGGCCACTACTTTTTTAGCCGGTTTTTTCACAGCGGCTTTTTTCACGGTTACTTTTTTAGCCGGCTTTTTGGCGGCTACTTTTTTCACGGTTTTCTTAACGGCCATTTTGCTCTCCTAAGACAACTAGTTTTAACCTCATAAAAATAATACCACAAATGTATTTAAAATGCAAACATTTTCTCGTCGTAAAATAATTTTTTAGAAAAAATCAAGCCCCCCTCGCCCCTTACGAGCGCGTACGAGAAAGGCCGTTTTTCCGTCGGAGAAATATTTTAGAAGTCCGCCAAAAACAGCAGGCAAATTTTGCAAAAAAATATTTTTTATTTTTTTAAAATTTCGCTGCAAAAAATGCTTACCTTTTAGGCCTTTTTTAAAAGTTAGTTGAAACTAATTTTTATTTTTTAGCAGTTTTTCCGCGCTGGCCACCTTGGAAATTTCCGCCGCTTTTAATCCGCTGGCCGCGGTTAATTTTTGTACCAATTTTTCAAAATCGGCACTACGACCTTGTTTTAATTCCAGCTCAATTTCCCGCTGGGCCAAACGACGCGCGCCCGCTGTAATGACGTAGCGGTCCAACGCCGCCTCACACACCGCCTGCTTGTAATGCAGCGTGTACACTTTGCGGCGGTTGCGCAGCACAAAACGCACCTGCAAATCCGTCAGAGAAATTCCCTGCCAAATTTTCTTAGCCCGCAACGCTTTCAGCGCTCCGGCAAAGCTGTGCGCCTGAGGCAAAGGCAGCGTATGCTCCGCGCGGCACGCCAAACCATTTTTCATGTGGGTGCGGCTCTTACAGGTAGCCTCGTAGCGCGGGCCTGTGCGGCGAATGCGCAGCGCAATTTTCTGACGGCTCAGCGCCGCGGCCGGGTCATCTAAATAATAATCCGTGATAGAAAGATTTTCCGCCGCAGGCAATGCCCCCAGCTGTACGCGCAGGGCCGCTTCAAACCGGGCAAAGTCGCCACGGGCGGCGGCCGTCCATTTAAATTCTTTTTCCATAGAGTTAGTCTAGCAAATACGACGGGACGACGTCTTGGGCCCGCGCAAAAAGGTATAATGAAAAAAAGGAGATTTCTATGAAAAAATTGCGCCAGCCGACTTCGCTCAACTGCTTTGCCTGCGGGAAAAACAACCCCTTTGGCCTGCATTTGCAGTGGTATAACAACTACGACGAAAACCAAGTGGAAACCGAGTTCACTTTGGATGATAATTATTGCTCGTATCCGGGGGTGGTGCACGGCGGAATTATCGCCACGATTTTAGATGAAACCTCCGGGCGCGCCATTTTGCTTGCCAATGATTTTAACCGTCTGATGGTCACGCTGAAAATGGAAGTGGTATACAAAAAAGTGACGCCCACGCACACGCCACTGCGGGCCATCGGACGCGTAATCAAAAACGGCACGGGGCGGGCACAGGTGGAGGGAGAAATCCTCCTGCCCGACGGCACAATGACCGCCAAATGCACCAGTATTTTGTTCAAAATTCCTCAAACGGTCAAGGACCATTGGGGCCAGGCCGAGGCCGATGAATGGGCCCGCACCACCCCAAAAGTGGAGGAATAATTTGGAAAGCAAAGGCATTATTTGCTAAAATAGAAGTAGATTTGGGATCGGTAGCTTAGTTGGTAGAGCGCCTGCTTTACACGCAGGAGGTCACAGGTTCAAGTCCTGTCCGGTCCACCATTTTTTAAGACACCTTTTATAAGGTGTCTTTTTTGTTGGTGTATTGGGTGGACGTCCGACGGGACGCGGCCGGGATTTTTATCCATACAGATTTTAGAGTGGTATTTATAGAGACGAACAAGGCCCGTCCCCGGGCCTTGTTCTCTAATGGGAAATTTGAAAGGATCCAACTTCACTGGTTCCACACCTTTTCCTGCCGTTCAAAATCACTTTCCCCTTCGGCTAAATTCATTAGTTCGCGTAAGGTCATATTGCGCGGATTGTTATATTCCAAAATATCCGCCACAATGCGCGGCGATGAATAGCACAAGTTTAAATAGAGCGCAAATGCACGCTTATTCATGCCGCTGGCCTTCTCGCACTCGCGCAACGGTTTACCTCACTCCAACAGCCGTTTTAACGGCCACCCGCGGGCAAGACCGCGACAAAGCAAACGGAAAACCTTTTCAAATACAGTCGCTGGAAGAATGGAAAGCCAAAGATGCGCAATATCAACGGACACAACCTTCCCATTGTAACACAGCGACAGGTAGTATTTTAAAGGAAAAAGGGATTGATGTCCCCGCGAATGAATCAATGAATGATATAATAAATTTTATGGAGAATTCCTCCGAGTGGCAGAAAATACCCCGAACAAAAGACAATCGCCTAGACCATCAAACAGCCAATCAATTAGCCCAACAGGGACAAACCGTAGTCTTTGGGTATAATAATCCTGATGGGCACGGACATGGCGGTGTTTTGACGGGCAATCCGCAGATGTTTGAAAGTAAAAATTTTAAAGATAAAGAAGGAAATAAAATTCCAGTTCCCGAGGTAAAAGGCAGCATTGGTCAAAATGATATTGCAACCCAACATTTAGGATACCACCTCTCTTCGGACAAAGAAGCTAATACAAATTATTATGTTTATAAGGGAAATCAAAATAAAGATAAATATGAAAAACAAAAAAATGAGTAGATTGATTTTAGCATTTATTTTGTTTTTCTTCTCCTGTGCAGTCTATGCACAGGAGAAGAGAGAGGCCATTATAGTGAGCCAAATGGCCGTCTATTCGCAGGGGCTTGCACAAGCAGACGGAAGCTTGCTCATCGCGGAAGATTTTACTTACGGATCAGAAGGCATTAGTTTTTATCCTATGCCTAATGGAGATTTGTATGCAGAAAACGGAGGAAATCTATTTCGTTTTTCCCCTGACAAACCGGGACTGCCTCTGGTTCAGGGCATTTGGGGCGGAGAAATTGATCACTATGTAAAAGACAACCTGGAAGAATACAAATATCCTGATCTGGGGCATTATGATATAACTTTGTATTGCAATCAAGAAAAGACCCAATACCTTTCATTAACTAATAGTCACAGACCCGCTCCTTGCAAAGGGTGTGATTATGCTTCTCCGTTTCAAGTCACGTGGCATGACGTTGCAAAAAAAGAAACCAAAATACTTCAACTGGCAAAAGATTTGGAACTCTATGATATTGGAATGCCAAAATACGCTCTATGCAAAGGAAATGTATTTTATTATCCCTCTGTAATACGAAACCCAAATAAAAAAGATACCACTTACTGGTGCCCTGTTATTCGGGCGCACCATATTTTAACCGGAGAGGATGAGGTCTTTTTCTCTTCTGCGCCTGAGCATTGCCGCGACATATTAAGTGGGGCAATGGGTATACCCGGAACTGATTACGTCCTGTATCAAATGACCGGATATCCCAACCATACTTATATTTGGATGAAAAAAGCATTTGGTACTGATAAGGGAATTAAAACCGAATCTTTATCCCAACAATTTACAAAAGACAAAGAATCTGATATGGATTATTACCGCTACATAGGAGAAAAAAAAGAACCCCAACTCACAGGGCACGACAATAAAAATAAATTCAAGGAAAAATAATATTGTATACTAGGGCTATGAAAAAATTATTCATAGCCCTGTTGTTTGTAAGTATATTTCCACTGTCCACCCCGGCGGACCCGCTGCCGTTAAATCAGTATGACCGAAACAAAAAAGAAATCAAAGCGCCCGTTTACACTCGTTTTCGGCCCTTTTATTATCCTCAACAAGACCCTGACGGAGCTTATATACTGGCCGAAGCAACTGCGTATAATGAAGGAACCTCGTATTACATAATTGATGAAAATTTATATATGTCCTTTGAGGATTTCTTTTTATATATTCCCTCTACCAAAACACTTCCTCAATTAGAAATTTTAGACTTTTGGACAACCGGTGAAGAATATCGCAACTTTCGCAAGGAAACATTAGATAAATTTCGTGTTCATTCCACCAATGCAACTAAATTTACCTTATCTTGCGGCCCGAACAAATCCGTAACATTTATCCCAAACACAGCACTTTATTCCAAAGTTACTTGGGTTGATAATGGCAAAGAATATCCGTTTACACTAAGGGAATGCCCTATTTCCACCGATTACATGACAGACCGAACTTTTGCATACTGTGACGATAATATCCTTTATTATGATGGAGATGAGTTTTTCTCGGATATACCGAAAGATCAGCAGGTCAGCGGGATTTTTTTCTGTGATTTAAAAAACCATACACGGGGAATGTATGCCGTTAAACCACTAAATGACAAAGGGCGGCTATGGCCTTACAATCCCATGGGCATCCCCGGCACAAACTGGATTATTTACGCCAAAGAATCCTTTGACGAAAAAGAAAATGCCCTTGAGCAACTAGTTGTCCGACCCAAACTAACCCAAAAACAGGCAGATAAAGCTGCGAAAGAATATCAACAACGCTTAGAAAAATTTAAAAAAGAAAAATGAAAATATTACTTATCACGCTATGTCTTTTATTTATTCCATTGTCTGTTTATGCCAATGACACAGCAGGTTCCATTCTGCCCACCGGAGGCGTCGTTTTTGAAAAACAAGACGGTATTAAAATGAAAGTAGAAGCCCTTTATATCCGTCCCTATCAAATAGACGTGAACTATCTTTTTGAAAACACCACCGATAAAAATATTACCACGCAAATGTTTTTCCCCCTACCGGAAATGCCTGCCGTTGAAGAATATTTAGGAGATAAATCCCACGATTACAAATTCAAATTATGGGTTAACGGCAAACAAAAACAGTATCAAACACATTGGACGATTACCCAAAATAATAAAGATATTACCAAAGATGTGTCTATATTATTTTATCGCCCGGAAGAAATAATTACCGACCAAGAATTAGACAGACGCATTGCTATGCTGCCTGAAGAAACCCGCAAACTATTACAAAACAACAATATTGTTGCATGGGATTATTTGGTTGATTGGGATAAGGGAGAATTCCCCGCTTGGATTATAGGCGCTCAGGCGGCATGGCAAAAACAAATTTCTTATTCATGGAAACAAACTTTCCCTGCACATAAAACGATAACTGTGCGCCATACCTATGTTCCTACGGCCATCTATAATAATGTGGGGATTCCATTTTCCAAATGCGTCAACGAAAAAAGCGAACCCTATAAATCATTTGCCTATATACCGGAAAATGAAAATATGTATTCCATAGACCATCTTCAGGCTCGTAATTACTTAGAATATATCCTCACTACCGCTAATAATTGGCAAGGGCCAATTGAAAGTTTTAATTTAATCGTGCAAAGTCCGTTCAAATCGGTTGGTTGTTTTGACGGAGAAGCATTTTACGGCAAAGAATATTATGCGGTTAATCGGAAGAACTATACCCCGGAGTGGGACTTGTCTGCGGAATTTCTTGTGAATGGACAACTCAACTTTCATCTCACGCAGAAAAATACTCCTGTACTTTACCGCATAGACGGCCCGGCCAATTTGCGGGACAAACCCAATGGGAAAATCATCGGCCAACTCGCCGACAAAACCCATGTATGGGCCTGGCCCGAAAAGAAAGGCGGAAAATGGTACCCCGTCCGCCAAAACGATTTATCCGGCTACACGCATAAGCAAAACCTAATCAAAGTGTTTTAATTTTCCGTTTTCACCGGCTGTGCCCGCAAGAAGTGGGGGGCTGCTTTAGCGCCCCTCTTTTGCTTCCGTTTTTTCCGTCAGCTTTTTGATTTCTTGCTCCAGTAATACAAACACCTTGGCCACCAGATAACCGTCGGCCACTGCGTGGTTGAGTCGCACGCTGACGGGCATGCGGTAACGCCCGTCCTCCAAGCGGTACTTGCCCCAGTTAATCACGGGCATAAAATACAAATAGCCGTCAGGCAATTCCACATTCAAAGAGTCATAAGAAAACCACGGAATAAACGAGGCGTCAAACCAATTGGGATGATGCTGCATATCCAGCCCATAGTGGCGCGTTTGCTGGGCCTGCTGCACATCACGCAAGGCATTTTGATAAAAAGTTTTGTAGTCCGGGTCGTATCGCGTATAAACAGGGGTGCAAGTCTCCGTATCCTCGTGGAAAACATACTGCGTTGGATTAATTTGGTCATACACCGCCAGTTGCCGCGTTTGATAAAAATACGTCATGCGGTAATCCGGCCGGGAATTGAGCACCTTGCTCAGCACATACAAAAAGTTAATATAAAACTTCGTGTGGGTGGCCTGGGACCACGCCCGCAGCGGCGTTACGTCAATGCGCCCCGTCATAGAAACAGAGCATTTGCAATCTTCTGAAAAGTGCCGAAAAACTCCGGCGCGGTAATAATCTTTTAAATCAATAATTTTATAATTCATCGTTCTTTCTTCCTTGCGCGGCCCCCAGCAGCATTTCTAAAGCTTTGACGGAAGCCTTGGCAATATTGCGCTCCCGCGTGGAGGAAAAGTGAAACTCCCGGGCCCAGCTGCCCTGCGGCCCTGCCACACCTATCCATACCGTGCCGACGGGCTTGTCTTTCGTGCCGCCGTCCGGCCCGGCCACCCCGGTGGTGGAAACAGCCCAATCCGCCCCCGTCAGCCGGCGTACCCCCTCGGCCATTTGGCGGGCCACGGATTCACTCACGGCGCCCTGGCGCTGCAAATCCTCCGCCGATACGCCCAAGGTGTGTATTTTTACCTCATTGGCATAAGACACCACCCCGCCTAAAAAATAACGCGACGCCCCCGGCACCGCCGTAATCAAATGTGCCACATTCCCCCCGGTACAGCTTTCCGCCGTCGCCACGGTGATGCCCAACCGGGCAATTTCTTGGGCGAAATGCTCTTCGGCGGAGGCCTTTTCCCCCTCTATCCAGCGCCGCGCCGCCAAGGCGGTTTTTAAAGCGTCCCAATAGGCTTCCAGTTTGGCTCCGCTCTCAGGTCCTTTGGCCGTTAAACGCAGCCGCACATACCCCGGCGAAGGCAAGTAGGCCAGCCCCAAGCCCGCAGGCAAGCTTTCCTCATAAGAGCGCAAATGCAGGGCCAAAGCCGATTCCGGCTCGTCAAACACCGTCAGCATTTTGTATTGAATAAGATCTCCGCCCAGGCGCTCTTTCAACCGGGGCAGCACCTCGGCATCCAACAAATATTGCATTTCAAACGGCACCCCCGGCAGAGACACCAACACCTTGCCGCCTTGCTCAAACCACATGCCGCTGGCCGTGCCCTTTATGTTGCGCAGCAAGGTGCAGTCCTCGGGCAGCTCGGCCTGGCTTTTGTTATAGGCGTTCATCGTCCCTTGCGGGTAATGAGAAATCACCTGTTCCACCCAGCGGTAGGCTGTTTCATTAAACACCAGCCGCGTGCCGAAAAAATCCGCCAATGTTTTCTTGGTTAAATCATCTTTGGTGGGGCCCAGCCCGCCCGTCAGCAGCACAACATCACTGCACTGCAGGGCTTCGCGCACCGCCGCCGTAATTGCGCCTGGGGTATCGGCCACCGAGCGCATTTGCACCGTTTCTATGCCCAGCCGGGCCAAAGCCGCTGCGGCATAGCGGGAATTGGTATCTAAAATTTGGCCTAACAAAATCTCGTCGCCAATGGTTATAATAAATGCTTTCATACGTCTATTGTAGCACTTTGCGCGGGCAGACCTTGCACAGAAATTTCTATAATTGTTTTATGACCAAAACAGAAAAAGCCGTAGAACTCTTTAAAAGCGGGTACAGCTGCTCCCAAGCCGTGCTGTGCGCGTTTGCGCCGGAGCTGGGGCTGGACGAACAGACCGCGCTCAAAATGGCTGCTCCTTTCGGGGGCGGCATGGGCCGCATGCGGGAAGTGTGCGGCGCCTTTAGCGGGCTGCTGATGGCCGCCGGGCTCAAATACGCCCCGGCCGACCCCAAAGACCCTGCCGCCAAAGCGGCACACTATGCCCTAGTGCAAGAGCTGGGGGCTAAATTCAAGGCGCAGAACGGCTCGCTCATCTGCCGCGAGTTGCTGGGCCTGCCCGGCGCGCAAAAGCCGCAGCCAGCCCCGCGCACCGGGGAATATTATAAAAAACGCCCTTGCGCCGATATGGTGGCGTGCGCGGCACAGCTAATGGAAGAGTTGCTGCAGCAAAAAGGAAATTAAACTTTAGCAAAAGGCCAGCTTGAAAAGCTGGCCTTTAGTTTAGCGGGGTTAAAGTGCGGGCGGGGTTTTGGGGACCCGGCCAAACAATTCCTCGGCGGTTTGGGCCACATACTCCACCCATTCCGGTTTTAAGACAACGGTCGGCATGGAAAGAGTATGCCCGGTTTTTTCCATATTCACCGCCCAATAAAATCCGTCGGGGCCATTGCGCTGGCTGGGGGGCAGAACCAATTCCCGCAGCAAATCTTCGGACCAATCTTCCAAATAAAGCACAGAGCCCGGGCGTTGTTCATCCAGTTTTAACAAAGCCTTGAGCAAAGCCTCCCGGCTGCGGGCGTCGGCCACTTCTTGCAATAGTTGCAAGTCCTCTTGCAGCTGACGGTATTGGGCCTTTTGCGCCGCGGGGGCTTTTTTGATTTCCCGCGCCAATTTTTGCACGCTTTCTTGCAACGGGTAAATCAACTGATTGTCCACCCACACGCGGGCGCCCAAGGCGTCGCCGTTGTAGCGCATACGCGTAAGAATTTTGCCAAATAATCTCTCCCGCGCCGTGCCGGATACAAAATCCGCCGGCAAAGCCTCCGGCGCGGTAAATTGACGCGGGGCCGCCGTGACAAACCAATCCGTTTTGGCCGCCGCCGGAAACGAAGCCTTCAGCGCCTGTACCTCGTCTATCAGCGTGCCGGAAAAACACCCGTTAATATAAATGGAATTGTGCGTAGACCCCGTGGCGGGCAACTCAGACAGCAGCTCCCGCGCCGTCAGCGTCAATTCCGGGTGCGGGCTGCCGTCCACCAAAATGCCTTTCCACCGCCCGCTTTGAGACAGCCCCCCATGCACATGCGCCAGCAAAACGTTTTCTTCTCCGGCCTTGAAATATTTTAACGCTTCTTGGGTGGATTGCGTGCGCAACATCGTCGGGCGGAAGAAGCCCAACGGCGTTTTGCGGTTCCACATTTCCGAAACAAGCAAATCATCCCCCGCCAAAAACACGGCATTGGGGGTTTTTTGCGCCTGCGGGAAAAAGACCAAGCGGTTTTGCAGCTCCAGCAACTGCGGTTTGCCCAAAACCGGGCTGGTGTACAGTTGTTTTTGCAAGGCTTTGTATTCTTGCATCTGCAGCGGGGTAAAGTCTTTTTTGCTTTTGCCCAACTGGATCCAGCGGGCGCGCAGGGCCGCCGCAGCGGGCAACTGATACGCCCCCCATTGGGTTTCCTCCGGCAAGCCAAAGAACAAATCCGACCATTGGACCGCCTGCGCCATTTGCCGCTGCGTTTGGGTGCGAGCGGCCGCATTGGGCGCTTTTTTCAGGGTCTGCTGCAGGCCGGACCAATACCGTGAAAACAACCAGTCACGCGAGCCGTGCGAGGCAAAACTCCGGGACGGGACCACCTCGGCAAAGGCCTGCGCGGGCTTTCCGGCCGCCTCTAAATACATATTGTAAAGTCGCTGCGCTTGCGGGACTTTCTGCTCCAGCCGGATATACTGCGCCAGCGTTTTAAAATATTGCTGCATATTCTCCGGCGAGGCGGCCACTTCGTCAAAAGGATGATTTTGAAAGGACAATTGCTCCCGCAAAGCATCCATCTTTTTCTCTGCCCGCGTGATGGCCTCAGGCAAGCGTTCGCTGGGCGGTTGGGCCCGCAGCTGCGCCTGCCAGTTTCCCCCCTGTTGACGGAGCTGAAGCGTTTGCTCCAGCTGGTCTACGGCGGTGTCTAAATGGTTGTGTATCACTTTTTTGGGAGCGACGGCCGGCTGCGCGGCCGGAGCGGTTTTTAGCGGGGCGGCCGCGGCATTGGGTACCCCGGCCAAGCTTTGCTTTAGCCGTTGGCTTACCTGCCGCAGGGCCGAAGAGGTTTGAAATTGTTTGAGCTTTTTCAAGCGGGCCGACAGAGCCGCCAGCTGCCGCACTTCCACCGTCACTTGTCCGGCACGTACGGCCTCCAGCCCGCGGCGGACCTGCACGCCCCAACTCCAGGCGGAAGTGCCCGCGCGCACGGCCAAGTGGGTTAATCCGGCGGTATAATACAGCCCCAGCCCAAAGTCAGCCACCTGCCCGATTTGGCGGACGGCTTGGTAGGTTTTTTGCCCCAACTGCTTGCGCTGGTAACGCGCTCCCGCGCGCTCATAGCGCGGCAAATTCAGCCCCGCTTGGGCTGCCTGCGGGCTAAACACGTCATACAATACATCCGCCACGCGCTTCTCCGTCTCGGCGTTGACGTCGCCCAACACATAGCTAAAGTAAATCCGCGCCACATAGGCCGCCGGGGTCAAGTGTACCCGTTGGGCCGCCCGGGCCAACGGCTCCGCTGCGCCATCCCGCACGCACGAGCCCAGCGCCCCCACCAAAAAGGGCAACAGGGTGCGGCACTGCACCGACGTAAAATAAAGTTTTCCGTCCGCAGGCGTAGGCACCCCGCGGGCTAAATCCGTTTCATCAGCCTGGCAGCTGCCCAAGCCGTAGCGGCGCAGTAACATCTCGGCTGCAGCAGACCGCGGCGCGGCTTGCGCCAGCATGCGGGCGGCTTCTTCCCAGGCGTTGCCGTCGGCGGGACCAAATGCCCCGGGCAGCACGGCCTGCGCCGACACATTGCCTAAGTAACGCCCCCGGGAAAATTGGACTTTATCTATCCAATACCCCACCATAAACACATTGATTTTCTGCCAAAAGCTGTCCCCTTCGCGGTCTATGGCGCGCTGCAGCACCGGCTCAAACAAGCGCTCCTCTTTTAGGCTGAGCAAAGCCGCCAAACCGCTCAGCAGCTCCCGCCCGATCAGCGGCTGCTGCAAATCTTGCACCAATACATCGGCAATGCGCTGGGCGTCGGCGCGTGACGAGGCCAACTGGGCAAAACCGTCCAACGCGTCGGCGCGGCCCTCACAAAATAAACGGTACCCGTCCCCTTGGGCGCACTGCGTGGGGCGGGATAAAATCTGCAAATAACTTTGCCGCAACTGCGTCAGCTGCGGCGGCGTAAACAGCTTCAGTTCCTTTTGCAGGGGCAGCAGGCGGGGCGTTACTTCCAGCACCGCTTGCGTGACGATAGGATAATAATCCCCGTATTGCCGGTGCAAGGACAACAACTCACTCAGTGCCGCGCGCAGCAGCGGCAAGTCCACAGGAGCGGCAGTTTCTGTTTCGGCGGCGGAAGCCTCTGTCAGAAAGACGTCGCGGAGTTGGCGGGCTTGGCGATACACCGTGCTGGATTGGTAGATGCGTAAATCTTGCAAATTGACCGCGTGCACATGGGCGGCCTCGTATTGATTTTTAGGGGAGGGGTTGGGATTTTGGTAAAAAGCAGCGGCCCCCGCTTCGCCCCGCTGGGCGATGCGGCGCAAGGTATTGGAACGGTGGTCTAGCCACCCGGCCGACTGGTAAAAGGTTTTATTGGGCAAGGTTTGGGCCTGCGCCAGCCCCAAAGCACACAAGACCGCCGTACACGCCAAAACGCGGGAAATATACTTATACATATTTTTAGTATAAGTTTTCCTTCTCAGACGAACAAGGGCCCAAAGACCCAAAAACGCAGGTCCAATGGGCCCAGAATAACCGTAGGAGACTTATTTCTGTTCTTTTTTGGGAGCAACGGACGGGTTTGGAATGCGGGCGCAAGGGCAGTTGGGGAAGAAAGAAACGATCTTCCACTTTTTCCCCTTAAAAAAACGCGCCACGCTGCCGGCCGCCCAAGAACTGGCGGTAGATGCATCGCTGGAACTAGGTAAAGCGCGGTCTTCTTTGCCGGACATAAAATCCCCCCGAATGGCAGTTAAGATACACAGACAGCTAACTATTAAACATTAATTTGCAATATCTTTAAACATTATATATTAAATCCATATATAAAAAGCAACTATTTTTTTAAAATTGTAACAATTTTCCCAAAAGGCCCTATTTTTGCTAGGATAAAGAAAAGATTTAGACACAGGAGTGTTTTATGCAAGTAGAGCAAGCTATTTTAACGCGCCGCAGTGTGCGCAAATACCAAGATAAACCCGTAGAACGCGAGAAAATCAATGCCTGTTTAGAGGCGGCCCGGCTGGCGCCCTCGGCGTGCAATTCCCAGCCGTGGCACTACATTGTGATAGACGACCCGCAGGTCAAAGAAGCCTTCTGCAAAGAGGCTTTCAGCGGTGTGTACGCCATGAGCAAATGGGCCGAAAAAGCCCCGGTATTGATTGCCGCCGTGTCGGACAAAGGCTCCTTTACCAGCCGGGTGGGCAATTTCTTCCGCCGGACGGAGTTTTATTTGGTGGACCAAGGGATTTCCGGGCAGCAGCTGGTGTTACGCGCGTGGGACTTAGGCCTGGGCACCTGCTGGATTGGCTGGCTCAACTCAGACAAAGCCGAAAAGTTTTTTAAACTGCCCAAGGGCAAAAAAATAGAGCACCTCATTGCGTTGGGTTACCCGGCCGAAACCCCGGGCGCACGCCCGCGCGAAGCGTTTGAAAAAATAGTCAGCTACAACGAATATAAATAAATGAGGAACCCCCGCTTTTGCGGGGGCTCTTTTAATCATAATCATACATCATATAATTTCCGTCACTTATCCCCTGCGCCCTGGTTTTGCCGGTTTCGGCCAAACAAATTTCCGTATAGTAATCTGCGGCGCGGTTCTCCACTAGGCAGCTGGGGCGACGCGTTTTAAACGACCTGAAAAAATAGTCCAACGACCACCCTTCATTGTCCCCATCCTTAATGTAGCACCCACCGCAAGAGGCATCCTTACAGGCCACATAGCACACTCCCCAAGGATAATTCATCTCAGCCGTACCTTTGAGGGTTCCCCCCGCAGGTAATTGAAGGTCCAAATTTTGCAAATCAAAGGTAAATTCTCCATTAGCCATATAATATCTATTTTCCGCTTCTGCCAAGGAGCGGGCTGTCGCCTTGACCGTAGCAAAACGGGCCCTAGCTACCGCCTTGCGGTATTGGGGCAGGGCAACAGCAGCGAGGATGCCGATGATAAGGACAACGACGAGGAGCTCAATGAGCGTAAAGCCGCCTATATGTCCTCTCCTTACGTCATTCCCGAAGGAGTGGCGGCCCGCAGGGTTCGGGAATCTCGTCGTGTTTTTAAGAGGCTGAGATCCCCGAGCGTTGCACGCCGCAACCCCGGGGATGACGACATTAAATAAGCCGCCTAAACGGCCCGTAGAACGATTTTTCATAATGGGGTTCCTTTTTTGATAAATT
>CAVHDF010000003.1:0-60049 GCA_963634865.1 Eggerthellaceae bacterium
GCGTTTATAAAAAATAAAATTTACAACAAAAATCCGCCTTTTGTCTGAGCCGCTATGAAGCGGCGAGTTAAAGGCGGAATAAGAAAATTTTATTTTTTATGCTCCGCAGGCCCGCGGGGCCTTTTGCCTACTTTTCTGCCCCAGAGAAAAGTAGGATATTCTGCGGGGCCTTTCGCTATTTCTCTTTCTTGTACAAACGGTTAATTAACACGGCCACCGCGCCGTCCCCGGTGACATTGCACGCCGTACCGAAAGAATCCATAGCAATGTAGAGCGCAATCATCAGCCCCAACATCTGCTCATTAAACCCCAGCATTTTTTGCAGCACGCCCAATGAAGCCATAATCGCCCCGCCCGGCACTCCGGGCCCAGCCATAATAGACACGCCCAGCATGCAAATAAATCCGGCAAATTGCCAAAAGTGCAGCTCTCCCCCGGTCAGCAGCACCACAGCCATGGCGCAGGCGGTAATTTTCACTGTGCTGCCCGACATATGAATATTGGCGCACAGCGGCACGGTAAAGCTGGCCACGTCATCACTCACGCCCAGCTTTTTGGTTTGCTCGTACGTCACGGGAATAGTCGCCGCCGAAGAGGCCGTGCCCAGCGCCGTAAAATACGCCGGAAGCATGGTTTTCAGCAACGTGAGCGGATTTTTATGCGCGGCCCACCCCGCCAGTGAAAATTGAATCAGCAGCACCACCAACGTAATGGCAAAAATCAGTACAATGATTTTGGCAAACACGCCCAGCACCGCCGCCGCTTGGCCATTGACCGTCATATTCAAAAAAATGCCGAAAATGTACAGCGGAAGCAACGGAATAATCACAGCGGAAATAACGCGGTGGATAATTTCGCGGAAATCTTGCATAATCCCTTTGAGCGCGGAACCCTTGATAAAGGCCATCCCCAGCCCCAGTGTGAAAGCCAGTACCAAAGCCGAGGTAACGTCAAACAGCGGAGCAATGGGCAAGTGGAAATACGGCAGCAGCTCCTGCGGTTGCGTAAACGCCACCAAAGAGGCCGAAGAATCCAACACAAACGGGAATGAAAAAACCGCCACACCGAAAGTAAAAAATCCGGCAAAGAGCGTAAACCCATACGCCAGCAGCACGGTAAACAACAGCAAACGCCCGGCCCCGCGCCCCAAGTCGGCAATGCCGGGGGCGATAAGACCCAAAATCAGCAGCGGCACAATAAAGCTTAAAAACTGTCCAAACAAATCATTAAAGGTCAAAAACAGCCGCACCAGTCCTTGCGGGAAGAACAACCCGCACACAATACCCAACACAATGCCCGCCACCACACGCGGCAGCAGACCCAACGATTTTTTCTTTGCCATACACACCTCCGGGGATGAATATATTATACCTAATCCATCCCGGCCGGGTTTTTTGGTAAAATAAATAAGATGCGTGTGACCATTAATATAGACGGCGGCAGCCGCGGCAACCCCGGTCCGGGGGCGTCTGCCTACGTTATCAAAAGTACCGACGGACAGATTTTGGCGCAAGAAGGGCATTTTATCCCCCACTGCACCAACAATCAGGCCGAGTATACCGCTTTGCGCTTGGCGCTGATTAAATCGGCCGAGCTGGGCGCCACCCAGCTGGAAATTATTTCTGATTCGTTGCTGCTGGTCAAACAATATTTGGGCGAATATAAAATCAAAAACCCGGATTTGGCCGCACGCATGGCGGAGATACGCACCTTGGCGCGGCCTTTTCATATCGCCATTCGCCACGTGCTGCGCCATTTAAACAAAGAGCCCGACGCCCTGGCCAACAAAGCCATGGATTTAAAGCAGTCGGTGGGGTTTAACCCCATTGCTGATTTGCACCCGACCCCTGCGACGGCAGCCACCCCGCAGGACGACACGGTTAACGGCGTCCGGGTCACCCCGGTTATACGGGAACAGACGCCCGCGCCCGCTCCGGCTAAAAAAAGCAAAAAGGCCGCTGCGCCGCAACCCTCTTTGTTTGACGATTTATAAGATTTGACGGTTCAGAGAGCCGCTTCCGGCCCCAAGCCGGGGGAGGAACTTCCGGACTCCACAGGGAAACGCGCCGCCCGAAAGGGCGGGCTGCACGGGGTCAAACCCGTGCGGACGGAAAGTGCCACAGAAAACAAACCGCCTTCGGGCAAGGGTGAAAAGGTGCGGTAAGAGCGCACCGCGCACAAGGTAACGCGTGCGGCAGGGCAAACCCCGCGCGGAGCAAGGCCAAATATGCCCATATGTGTCCCGCATTCGTTGGCAGAGTAGGCCGCTTAGAGTAATGGTTCTCACGGGCCGCAAGGCCCGACAGAATCTGGGGTATGAGCCGTCAACTATTTAAAACCCGCGCTTAAAGCGCGGGTTTTTTACTGGCCAAAAACTAATTCATTAAATAATACTTGGCGCCGTCATCCCCGGAGTGGTCATAAGGGCCATATGTTTGGCAAACCCGGTTGGACAACTCATTATAGGCCGCACACCAAGCGGTGGTATTCTGCGGATCAAAAGCCTTTTCAAAAAACATTCCGTGCCCTTCCAGGTACGCTGCCCCACGGGCATATCCCTTACTTAAAGCTGCCTCATAACGAATTTTGCCATTGGGCGGAAGGGTAATAGACAGCGCCGTCTTGTCCTCAGTAAAGGAACCATTGGCCAGGTAATATTCTTGCTCTGCACGCACCAAACTGTACAACACGCTAATGGCTTCTGCCGAGCGTGCCCGCAGCACCGCCAACCGATATTGCGGCAAAGCAATGGCCGAGAGTATGCCAATGATGAGAACGACGACGAGAAGCTCAATGAGTGTAAAGCCATCTATATGTCCTCTCCTTACGTCATTCCCGAAGGAGTGGCGGCCCGCAGGGTTCGGGAATCTCGTCGTGTTTCTAAGAGGCTGAGATCCCCGAGCGTTGCACGTCGCAACCCCGGGGATGACGGCATTAAATAACCGGCCTAAACGGCCCATAGAACGATTTTTCATAGTGGGGTTCCTTTTTTGATAAATTTTGTCTATACGCAAAATTTATCAAAAAAAAAACATTGTGCAAGTGTTTTAAAAAGGATTGCCCACTTCTACGACGACAAAACAAAAATAAACAGCAAAAACTATAAGGCCAAGGTCACTGCAAAATAAAGTGTCATTCCCGAATGTTGTTGTCGGGAATCTTCCGCTGATATTTATACAAAAGTGGCTTTTTCCTCATTTTATCTGGTCAGACGAAGATCCCCGACTGAGACTCTCGGGGATGACCTTATGTAATAACTGCAAAAAAGCCGTTTATAAAATCAGGGTCATGCTGAGGTGTCTCTGCTCAGCATCTTCCATTTTCCCTGTTGTTTATTTAATAAAGGCAACGACAACTACTAGAAAAATGGAAGATCCTGAACTACAACCTTTCAGGATGACCTTATTGGATGAACAACAAAAGACAAACAACCACAAGGCTAAGATTCCCGATTACGACCCTCGGGAATGACGGCATAGATAGAAGGCCTTTTAGCCGTTCATACAGCGGCCATCGGAGCGTTTATAAAAAATAAAATTTACAACAAAAATCCGCCTTTTGTCTGAGCCGCTATGAAGCGGCGAGTTAAAGGCGGACTAAGCAAAATTTTATTTTTTATGCTCCGCAGGCCCGCGGGGCCTTTTGGTCCTTTTCTGCCCTGGAGAAAAGGACATAAAAAGAGTAGGGCCTTTTGCCTACTTTTCTGTCCCGGAGAAAAGTAGGATATTCCGCAAAGCCTTTTGCCTGCCCTTTCACCTTAAAGCAACAAAACATACAAAAAGCGCAAAACCTAAGTCTTGCGCTTTTTGTCCATTCACTTTCCAAATAAACTAAATCACTTTATTTTCTTGCAGCATTTCTTTTACGTTTTTAAACACATCGTCCACCGTAATCAAACGCATGCATTTAAAATGACCGTGCGGGCATTTTTTGCCGCCGTGCAAGGCGCAGGGGCGGCAGTCCAAGCCCTTGACCTCCAGCACGCGGTGCCCGTGCCCATACGGGAAGAAGCCCAGCTCGCGCGTCGTCGGCCCAAAGATAGCCAGCGTCGGCACGCCAAAAGCCGTAGCAATGTGCATCGGGCCGGAATCGTTGGTGATAAATAATTTAAAATGCCCCATCAAGGCCATTAAATCAGCCAAGCTGGTCTTGCCGCACAAGTTGGCGCAATGGCCCTGGGATAGCTGGCAGAGTTTTTCGCCCAAGTCCGCGTCTTGCTTGCCGCCACCCACGATGACCGTCTGCAAGTGCAACTCAGTTTCAATGCGGCTGATGAGCTCCACAAAGTTTTCAAACGGCCAGCATTTGGTCGGCCACGCAGACCCCGGGTGAATACCCACCAAGGTTTTGCCTTCCAGGTTAAAATCCTTCATCAGGCGCGCCACATTTTCCTCGGCGCTGGGAGCATAGCGCATATTGAGCTTTTCGGCTTTAAAATTCTCTTTCACAATACCGTGCAACAGAGAGAGGTTGCGCTCGGCGTCGTGGATCATCCAGTTAAACGGAATGGTCTTGGTGTAGAGGAACCACCCCTCGCTGGAAGTAAAACCAATGCGGATAGGCACGCGGCTCAGCCACGCAATCAGCGCGCTGCGGAAGCTGCGGTGCGGCACCAGCAAGATGTCAATGCCGGCCTCTTTAATCGCCTTGGCAGTTTTCCACACGCCCACGATTTTGTTCCAACCTTTTTTATCGTTTAAGATAATTTGGTCCACTTCTTTCATCGGGCGGAAAATATCCTCTGTCTGCGGACGGGTAATGACCACAATTTTGGCGTCCGGGAACAGCTTGGCCGTCTTTTGAATCAGCGGCGTGGTCAATACGCTGTCGCCGATGAACGAGGTTTGGAAGATACCGATTTTGCCGATTTTCTTGCCGTCCAAATTAGCGTGTTTATAGGCCCAGTCACCCAATTGCGGGTTTTTGTACAGCACGGGCACGTCCCACGCTTTGAGCGTTTCCAAGTAGCGCTCCAAGGTGTGTTTTTCCAACACGGGGGAGTTCTTTTTGAATTTCACATACAAGCGGCGGGCCACCGGGTTTTTGCTGTAGCGCAACTTGTTGGGAATGCGGCTGAAAAACCCGATGAGAATGCTCTTTAAATTAGCGTGCAAGTCCAAATAATGCGTAAAATGTCCCGCGCGGACTTGGCGGATATTGGCCCACAAGCCCTTTTTGGCCACCATGATTTCATCAATGTCCGGGTGGCCGGCCAACACCTGCGCAAACTGCGGCTTGACCAACAGCGTAATGTGGCTGTCGGGCCATTTGGCTTTGAGGTTTTTGTACACCGGCGACGAGAGGACAATGTCCCCCAGCGACGACAGGCGCACCACTAAAATTTTAGGTTGTTTTTCGTTCATAGGTTTTCACCGCTTCCATAATTTTGAGGGTAGCCCCTTTAAAGCCCAGGGCCGTTTGCCGTGCTTTGGCGGACATATTTTCCAAAGCCGCCGCGTCCTTTAACAAACGCAGCACGGTTTGTTTCAAATTTTGCGCGTCTACAAGCACCCCGCCCCCGCTGGCCAGCAAGGCATGCGCGGTATCCGGAGTATTGTAAAAGCTCTTTCCAAACAAAACGGTTTTGCCCAAAATAGCGGGCTCCAGCAAGTTATGCGCACCACGCGGGGCAATGCTCCCCCCCACAAACGCCAGAGACGCACACGCATATAAAGATTGCAAAAAGCCCATGGTGTCAGCACACAACAACACGCAATTTTTGGGCAGTTTTTTCTCGCTCAACACGCCGTACGCCAGCGGCTGGCGAGCCAGTTGCTGCTTGATTTCCTCTTTGCGCTCCAAATGGCGGGGCGCGAAAATGATTTTAATGCCTTCCTTGGCCCAGGCCGCCGCGGCAGACAAAATCAATTCCTCTTCCGCCGGATGCGTGCTTCCGCAGACCAAGACCGGGTCTTGGGTCCAGCCCAGCTTTTTAAGCAAGGCACGCGCTTCTTTGAGTTTGGCGGGCTGGTCGCTGAGGGTGTCGTACTTTACATTGCCGCATACGTGCAGGCGGTCGGCGGGCAGGCCCAGGCTTTGGTAACGCCGGGCGGCGTCTTCGTCCTGCAGGCAAGCCAAGGCCACTTGGCCAAATAGCTTCTTAAACAAGGGCAAGGCCCATTTGTAGGCGCGGGTGCTCTTTTGGGAAATGCGGGCATTGAGCAACATCACGGGCACGCCGGCCTTTTCGGCTGCGGCCAGCATATTGGGCCAAATCTCCCGCTCTATAACCAACAAGCGGTAGGGACGGGCCACTTTAACAAAGCGGCGGGCAAAGGGATAAAAGTCCAGCGGAGCCAACAAGGCGCGCTTGACCAAGGGGTTCTTTTCCGCCTCGGCCTTGCCGGCGGCGGTGCTGGTGGTCAGCAAGATGTCTTTATGATAGAAAGCTTGGAGCTCTTTGAGCAGCCCGGCGACGGATTTTACTTCCCCCACGCTGGCGCAATGCACCCACAACGCATCCGTCGGCACGGTGGAGGCGTCCTCCAGCGCAAAGCGTTCTTTGAGCTCTTGCTTTAGCGTTTTGAGCACGCGGCGGCGGGGTGAAAAGACAAAACCAAAAAATACACCCAGCGCGGCAAACGGAAAAGCCAAATTCGTTAAAAACAACAAAAAATTGCCCATATACTTTATTATATTAATTTTAAACCGAAGAAAACCAAAAGGAAACAGGCCTTATACTTCCCGCGCCAGGGTATAGGCCATGACTTTTTTGGCGCCCGCCTGCTTGAGCGCCCGGGCGCAGCCCTCCAAGGTGGCCCCGGTGGTGGCTACATCATCAATCAGCAAAATCACTTTGCCTTTGACGGCGGCCGGGGCAATGCATTCAAAAGCTCCGTCCATATTCTTAAGGCGTGCTTTCCGCCCGAACTTTGTTTGGCTGGGTGTGTCGCGACGGCGGATTAAACTGCGGGTATCTACGGGCAATTGCTTTTGGCGGGCCAGGGCACAAGCCAAAAGCTCAGACTGGTTGTACCCTCTCTTCTTTAATTTTTTGGGATGGAGCGGCACGGGCAGGAGCAGTTGGGCCTCGGCTAAATCTGGGTATTTCTCCCACGCGCCCCGCATCCAATCGGCCAAGTAGTCGGCCAGGTAAGGGCGGTCTGCATATTTAAAGGCATGAATGAGCGCACGCACTTGCGGACCGAACACCACCGCAGAACGGATGATTTTGCACCGGTAATCCCGGGCCTTGCTGCCACGGCAATGGTAACAATGTGCTCCGCCGTCGGGCAAAGGTTTGCCGCAGCGCAAGCAATACAGCGGCCCCACCGGGCGCACCTGGGCGCTGCAAGCATTGCACAACGGACTGCAGCTGCGGAAGGGCAAATCGCGGCGGCAAGCATAGCAGGTATTGGGCAACAGCACATGCAGCAGCGCGTCCTTGGTCCACACCCACCCTTTAGAATTGAATGGTAACATTGGCCGCCAAGCTGTAGGCCATGTAATCTTCGGTTTCCACATAAGCGTGATTGAGCCACTGGGCCGACCCGGCCACATTTAGGCGTAAGTTCTGCGAAATTTCATAATCCAGCGACGTGGTCAAATCCAGCAAATTGTAGTTTTCTTTCACTTCCACGGGAGAAGTTTTCTTTTTATACGAGGCCGTGGTGTTCCAAATCACGCGGTTGGTGGCATTATACATGCGGTTGATAAACGGCAGCTTAATGCCGCGCGGCAGGTTAAAGTCCAAGCGGACGTTTAAGCTGGGGGTTATTTCTTTGCTGCTTTGGCTGAGCTGGCCACGCACCAAGCGTTTTTCGTATGTGGAATAAAGCACCTTAGGCGTAAAACGCCAATTGCCCAAGTAAA
Source organism: Eggerthellaceae bacterium (assembly GCA_963634865.1). GTDB lineage: Bacteria > Elusimicrobiota > Elusimicrobia > Elusimicrobiales > Elusimicrobiaceae > Avelusimicrobium. Next base: position 7,813 of record CAVHDF010000003.1, read on the forward strand.
AAGAGGTCTGCGCGGAGAAATCTTCCCCGTCGGTATTTTCCAGACTTTGGCTGGCCAGCAGGTCATCTTTGTCGGACTTGCGTTTATCATACACCAGCACCGTATCAAAAAAGTTAAAGAGCAAAAAGCGCAAGTCCCCGCCGTATTTGAGTTCCGTTTTTTCATCGGTGTCTACATTGGTGCTGACCACCTCGCTGTAGCGCAATTTGAGATTGGTGGAGCTGAGCCAGCGGCCGCCGTAAAAGAATTTTTCCAAATCAGAAATAGAAAACACCGCGTCGGGCAAAGTCATGCTCTTGGAATCATAGGCCGTGCCGGTTTGGTTGTTCTGCTGATAACTTTGCGTAAAGTTGTTTAGCAGCGAAATGGTTTTCAGAGGAGACAACTGCGTGCCGAAGTCATACTCGGCCAGCGGGCTCCAGCGCTGCGAAGAGGTAAAGGTATCGCGCAAAATCAAACTTTGGCGGCTGGAATGCCGACCCGTGCCGGACAGAGACGAACGAATCCACAGTTCTTTTTTGGAGTCAAACCCTTCGTCCACATAGTTCCACGCATCGGCGTCTTGCAAACGGTAGCCGGAGGAAATGACCAAATTTTTAAACAGTTTGCTCTTGGGCATAATTTCATGCCCGCTTAGGGTCAGCGTAATGCCGCCGTCGGCGCTGCGGTTGAGGCTTTTGAGCTCGCCAATGTCGTAGCGGGCTTCGTCGGCTTTGCCCTGGTTAAATATTTTTTCGGTCAGGTTATTGGTTTCCGTGGTGGAAATGCTGTAGCTGACTGACGGCGCCAGCCACTTGGCAATGCGCCAGGTGCTGTTAAACCCAGCCGATTGGTTCATGGCCTTGGGATAGCGGCGGTTGCTGTCAGGCAAAGCGGAGTGAAATTGGGTACGCTCCTCTTTGCTTTGGCTGAGTGAATAATTGGGCGTGATGTGAAAGTTTTTGCTGGGCTCGTAATTAAATTTCACATTCATGCGCTGGGTTTCTTCGTCCGTGTTGTAATTGGTGTCAGCGGCCAGGTGCATTTCCCGCGCATAATCTATGCTGGTGGTGGTGTAGGAATATCCGGCCTGAATGTTTTTAAAGGACGAGGTGTCATGCGTTACAGTGACAGCGTAGGTTTGGGCCTTGTCCTTGCGGTGGATAAGGTCATAATCCACCTGGTCCAACGTGTACTGCAGCCCGACCTGCGGCAGTTTTTCCTTGATAAAATCCCCGCGTACCAAGGCCTGTTGGCGCTGCACGCTGCCTTTGTCTAAAGTGCTGACTGTGTTGTAATCGGTGGTGTCCACCACGTTAGGAGTCACGGTGGTGCTGCGGTTTAAGGTGGCCTGCATGGGGAAGTTTTTAAAGCGGTCCACTTTCACAAAATATTCCTCTTGGGTCACTTCCTGATTTTTGGCCACGGTTAACGGGGTTTCAAAGTCGCTGTCCATGTATTTATACTTGGCCCCGGCGCTACCCCACCCCGCCAGCTTGACGGCCCCGTCCACCTTATAAGCAGAGCCCTGCGTCGTCACGGCATTGGCCAAGTGAATGACGTTCAGCCACACCTCGCCCACGCCGCCCGTACCTACGGTGGCCCCGGTGTCATCGGTTTGCTTTTCCACACCGGCCATAATCATACTGATCTTTTTAAAATTCATCACGCCGCCGCTGGCCCGGTGGCTGCTCACGCGCACCCCGTAGGAGTCATCCGATACATTTTCAAACGCATCGGGGATGCCGTCGCCGTTTTGGTCCACCATTTTCAAAGAAATCAAGCGCCAGGAGGGCGTGGCAAAATCCAGCGGGACGGTGATTTTATCGTAGTTTTGGTCCGTACCCACTTTCATATAAAATTCACTGCCTGCATTGCCGGGTTTGCTGTAGAGCAAAAAGCGGAACTCTTTGTGTTGCGTAAAGTCCATGGTCTTAAAATTGCGGTTGGCGTAGAGCAATTCTTGGCCGGTGTCCGAAGTGGTGTCAAAGGACAAGTTCAAAGCTTGGTCCACCACGGCGTTGGACTGGTTTTGTTCTTTGTAATTAGACAAAGAACCATACAAATAGTTGAACACGCGCGAGCCGTCACCATTGTTGGACGCAAAAATAGGCACATAATTGGTGTTGTCTGCATTGTTGATGCCGGAGACGGCAAACTGGTTCGGATCGGTCCCCTCCCGCGGGTTCCACGCCGTACCGGCCAAAGCCACATTGGCAATTTTCACCGTTCCTTTCATCTTGCCGTTGTATTTAAGCGTCACACGCAGGTGGCGCACGGCGGTCCATTTGCTCTTGTCGTTTTGGTCAATGAGCAGCGGGGACGTAAAAGTTTGCCAACCGTCATAGGCCAAGCTGTTGTCGTTCATGCCGTCAATATTTTGACCGCCATAGCCGAAGTGGCCGCCCACATTGGTGTCTTCTTCATCGTATTTACCGTTGTGGTTTAAGTCCTGGCTGTCAATGCGGCCGTTGGGCTGGCTTTGCGGATTGTACACATTGCGTGTAAAGGGGTTGTAGCGTTGCAAGGTACCGTCGGGGTTGGCGAACCACCAGCCGACGTCCTCGTTCGGCGCCAAGGTGGACAGACAATTGACGTCCTCGGTCTTGGGGGCGGGGCTGTCCGGGCTGCAGGTGGTGTACATACCATACCCGGAGGGCACCAACCCGTCAGGCACCGAGGCCGAGTTGGCCGAGTCAGACCGCTCGCTGATATTACCAAAGGTTACATCTATTTTAGGCGCCCCTGTGGCGGCGCTGCCTTCGCCGAGCATGGTCAACTCAAAAGAGGTTTTGTCAGACAAATCCACCCCGCTGTCGCTAAGCGGATAGACCAAAGAAATTTCGTCGTGATCGGCATACGGGGTGCCAATGACTTTGCTAAAGTCATAATTGATGACCAGCACCTGCTGCTTCTCGTTGTATGTACTGCCGGAATTGGGGTTAATCTCCAACGCGGGCAACTCTTGGGTGTCCCACGCCACGGAATCCAAAAAGGCGGGTTTGTCATTGGGGTTGGAAGCAATGGTCCAATCGTAGAAAATCCGGCTGCCGCTGGTTTGAATATTGGTTTCATTCATGCTGTCAATCATGGCGTAGCCAAAGAGGTTTTGATTTTTTTGGCTTTTGGCCACTTCCGCCCCAAAGTCCACCGACACGTCTTCGGTTACTTTCAAATCTTTGGCGTTCACATCCGCCCCATACACCAACAAGTCTTTGGCGTAATTGCCCACTTGGGGAACGGTGTCGGGCTGGTCCCAGCCTTCCTTTAAGACGGTGGTGCCCAGTTTGATTTTGTCAAACAACTTATAGTCCAACCGCCCGCCGATTAACGAGTTGTTGGAATTGGAGCCGTTGACCGTATCGTAGGTGATGTCAATGACGGAGTTTTCGGTAATTTGGTCCCCTTTGTAAAAGGTGATAAAGCCGGAGGTGTAGTCAATGTAATAGTCGTTATTGCGCGTGAGGGTGCGCCCGTTTAATTTGACCGATTCGGACTGCACCACCATGTCCGCCTCTACAAAATACGTTTTGACCGTGGAGGTGTATTCCACCTTAAAGGTGCGGTTTTTAGACGAAGTCGGCGTGGTGTTATACAGACCGGGGTCGTCGGTCATGCGGGTTTGCAGTTCAAAAACACCTTTGTCAAAATCCATGTCAATAGTGGACGGATACAACTGCTTGGGGCTGGCGCTGTTGCCCACTTCTTGGCCGTTGGCGTCCAAAAGCGAAAGAATAAAATTGCCTTTGCCGTTGTCGCGCGTGATCTGCTGCGAGCCTACGCTGTAAAAGGTCTTCATCTCCAAACGGTAGCCGATTTCGGTGGCGTCGGAGAGAATGGATTTTTCGTTTTCGGTTTTGATTAAATACGGCTGGTTTTGGTCCGGGCTGAGCCACTGGCCGGCATTGTTTTGGTAGTTAACGGCAATCACACTGGCGGCGGTTTGCGCCTTGGAAAATTGAATCACGCCACGGCTGTAATCCACCGTATAATCCACACCACGCTGCAAGCGTTTGAACTTGGCCGGATAGGTGGCCGACGGATCGGCATAGTCACGCGCCGTCAGCGAAACGGGTACAAAGTCCCCGTCGGTTTTGTTGCTGTCTAAATACACCTCTTCCGTGCCGGGGGCAATGCTGCCCATGGCCGTAGACCAAGCGGTGCTTGGCGAGCCGGCAATATTGGTGCCAAAGGTCAAGTCATAATACGTGCGGCGGATGTAATCGGTATCTTTAATGGACACAATTTCAAACACGCTGCTGCCCACGAATTGCTTTTGCTTGCTGGAACCCTTGGTTTGGCTGCCGATGATGTTTAAGTCCAAATTTTTGTGTTGCAGGTGCATTTTGGCCCCGAAGAGCTGCTTTTGGTACGCGATGAACTCCGTCTGCGGCAGGGACAGATTAATGTCGCCAAATTCCGCCAATTGCACCAATTCACCGGGTTTGCCGCGGTAGGCCACGGAAATGGTTTTTTCCTCTTCGCGTTTGTCGTCGTAGTCAATATCCACAAAAATGCGGTCCAAAATCTTACCCTGCATTTTGAGTTGCATTTCCTGCTGCATTTCAAAACTTTGGACATTGCGGTCTTCAATGTCGTTGTTATTGTCTTGGGTGTAGCGTTTGGAATTAAGTTTAAAGCCCACCACGTAGCGCCCGGTCAAGGCCACATTGGTGCCGTAAAGCGGCAGGGCCAACGTAGGGTTGAGCAAGGTCAAGTCCGGGATCGGTTCGGGTTCTTTGTCCAAGTTGTATGCGCCGTCCACGGCCGTGACGGCCTGCCGCCAAAAGTCGTTGGTGTATTTGAGCAGCTGCGCGTCGTCCGGGGCGTCCTCTATAATCAATTCTTCTTCGGCCTTGGCCTTGCGCTCGTCGTCAAAAATGTCATACTGGTCCCGGTCCACCAGCCGGTAAGGCAACGTCTCGGCCTGCAAATACGGGCCGAAAAGCAGCTGGGGGATTAAAAATAAGCACAAAAACAACCGTGCGGTTTTCATGGGATTACGTAAAACCTCATTCTTTCATTGTATAATATTTCACTTGCGTGCACTGGCGCGCGCGTACGGCCACGGAGAGCAAAAACCCGCACGCGCCCGCACGATATTTGTTAGAATAGAAATAATTATGAAAATTACACGCCCGGCTATTTTTACCCGCTATATTGCCAAAAGTCTGCTGACTTTCTTTGCCGGTGTAGTGGGTATTTTGATGTTTGTCATCTTCATGAACCAGTTTATCCGCATTATGGATATGGCCATGACGTATGGCACCAGCTGGGGGTGGATTTTGTCTTCGTTGCTTAACGTGGTGCCCAATGTATTTACGCTGGCGGCGCCTATGGCCTTTCAAATTTCTATTTTACTCACCCTGACTAACATGAGCGAACACGGCGAGCTGATTGCCCTGCGCGCGGCGGGGTTTTCATTTAAAGAAATCGTCCGGCCCATGGCCTTTTGCGCCTTGGCGCTGACGGTTACCTTGTTTGTCTTTGCCAACTGGCTCACCCCCCACAGCGACAAGCGCCTGCTGGAAAAACGCGAGGAAGCCCGGCAAAAAATCACCAAAGTCACCTTAGAGCCCAAGACCTTTTTAAACCTGGGCGAATGGGATTTGTATTTGGAAGATTTGGACGAAAGCACCAAACAGGCCCACCAAATCCACCTGATCCGCAAGAAAGATTCCTCCGCGCTGAGCACTAAGGTCAATGCCAGCTCCGGGCGGATTATTTTAACCGACCGGGCCATCGGCCTGCAGCTCAAAGACGGGCAAATGCAGCGCATTGACGCCAAAGATCCTACCGCCATTGTCGCGGCCAATTTTGACGATTACACCATGAGCATTTCCCTCACGCGCGACCACCACCGCCGCCAGCGCGTCTCGGAGTTGACCTCTTCTAAAATCCTGCGTTTGTTGCGCCGGGGCACGCTCTCGCCGGAGCAAGCGGCCGAATACCGCACCGAGGCCAGCGTGCGCAATGTAATGGCGTTCTCTCCGCTGATTTTGCTCTTGGTTAGCTGCCCGCTGGGCTTTTCGCTGGGCAAACGCAGCAACAAGGGCTGGGGGATGCTCTTTAGCGTCATTATCATTTTCGCCTTTTATTTGTTGATGACCCTGGGGCTGAGCATTGGCAAAAAATACGGTCTGCTGGCCTATCCCGCCCCGTGGCTGCCGATTGTAGTCGGGGCCGGGGCCGCCTGGTATTTGTGGAAGAAGAGGTTAAACATTTAATGAGCCGGCTTTTTAAATACATTGCTAAAAAATTTTGGGGGCCGTTCTTCTTTGCCCTGGGGGTGTTTGTGGCCCTGGTGGTGCTGGGCGATACCTTTGAAAAACTCAAGACCTTAAGCAACGGCCACTCCACGTTGGGGGCTGTGCTGACGTATTCGCTGCTGACGTTCCCCTCTTGGCTGACCACTATTATGCCGGTGGCCTGTTTGCTGGGGGCCATTTCGGTGGTTTCTGAAATGGTGGCCAGCGGCGAATGGACCGCCTGCGTGGCCAGCGGTTTTGCGCCGCGGCAACTGTTTAAGCCCGTGGTCCTGTGCATTTTGCTGGTCACCCTGGGCACCATGGCCGTGCAAGAGTTTGTCGTTCCCCCGCTTAACGTCAAGGCCGAAACACTGTATTACACCCGCATCAAGCCCGAGGACCATTTTAATTTAAACGCCGAGGCGGACGTAGCCATGAAAGTAGCCGACAACCAACTGCTCTTTGCTAAAGAGGTGGACCTGACCAGCGGCGTGATGAACGAAGTGTCGTTGGACACCTATGACCACGGGTGGAATATTGCCTCCCAATTCGTGGCGCAGCGCATGGTGTGGGACGAAGCCACTCACCGCTGGATTTTTGAAGACGGCACCCGCCGCACCTTTTTAAACGCCATGGACACGCACGAAGAAACCTTTGAGCAAGCCGATTCCCCGGTGCAATTGCAGCCGCAAGATATGTCCGTAAACAAAACGGAAAACAAACTCTTAAGTTTGCGCGAGTTAAGCAAACGCATCCAATTTTTTAAGCGCACCGGGCTGGTGTCTTACTCGGCGGAAACCGAACGGCAGGCCAAATTGGCCACGCCGTTTGTCACGCTGATTATGTGCTTGCTGGGGATGCCGTTTGCCATCAGTCTGCGCCGCAAAAGTAAAATTTTAAACATCATTGCTTCTATGGTGATTGCCTTTACCTTTTGGTGGCTGATCAGCATGATTACCTCCATTGGAGAGAACGGTTATATCAACCCCTATTTGGCCGGTTGGGGCCCGGTACTGCTCTTTGGCGTGGTCGTCTTTTTTGAATTTAAGTGGCTAAAGTTGTAGTTTTCACACCCATACTAAAGAGGGCAATCCCCAGTGAGATTGCCCTCTTTTTTTGCGTAAACTTTTTATTTTCCGGTTAACACTTTAACCGCGGTATGGTAGAGCTTGTAGAGGTTTTGGAAAATGGGCTTCTCGCCAAAGTGCGGCTCCCATTTCAAGCGGTACAGCTCATCACTGACCACAAAGGCGGCCGCGGCTTTGACCTTTTTCTGCTGGCAAATGGCAAAGAAAGCAGACGCTTCCATTTCCACCGTCAGCACATTTTTCTTTTGGTAATAAGCCACCTCTTCGGCCGTCTCACGGAAGATGGCGTCCGTCGTCCACGTAGGCCCGGTGTGGTGGTCCAACCCGGCTTGGGTTAACGCAGCGTCTAACTTTTTGGTCAAAGCGGCGTGAGGCAAAATCCGCTCTTGCGGCACATAGTGCGCCGTGATGCCTTCATCGGCCAAGGCGCTGTCGCACAGCACCACATCGGCCGCCAACGCCTCCGGCTGCAAAGACCCCGCAATGCCCATTAAGATAAATTCCTTTACGCCCAGCGCAATCAGCACTTCCAGCGCCATGGCCATAGCCGGGGCCCCCACGCCAAAGCCCGTTACGTAGCAATAGCCTTTCTTTTCATCGGCGTAAATATCGGCCTCGCAATTGTACTTCTTAAAATTGGCTTGGCTTTGGGCAAAGGCCGTCATGGAAGAGAGCGGACAAACGATGGCTTTCTTCGGCAAATTCAAGTTACAATGCAAATGTTTTAAATAGTTTTTGGCGCTGGACAATTCCTTTAGCGCCGCTTTGCGTTTTTTGGGAAATAAAAGCGACATAGACCTCTCCTTGGTTTTATCTTACTATACTATAGCAAATCCCCCGCCGGGCCCGGCGGAAAAAACTTTACAACCTGCGCCGGAGGTGTTATCATATAAAGAGCCAGTTTTGTTGCAGGCAGATTTTCCCGGCGGGTGTACTATGTTGACCAAATACAATATTCAAGAGCGCAAATTGCGCCAAACCGAAGACGAAAAAGCCCAGATTTATCTCTTTACCAACCCGACGGTGGAAGAACAACGCGAGCTGGTGCAAAACTTCGCCATTGACGAACACACCTTGGCCTCCGCGCTGGACCCGGACGAATTGCCGCGCTTGGAGTTTGAACCCGAACACATTGTGATGATTTACAAGCGGCCCAAAAATTATTCCGGCAAGGACCAGCTGGAATTTAAAGTGGCAGCTGTGGGGACATTTTTATTTGAAGACAAATTGGTCATCGTTTTGGCAGAGGACATTCCCCTTTTTGTGGGAAAGCGGTTTCAAACCGTCTCTTCCATTAAAAATGTCTTTTTAAAATTGGTGTACAACTCTATTTCGCACTACATTGAACACCTGCGCATCATTCACTTGATTTCTGAAGAGATTGAAGACAAAATGGCCGAATCCATGGACAACACCTACCTGCTCAACCTCTTTAGCTTGGAAAAAAGCTTGGTATATTATGCCGAGGCTATCTCCGCCAACGGTTTTGTGTTTGAAAAAATGCGCAACCTTTCGGCCCGTATCGGATTTGATGATAACGACGATGAAATGCTAGATGATATTATCGTAGAAAACCTGCAATGCAAAACGCAGGCTGATATTTACTCCAACGTGTTGGCCCAACTGTTGGGCGCGCGTGCCAGCATTGTCAGCAACAACTTAAACCTGCTGATTAAAAAGCTCAACATCATCACCATTTCACTCATGGTGCCCACGCTGATTGCCAGTATCTACGGTATGAACGTGGCACTGCCTATGGAGCGGCACCCGGATGCGTTTTGGATGTTGATGGGGCTGGGGTTGGTGTCGGTGTGGCTGGTGATGATATACTGGCGGCACAAAAATTGGTAATCCTTTGCTGCGTCTTTTGAGCTGAAACTTCGTTCTCGCTCCTTCGGGTACCTCGGCCTACCGGCCTTTTATCAGTACACACTCAGTCGCTGTGGCCTCGTTTCATCACAAAATACTTGCAAAGCCATGCTTTCTATTTTTTTCCCCACTGTGCGTCTTTTGAGCTGAAACTTCGTTCTCGCTCCTTCGGGTACCTCGGCCTACCGGCCTTTTATCAGTACACACTCAGTCGCTGTGGCCTCGTTTCATCACAAAATACTTGCAAAGCCCTGCTTTCTATTTTTTCCCCACTGTGCGTCTTTTGAGCTGAAACTTCGTTCTCGCTTTAGACCTAAAATAAAAAGCTCCTACATCAAGTAGGAGCTTTTTATTTTAGTAGTGTGTCTTTTCCAAATTTTCCTCAGGCAAAGGCTCTATGGCGTTTAACCTGGACCAAAACTCGTCAATGCTCTGAATACGCTCTTTGGGGTCCTCGCGCAAAGCGTCTTCCAGCAGCTTATCCACAGCCGGGGGAATGGCCGGGGCCAACCGGGACGGCGGATAGACCCTCTTGGTGGCAATATCAAACCCCTTCACACTCCAAGGCACCTGCCCCACCAAAGCCTCATATAAGCACAATGCCAGCGAATATACATCTGACTGTTTGCGCATAAAGCCCTTTTGCTGCTCAGGAGCCATGTAGGCCGGCGTGCCCGCGACCGTCCGCGCGCCCGTATCTCCCTCCATGGATTTTTTGGCCACGCCAAAGTCCATGACCTTGGCCGTGCCGTCCTCTTTTATCATAATGTTGCCGGGCTTTAAATCACAGTGGATAATATCTTGCGAGTGGGCATAATGCAAGCCGCGGCACACGTAATCAAAAATCTTTTTTGCCTCAGAGAACGGAATCCGTCCGTCAATATCCAAGCGCGTTTCTAAGGTTTGCCCGTCTACATACTCAAACACCAAGTACAGGCTGCTTTCCGACTCAATAACCGTATAAATTTCCACAATGCACGGGTGACGCAACAAGGCTACCATGCGCGCCTCGGCCAAGAATTGCTCGCGCACATACGCACTGCGCACCAGTTCCGGGCGGACGCGTTTAATGGCTACCTTGCGTTTGAGTACTTTGTCATAGGCCTCGTACACCTTGCCCATGCCGCCCTCGCCAATTTGGCGCAAAAAATCATACTGCTCTTTGACTTCTACTTCACGCCGGCTGAAAGCTGTTTTAGGCCCGCGGCGGAAGACATCCTCGTAACGCAGATAAATAAAAATGGCAATCGCCGCCACAATGGCCAAAAAGTACAACATCAACCACCGCGGAGCGGGCTGATGCTGCGGCTGGCGCATTTTGGCGGGCGCGGCGGCCTTGGCATGCGTTTTTTCCTCTAAATCCTTTTTAATTTTGCTGGCAATAGCAGACTGGGGGTTTAGCCGCAGGGCTTTGTCCAAATCAATGCGGCAGCGTTCAAAATCCCCCCGCTGCAAGTAAGCCTGGGCGCGCAAGACATACGCCCGCGGATCTTGCGGAGCCACGGCAATGGCTTCCCCGGCGGAATAAATGACGTCTTCATATTGATGCAAACCGTCATAGGCAATGGTCAACAACAAGTAAAAACGTTTATCCAAAAAGTTTTGAGAAGCCAGCTCATTAATGCGTTTAATCACGCCGGCAAAATCCTTGTTTTTCAGACGCTGGTTTAAGGAATTGATTTCATGCTCGCGCGCAGCGGCGTCAAACACCAGCGGGCGGCCTTGGGTCATTTGGTTGGAGAAGTTCCCCCCCACAATCAGCGGGGCGGATTTTTGCGCCGGCGCGGCCCACAAAGTCAGGCCCGCCAAAAGCAGGGTTCCCAGCAACAGGTATCTTTTCAGCATATTCATATTCTAGCACAAACTAACTCAGAATTGTTAGTCCCGCCAAGTTCCCCGCAGAATTACTATAATAGAAGTATGAATACACGCGCGATCGGCATTTTTGATTCTGGTTTGGGGGGACTGACCATTTTAAAGACCCTCAGCAAAGCCTTGCCCAAAGAAAACCTCATTTATTTCGGCGATACAGTCAATACGCCTTATGGCTCCAAATCCAAGGCCGCCATTACGCGCTTTTCTTTAGACATTGCCCGGTTTTTAGAGCAGCAGGGAGTCAAGCTGATTGTAGTGGCGTGCAATACCGCCTCCGCCTTGGCCTTGGCTGAACTGCAAAAAAAGATTTCGGTCCCCGTCATCGGCGTGATAGAGCCCGGGGCCTTGGCTGCCGCGCGCAGCACGCAAAATGGCCGTGTGGCCGTCCTGGCTACTGAGGCCACCGTCCACAGCAAGGCCTATCCGCGGGCGCTGCAACGGTTAGACAAGCGCATCCGCTCCTTTCAACGCGCGTGCCCGATGTTCGTACCATTGATTGAAGAAGGATGGACGCATAAATCCGCCGGGCCGCTGATCGTACAAGATTACTTGGCCCCCGTGGCCCGCAGCGAGGCAGACACCGTCATCTTGGGCTGCACGCATTATCCCGTCATCAAACGGCTGATCGCGCACACTTTAGGCAAAAAAATTCACTTGGTGGATTCGGCCGATGTGGTGGCGGAGGAAGTGAAAACCCGCCTCACCCGCATGGACCAACTCAACCCGCGCGGCCGGGGCAGCTTAAAGATTTACGCCAGCGACGACCCGGCCCGTTTCAAACGCTTGGCCAAACATATCTTAGGGCGCGAACTGCAACGCGTGTACCTCAAAAAATTAAATTAATGAAAATTTATTCCGACCCCCGGCTTTTATCCTTAGGCGTTATCCACGGCACGCCCGACCGCAGTGCAGGCAATATGCGCCTAACGGAAAACACGCAGGCTTTGTTCGCCGCGCTGAATGTGCCGGAGGAGCGCATTTTGCGCTTTAAACAAATCCATTCCGATTTGTTGGTCTGCGCCAACGGGCCTGAGCAAATGCAACAAATTCAACAGGGCCCGCTGCCGCAAGCGGACGGCTGGGTTATCTCCGGCCGGGGGGTAGGGGCCGCCATTCTGACGGCCGATTGCGTCCCTTTGATTTTATGGGACGAGCAGGCCCATGTACTAGGTCTGTCCCACTGCGGGTGGCGCGGCGTGGCGGCGGGGTTGCCCGGCAAAACGGCCCGGCAAATGCGCGCCTGCGGAGCCCAAGGTCCTTTGTCCGCTTGGGTGGGGCCACATATCCAAAGCTGTTGTTTTGAGGTGCAGCAAGACGTCGCCGCGCAATTTCCGCAGGCACTGCTGCACAAAAACGGCAAAATGTATGTGGATTTAAATGCAGAAATCGTCCGCCAACTGACCCAAGAAGGGCTAAAGGAAGAGGACATCAAACGGCCTTATTACTGCACTTGCGGAGACCGGGCGAATTTCTTTTCTTACCGGCGCGACCACACCCGGGACTGCCTGTTGACCTTTGTATACAGACCTTAATTTTGCGCGGCGGGGGGTTCCGTTTGCTCCGCGTCGGCATGCCGGGAGAAGAAACGTCCCGCCCAAATCAGCCCGCCTTTTTCTATCCGCAGAGACATCAGTCCCGTCATCATCACGCTAAAAAAGATAACGGCAGAAACTACATCTTGCAACGCAGCGCCTCCCTGCGGCAACTGCTGCGCAGCCATGGCCGCCAGTACGGCGCTGACCAACCCGTTGGGGCAAGTAACCCACAACAGAGCGCAGTCGCGGCGGGGAACGGCGCGGCCGACGCAAAAATTTACACACGGGGCCCGCAACAGCAGTTTGACGCCAACCAAGGCCAGCCCGCCCAGCACCGGCCAAATAGAGCCCACCCGCAGGCAAATCCCCATATATACAAAAAATAATGTTTTGAAAATAAACTCTATTTCTTCAAAAAAGCTCTTCTCCGCCCGGTTAAAAGCCAAAGCGGGCAGATGAAATTTCTTTAGCCACAGCCGCTTAATCAGGCGCATATTGCCCGCCAAAATGCCAAACACCAGGGTGGCAATCGCTCCGTCGCCCCCGGCCAGTTCACTCAGACCATAGACCAAAAGCACAAAAGCAAAGGTCAGCGAAATGGCGTTTTCCAGCCCGCGTACGCGGTTGAGTACGCACATCCAAAACATTCCGGCCACCACGCTCAGCCCTACGCCAATGCCGCCGGACTGCAGCACCGTCAGCACCAGCCCGCGGGCGGACACGCTGCCCCCTTTGGCCGCAGCACCCAAAAAGGCCAAGGCAAACACGATAGAATAAACGCCCACGATATTGGTCTCTACAAACAAGACCGTCTTGGTCTTGGGGGCCATGTGCAATTTATTGAGTAAGGGAATGATAATGGCGGTGGAATTATCGGCCAATATGGCCCCCATCACAAAGGCCACCAGCCACGGCAACCCCATCAATCCGTGGCCCAGCAATGCAATGCAGCTGCAGATGACGGTAAAGGCGGCCGTAGCCAACAGCGCCCCCTGCCCCATGGCCCCGCGCAAAGAAAGCAGCTTGAAATCCACCCCGCTGTGGAAGAGCACCACAATCAGTGCCAAGGTGGTAAACACTTCCCCCGCCCGGCCAAAATCCGCCGGGTGTACCCACCCACTGACCGGGCCGATCAGCAAGCCCAAAAGCATCAAAGGCAGCACGTCCGGCAGGCGTGTTTTCTCAAACAAAGAAGAAAACACCTGCCCCAAAAACAGTACGCCTCCGATGAATAAAATAGCAGTGGTCATAGTTATATTATATGAAACTGCCGGATTTTTTGTGCAGCCGGCCCCGGGTTAGAAGCCCTTGCGCTGCGGGCCGTTATTTCGTTTAATAAAGGATATGGAACACAAAGCCAAAATTTTACTTGCCGATGACAACCCGTCCATCCGCATGCTGGTGTCTGAAATTTTGACGGACGCCGGTTTCTCCGTCATCACCGCCGAAGACGGACAAGACGCTTTAGACAAAATTTACAAAGAAAACCCCGATTTATTAATTCTAGATTACGAAATGCCGCGCAAAACCGGCTTTGAAGTGGTGCAAGAAGTGCGCAGCCACACGGGCTATTTGCACACGCCCATTATTATTTTTACCGCCGTAACGGACAAAGAAACCAAATTGCACGGGCTGGGGCTGGACATTGATGATTATTTAACCAAACCCGCCGACGCCGACGAAGTGGTGGCCCGCGTTAAATTGTTGCTCAAACGCAATAAACAGAAAATGGACTGCAACCCACTGACCAAACTGCCGGGCAACCCGTCCATTCAAGCGCGCATTGAACAGGAAATCAGCTCCGGGCGCAAATTTGCCGTTTTGTATTGCGACCTAAACAATTTCAAAGCCTTCAACGATAAATACGGTTTTGGCAAGGGCGATGAAGTACTGCTGGCTACGTCCAAACTGATTGTAGGCGCCTCGCAAGAGGACCCCAGCTCCTTTGTGGGGCACATCGGCGGGGACGATTTTATTTTGGTTTGCGCTTTGGACCATGCCGAGCCAATCGCCCAACAAATTGTGGCGGGCATGACGCGCATGGCTCCCGGTTTTTATAATGATGAGGACCGCGCCCAAGGCTTCATGGTTTCCGTCAACCGCAAAGGCGAAACGGAGAAGTTTAACCTGCTCTCTATCGGTATTGGCATTGTGCACAATACCCTGCGCGCGCTGACTTCTTTTGCGCAAGTGAGCAATATCGGCAGCGAGCTCAAGTGCTTGGCCAAAAAGCACGAGGGCAGCTACTACGCCATAGACCGCCGTGGCGACGGACGGTAAAATTTTGGCACGCAAAAAGCCCCGCTTTTTGGCGGGGCTTTTTTATCAAAACTACAAACTTTATACGCCAAAGTACTTGCGCCCTTGGGCGATGATTTCCTGCAGGTGTGGCTCGCTGATAAAGCTTTCGGCATAGAACTTTAAAATATTTTCCGTGCCGGAAGGACGCACCAAAAACCAAGAGCTTTGCAGGTACACCTTGATCCCGTCCGTGTCGCGCACGGCGGTTACCTTTTCCCCGGCCACGGTGGTTAAATCTTGGAGGTCGTCTTTTTTATAGGCCATAATTTTCTTTTTGGCGGCCTCGTCGGTGGGCACGTCCACGCGGGTGTAGTAGGGCTTGCCGTAGCGGGCGGTCAGGCCATCGTAGAGTTGGGCAATGTCCCCCTTTTCCGAGGCAATCTCCAGTAACAAACACACCGCTAAAATACCGTCCTTTTCCGGCGTCCAGCCGCTCATACTCATTCCGGCGCTTTCTTCCCCGGCCAGCAGGTAACGTCCCTGCACAATGCCGTCCACAAAATATTTAAAGCCGACATTGACCTCATCCAGGCCGTACCCTTCTCCGGCGGCAATGCGGTCCAGCAACGCCGTGGTGCCCAGCGTGCGCCCGATGACTTGCTCCGGCGCGGGACGACGCGTATGAATAAGATAATCCGCCAACACGCACAGGGCGTGATTGGGCGGTATCAACCCGCCCGCCTTGGTGGCGCAACCGAAACGGTCGGCGTCCGGGTCGCTGGCGCCGGCGAAGTCATACTCGCCGCTGGCCACCAACTCCAGCAGCGGCTTCATCGGATAAGGGGACGATGGATCCATGCGGATTTTGCCGTCATGGTCAATGGGAATGAAATAAAAAGTGGGGTCTATGGTTTCATTGACAATGTGCAAATTGTCCAAACCGTACTTTTCTTTAATAGCCTTATAGAACGCCAAGCTGCTGCCCCCCAGCGGGTGAATGGCCGCTTTGAGCCCGGCCTTTTTAATGGCGGCGAAATTGACCTTTTGCCCCAAGGCCGTAATGTAAGGGGTCATCACATCCTGCTCTAAAATCAGGCCCTTTTCCCGGGCTTGCGCCAAGGGAAGCTGATGAATCAAAGCGGGGTTTTGCAAATATTCATTGGCATAGGTCTCTATGCGCTGGGTCAGCGCGCTGCCCGCCGGACCTCCGTGAGACGGATTGTACTTCAACCCCATATCCTGCGGAGGGTTGTGGCTGGCCGTGCCGTTGAGCGAAGCGCTGGCGCGCCCGTGAATAATTTCAAAAGAAAACACCGGGGTAGGCAGCGGCATATCCGGCAAAATGACTTTTAGCCCGTTGCCCGTTAATACCTCTGCGCACAGCTGTGCCGTATCGCGCGACATCAAACGCGTATCTCCTCCGCACAAAATGGGCCCTTGGATTTTATCTTCCAAATGGATGCGCGCCACCGCCTGCGCAATGGCCCGCGCGTGCAGCGCGCAAAAACCGTTGCCCAGTTGGCCGCGGTGGCCGGATGTACCGAATTTGACGGGAGCAATCGCCCCCTGCGGCTGAAAAAATAATTGGCGCATGCGGGTGCAATCCATGCGTTGTTTCGTCAAGGTTCCGGCGTTTGGGCTAATCATAAAAAGTTTTCTCCTTACCAATTTTTCGGCAACGTCCTTGCGCGGCGCGCCCTCTTTTTCTATCATATGATATGTAAGAAAATTTATCAACCGGGAAAATGATTATGAAAAAAATATACCTCGCTGTTTTCTGTATGTTGTCTTTTGCACTCCCCGCCGCGGCCGATATGGGCACGGATTTTAGAGACCACTTCCGCGCGGGCGCCTTGGCCGATTACAACCGCGACGTTTCCATGCTGATGGGGCAAGCGGATTTCCACACGGGCAAAGGAACCACCTTCCCGGGCTTTGACATCGGGGCAACTGTTTCCGCTGTTAAAACTTCCGATGATAATTTCTCCGACGAAAAATACCTGTATGTTCCGTTTATCACCGCCGAGACGCAGCTGCCCATTTTGGGCTTGGGCGTGGCGGTGCGCGGCACGCAGTACAACGGTTTTAAATCACTCGGCGGCGGCTTAAAATGGCACGGCTCTTTGGCCTTGATTAATCTTTCCGCGGCGGCTTTTTATGACCGCGGCGGCACGGATTATTACGATACGGACCATTATTCCGCCTCGGCCGCGGCCAGCGTAAACGTGCTCTTTTTTACTCCTTATGTGGGCGTAGGGTATGACTACAGCTCCTTGAAAGTAAAGGATATGGGCGCTGCCTCCGGGCAAAAATCTGACGACGGCACCGTGCGCTACACCGCCGGGGTGAACTTCCACCCGCTGCCGCTGGTCTATGTGTACGGCGCCTACACCTACACCAAATACAGCCAAGGATTTCAAGGCGGCGTAGGGCTGAACTTTTAGGAAGAACCATGGACTTTACCAAAGAACTTTCCTCTTATTTTAAAGAAAACTGCCTCTTGGATGAACCCATGAGCCGGCACACCACCTACCGCACCGGGGGACCGGCGCAAGCCTATGTTTATCCGCAGACGGCGCAGGATTGGAGCTTTGTGCTCAAACTGGCCCGCACGGAAAATATCCCCTTGCGCGTCATTGGGTTTGGGTCTAATATTTTGGTAGGCGGAAAGGGTGTGAGCGGGATTATCTGCTCCACCAAACGCATGGACCAAACGGCTGTTAAAGGGTGCCGCGTGACGGCGCAAGCTGGGGCCGCCCTGGACAAAGTCTGCGAAATTTCCACCCGGGCCGGGCTGGCCGGCATGGAGAAATTGTCCGGCATTCCGGGCAGCGTAGGCGGCGCCGTATATATGAACGCCGGAGCATTTGGCCAGGAAACCTTTGACTGCTTAGAATATGTGGAAGCCATTGATTTTGAAGGCCGCCCGGCGGTGCTGCTCAAAAAAGATTTACCGCACGGGTACCGCCATGTAGAGGGCATAGAAAATTATATTGTGCTGGGGGCGGGCTTTTTGTTGACACAGAGAGATTTTACTTCGCTGACCGAAACGCGCCACTCCGTGCAACACAAACGCATAGAAAAACAACCGCTGGAGTTTCCCTCCGCAGGCAGCGTGTTCAAACGCCCGGTGGGGGACTTTGCCTCGCGCCTGATTGACGAAGCGGGCCTGCGCGGCCTGAGCATCGGCGGGGCCAAGGTGTCTGAAAAGCATGCGGGGTTTATTGTCAATTTCAACCACGCCACCCCGGAAGATATCAAAAACCTCATGGATGAGGTGCGCCGTCAAGTCAAACAAAAAAGCGGCATAGAGCTGGAACTGGAACAAATTCTATGGGGCGAATTTGCCAAATAAAAATTTGTTCATAAAAAAATTGACGCAACGCTTTTAAGTTGCTAAAATATATGTACGGAATAATTTAAGTCGTTGGAGTCGTGGTGTAGCCTGGTCTAACACGCTGCCCTGTCAAGGCAGAGACCGCGGGTTCGAATCCCGTCGACTCCGTATTAATTTAAAACCCTGCTGAGAAGCAGGGTTTTTGATTTTTACGCCGGGTTGGATAGCTTGGGTAATTCGGTAAATACCATTAGCCTATTTAATGGCACAGATTGCGCCGTTGCTGTGCCACTGCTGTGCCATTAAATAAGTGCCGTTTCAATAGGGCCATCACTTCTCTGACCGTTCTGTTTATTTCTACACCAGCTGATTTATTCTTTCGCTCCGACAGATTTTAACAAGTCTATGATTTCAGTATATCCTTTCTGTTCTGCCAATTCCAAGACACTCTTTTTAAAATGGTCTTTGTAATTTACATCCGCACCGGATTCTATTAAAAGCTTAACAACTTCCACGTGGTTTTTCTTTACGGCAGCCATTAAGACAGATTCTGCAAACCGGTCCACAAAATTCACATCGGCGCCTTGTGCAATTAAGTTTTCAACTTCTTCCAGTTGCCCTTTTTTGACCGCTTTAAGAAGCGGGGTTTCCCCAAATTGATCGGGTGTATTGATAGCCGCGTTTGGCGGGACTAAGAAAAGCACCATTTCCCCATTGATAGGGACCGTCATCGCCTTATGCCCAGACTTTAAGGTAGAGTGCAAAACAGATGTATTGGCAGGAATTTGTTGCAGCAGTTGGTTTTGCAAATTGACAATCTGTTTCCAAGCTCTTTCATTTTTAGGATCTATTTGGATAATGACCGACTGATAGTCTTTAAGTGCCCCTACTAAATCATTTTGTAATACTTTCACAGCCGCACGGTCCAGATAGCCAAATGCTTCTTGCGGAAAAAGCGTAATAAACTGGGAAAAATCTTCTATGGCTCCGGCCAAATCACCCAATTCTTTTTTGCACAGTCCTCTTCCCCACAAGCTGCCGCCGGCCTGGGGATTGATCTCCAAAACTTTATTAAAATCTTCCACAGCGCCGGTATAATCTTTCAGCTCCCGGCGGATGTGTCCGCGCTCGTTGTAGGCGCTATCCGACGGGGATATCCGGGAAATTAATTTATCAAATGTTTTTAATGCAGCGGGCAAATCGCCTAGTTTCTGTTCCATTTCCGCCACCTTGACCAACGCTTCCATATCGTCGGGATCGGCGTCAACGGCCCTTTGATAGCCGCGCAAAGCCAATTCGGGGTACCCTAATAGTTCATTGGAATAGGCCCACAAACAATGAGGATCAGAATAATGCGGGTCCAAGTCAGTGGCCTTTTTAAGCAACGCACTAAATATTTCCCGCGGCAAATCAAACACTTCGCTTTGGTGCCATAAAGTGAGGGCTTTAAGATAATAGAGTTTGGCTTCGTTGGGATAAGCAGCAAGGGCTTCATCACACACAGCCAGGACTTGGTCCGATTCCATCTTTTGCAAATCTTCAATTTTCTTTATGTATTCTTCTGCAGTCATCGTGTTCTCCTTAATACCCTCCATCGTTTCTGTTAGGCATAGCCTTATTATAAAACATTTTGCTTTTTCATAATATATACAGGCGCAACATAAAGCCGCCTAACAGGTCTGTAGAACGATTTTTTGGGACGGGGTTCTTTTTTTGATAAATTTTGCTCACAAGCAAAATTTATCAAAAAAAAAACATTAGGCAAGCTTTTTAAACTGCGGTGCCCACTTCCACGACGGAAAAAAACAATAAGGCTGAGGTTTCCAAGCACGACGGACAAACTTCCTTCCCGCTTAATTTTCATCTAATCCTTTTTGCGCCCTTGCCGGGGGGCGCAGGCAAAGTATAATAAAAGAACAGACACACCGCGCGCAAGCGCACAACAAAACAGGGGGGTAGTTTATGGGAACGCAAGCTA
The DNA here is from genome assembly GCA_963634865.1 of Eggerthellaceae bacterium. Lineage (GTDB taxonomy): Bacteria > Elusimicrobiota > Elusimicrobia > Elusimicrobiales > Elusimicrobiaceae > Avelusimicrobium. The sequence goes on from CAVHDF010000003.1 coordinate 27,963, forward strand.
GAGCCATTGTAGAAAAGGCGGGACTTAACGCCGATGAACTGATTAATTTATTAAACAAAGCTTTTTGTGACGAATGGCTGGCCTATTACCAATATTGGATTGGGGCCAGAGTGGTAGAAGGCATTCCCCGCGCCGGGCTGCAGCCGGAGCTGGAGGAACACGCCGCAGAAGAGCTGGAGCACGCCGACAAACTGGCCAAACGCATTTTGGAATTGGGCGGCACGCCGGAAACGGACCCGCAACGCTGGTTCAAATTGACCAACTGCGGATACCTAGTGCCCACAGACCCCAGCGCCTGCGCTTTGCTGGAGCAAAACCTGCAAGGGGAACGCTGTGCTATCCACGTGTACAATAAAATTTTGGATTATGTAAACGGCAAAGACCTCATCACCAGCCACCTCGTCCGTCAAATTTTAGAGGATGAAGTGGAGCACGAACAAGACCTGGAAGACATCCAAAAAGACATTGACACTTTCAAACGAGGGTGCGGCAAAAAATAACTGTCCCGCCCGTCTGAAAAGCCCTGCCTCTGGCGGGGCTTTTTGTTGGGCTGCAAAACGTCTGCCCGCCGCTGCGCGGGATATACTATAATGGAGAGGAAGACTTTTTATTTTACGCGAGGAGGAGTTTTATGTGGTATGGAATTGCCGACCTGCGTCCCTTTGAGCAATACGCGTTGTTCGGCGTTTTGCTGATTGCGGTACTGGGTTTGTTATACGCCTTGTTCCTGCGCAACCAAGTGCTGCGCGAGGACATGGGCACCCCGGCCATGCTAAAGGTATGGACGGCCATTAAAGAGGGCGCCAACGCCTATTTAAAAAGACAGCTCAAAACCATTTTGCCGCTGATCGGATTACTGACGGTGTGTCTGTTTCTGTCGGTTTACATCGTGCCCGTATCGCACGACGCGGCGGAGCGTTTTGCCGGGCTGAGCGGGGACCACATTAAACTCATCGCCGCTTTTGGCCGCGCGGGCGCGTTTATTTTGGGCGCGGTGTTCTCCCTCTTGGTGGGGCAGTTGGGCATGCGCATTGCGGTGGACGCCAATGTGCGCGTGGCGGCCGCTTCCAAACGCAGCTTTGGCGACGCGTTGAAAATTGCCTACCGCGCGGGTACCGTTACCGGGATGTTGACCGACGGCTTGGGCTTGTTTGGCGGCACGATTATTTTTATTATTTTCGGCATTGCCGCGCCGGATGCTTTGCTGGGGTTTGGCTTTGGCGGCACGCTGCTGGCGTTGTTTATGCGCGTAGGTGGCGGCATTTACACCAAAGCGGCAGACGTGGGAGCAGACCTGGTGGGCAAGGTGGAAGCCGGCATCCCCGAAGATGACCCGCGCAATCCCGCCGTCGTGGCCGACCTGGTGGGCGACAACGTGGGCGACTGCGCCGGCATGGCCGCAGATATTTTTGAATCCTACGAAGTCACCATTGTCTCCGGCCTGATTTTGGGCATTTCGCTTTGGCGCATTACGGGCCACCACGAATGGATTGTCTATCCGCTCTTGGTGCGCGGGATTGGGGTGCTGTGCTCTATCATCGGCACCTACGCCGTGAAGGATTCCAACCGCACCGCGGGCAATGCCATGAAGGCCATTTTCAAAGGCTACAGCATTTCCGCCGTCATCTCCATTGTCATTTTTGGCGCTTTGGCTTACTTTTATATGAATGCCGTGCCCGGCGGTTGGTGGCGGCCCTTTGCCGTAACCACCATCGGCATTCTGCTGGCCATCAGCATTGACCGCTTGACGGAGTACTTCACGGGCACGGAGCAAAAGCCCGTGCAAGAGGTCAAAAAAGCCACCACGACTGGCTCGGCTACGACTATTTTATCGGGCTTGGCCGTGGGCATGGAATCAGCCGTGTGGACGACCCTGGTTATCGCGGCGGCGATTTTCTGCTCGGTGCTGATTTTCGGCACGATAGAGGGCTTGAGTGCGGTGGAAAAATTCACCTTTGTGCTCTACGGCGTGGCCATGACGGGCATTGGCATGCTGACGCTGACAGGCAACAATGTGGCCATGGACTCTTTCGGTCCCATTGCCGATAACGCCAACGGCATCGGCGAAATGGCTTGGCACGGGGCGGAGGATCAAGATACGCAAAAGGCCCGCCAAATCATGGCCGATTTGGACGGCGTGGGTAACACTACCAAGGCCATTACCAAAGGCGTGGCCATCGGCTCGGCCGTCATCGCGGCGGTGGCTTTGTTTGCTTCGTATATGGTGGATGTGAGCAATGTGCAGGTGGTGCTTAATAACCTGTGGGAAAAAGCCGGAGAGCAAAAAGCCCTGGCGCTGCTGTCTCAAGTGGGAATTGTGGTGTCTAACCCGACGGTGTTTGTCGGTATGCTCATTGGGGCGGCCTTGCCGTGGTTGTTCTCTTCCTTTGCCATTAACGCGGTCAACCGCGCCGCAGGGCTGATTGTGCTGGAAGTGCGCCGCCAGTTTAAACTGGGCGTATTAGAGGGCAAGGCACAGCCCGATTATACCCGCGCGGTAGGCATTTCCACCATTGCCGCGCAAAAGGAACTGATTGTACTGGCCACGCTGGGTATCGTCTCGCCGATTTTGGTGGGATTAGCCATGGGCGTGGAGGCCTTGGGCGGCTTTTTGGCGGGGATTATCATCTCCGGGCAGTTGCTGGCGGTGTTTATGTCCAATGCCGGCGGCGCGTGGGACAACGCCAAAAAGGTGGTAGAAGACGAACCGTCCGACCTGGCGGCCAATACGGGCAAAGGCTCGGAGCGGCACAAAGCCAGCGTGGTAGGGGACACCGTGGGTGACCCGCTCAAAGATACCGCCGGCCCGGCATTGAACCCCTTGATTAAGGTGGTCAATATGGTGGCGGTCATCGTGGCGCCGATTATCGTTAACTATCACAACGACTATACCCCGCTGGGCAAAACAGGCTGGGTGTTTGTGATTCTCATGCTGGCCATTTTGAGCTGGGCCATTTTAAAGAGCAAAACCCCAGCCAAAGATTTTACCCGCAAAGAGTAAGCCGGCTGCCGCATTACCTGGCAACTTGACTAAAAACCCCCACTTAGATGAGCGGGGGTTTTTAAGTGTTAATTAAGGGGCTTTATTTCACGCCCAAGCTCTTCAAAAAGGCCTTGTTGTTATAAGGACGGCCCAGGAACTTTTCTACCATTTCATTTTCATCCTGCGCCGTGCCGGGCGTGTAAATATACTTGCGCAGCCGGGCGCCCAGCTCTTCATTAAACAACCCCTTTTCCTCAAATTGCACAAAAATATCCTCGGCAATCACCAGCGACCACGCATACACATAATAGCCCACGTCGTAAGGATCTGTCAGGCTCATAATATGGCCAAAGCTGGCCTGCGGATAGGTGCCGCGCGTTAAGGGGATGCCCGTAATTTGTTTCATCAGCCGCCCATACAAACGGGTGGTATTGATACGGCGGTTGGCCGCGTGCGCATCCACATCAAACTGGCCCAAAAAGTTTTGGCGAATAAAGGCCGACGCTTCGCCCACGTGCCGCGTGGCACACAGGGCCGAAATCAGCTCATCGGGCAGGGGCTCTTTGGTTTGGTAATGGGCGGAAATCTTCTTAAGCACCTGGGGCTGCCAGGCCCAATTTTCCAACAGTTGGGAGTGGGCCTCTATATAATCCCACGCCACATTGTCCCCCGTCAAGCTGGCATAGCGAGAAGTAGCCAAACTCATCTGCAGTACATGGCCAAACTCATGGAACAAAGTTTCCACGTCACTGTGCGTCAGCAAGGCCGGCAGGCCGCCGCCCGCCGGAGTAAAGTTGGCCGCGATGACCACAGACGGCACTTGAAAGCTGCCGTCGGGTTTTTGAAAGCGGTCCACAAAGCTCCATGTGGCCGCATGCGTATACTTGCCGTCGCGCGGGTAAGCGTCTAAATAAAAATAAGAAATCAGCTCCCCGCTTTTTTTGTCCTTAATCAGATAGGTTTGCACTTCCGGGTGCCACGCGGGCAATGGAGCCGGCTCAAAGCGCAGCCCGAACAAAGCCCCAAAAGTGTCAAACATTCCGTCAATCACTTTATCGGCCGGGAAATATTCCTTGATTTTCTCGTCGTCCACCGCGTATTTTTGCTTTTTGTATTGGTTGGCCCAGTACGCCGTTTCCCACGCGTGCAGCTGCGTGCTCTTCCGCCCGGTCATCTGTTTTTTTAAGGCCAAATACTGCGCGGTTTCTTGGTCGGCCAGCGGGCGGATTTGCGCCTGCAAATCCTTTAAAAATTTTTCCAAGGTATCGTAATCTTTGGCCATGCGCACCGGGAGCACATAATCGGGGTATTTTTCATAGCCCAACAAGTGCGCCTGCCGCGCACGCAAAAGCAATGTATCCTCTAACAGTTTGACGTTCTCTTTGCCGCCGCGGCGGGCGAATTTGCGCTGCAAAGCTTGGCGCGCTTTTTCATCTTGGGCATTGGCCATAAACGGATTGTAGTCCGGGTATTTAAGCGTAACGATATACTTGCCGTCCGACGTTTTTTGCAAACGGTTGATGTAGGTGTCTTCCATGCCGCGCAGCTGCTCGCGCGTGAGCTCCAGCTGGTCTTGGTAATTGTTTAAATTGACGTTGTAGCGCGTGATTTTGTCTAAGCGTTGGCTGTTAAGCTGCACAAATTTTTCCAAATCTTTATCAGACAATCCCATGCCGTTGCGCTCAAACTTCACCAGCCATTTGTCCAGCAGGCGTTGCTGCTCGCCGTCCAAGGCCGGATGCGTGTCGGCATACGCTTTCAAGGCGCGGTAAACGTCGCGGCGGGTAAAGACTTCCGTTTTGACTTGGCTGCCGCGGGTTTCCAGTTCGGCCGCGGCGGCGCAGACGGCGGCATCCTCATGGAAATAAGCCAGCAAAGACAAGGCCTTCGGCACGAACCAATAATTGGTGTAAGCGTTTTCCAACGCCAAAGCCGTGTTTTCAAAATTGCGCTCCTGCGCAGGGACAGCCACCAACTGCTGCAACCGGGCGGACAACTCCGTGCGGGCTTGTTCCTCCAGCGCGGTCAGCTCCGCCGGGGTATAATTAAAACGGAGCAACCCTTTATCAAACATTTTGTCATACGCGCCCCCAAAGAGCGGCGCCGCACACGTGGCGGCGGTTAAAAAGGTCATTAATTTTTTCATACAATCCTCCTCTTTTTATTATAGCGTTTTCGACCCGCACCCTGCCCAAGAGCCACAAAAAACCCCGCCGCAAGGGCGGGGTCTGTAAAAAAGCCGACCTTTAAGAGCCGATACAGGGGACATCGGTATCGGAGCAAACCACCTCTATGTTCATCCACTCGCCCCCATCAAATTGGGTCCAGTCACAATTGCCGGTATAGTCCGGTCCCACATCAGAGAAGCCCCCCTCCCGTATATCGTCCGGATTAAACCATCTGCTGCAACCGGTAAAGCTGCCGTAATCGTCTGAATAACCACAATAAATGGTTTGAGACTCGCCTTTTATTGAGGCATTGCACGTGGGCAGGCCCCCCATGGCGCAATAGGCGCCATTCCCATTCAAATCTGAAAGACTATCCGATATGCGTCCGCTGCAGTCATCCACCAGCCGCCACTTGTATTCTTTGGTCACGCAGCTGGCTCCGTTCCAGTATTGCTCCTCCGTGCAGCACTGGGCCTGTTTGGGGTTTTCCGCACAGGTGCACTCGCCGCTGCATTCGCACGGATAGGCTGCGGCATAGGTGGGACATTCACACGAAAACGGCGCACACTCACACGGATGGGCCGAGGCATAGGTGTTGTCCTCGCAAGACCCCACTTCTGCAAGATAACATTCCGTTTCGTCCCAATCCCCCCAGGCACAGGTTTCCGTATTCCACTGACGGACTTTTTTGCCAAGGTAGCCCGTACCGCAATCTTGGCGTTGCACGGTTTTTCCTTCCGGGGAAGTGGCGCAGGTCGTCGGCTCCGGGGTGACGTCGGCCGCGCATTCATCGTCTTCGGTAGGCAAAGACGAGCAAGACGGATAGCTCTTGTTTAAACTGGCGCAGTAGGCGCCCTCGCAGCACAGCTGGCCGTTTTTATACGACGGCATTTGAATGCTGTACCCCCGGGCCGAAGAAGCGGCGGCCCCGGTGCCCGTCAAGGTATAATTATAATTTTTGCTGTTTTTGGCGGAGGCCATGGTCTGCGTGGCCGTTACATCGGTTTGGTAAGCCTTGCCTTGGACGCAGCGGTACTCTTGCTCAGCACGCAAGGAAGCCAAAATTTCCTCTGCTTCCGCGGTTTTGCGTGTTTCCAACACACGCGCAAATTTAGGCGCCGCCACCGCAGCCAAGACCCCCAACACAATGACCACAACCAACAGCTCCGTTAGCGTAAAAGCTTTTTTCAACTTCCTTTTCATATTTTTCTGCCCCCTTAGATTTCCCGGCAATTTCTATTGAAACCTTCCTATGTAAAATTTTAGCAAAAAACATAAGGATGTAAACTGTAAATTTGAGTTAATTTTCCATTTTGCGGCAATAAAAACATCCAAAGAGAACCTTTCTACTATTCTTTCTAATCCATATACTCCCCCTGTGCGGGGGATGAATTTTCTATAATGTATATATGGATAAAGATCAAGGCGTTACCGTAGCCGCTTCCGCCGGGTTTTGCCCGGGGGTCAAAGGGGCCATAGACAAAGTGCTGGAGCTGGAAGCCGCCGGCAAAAAACCCATTTATACTTTGGGGCCGCTGATTCACAACAAGCAGGTGACCGATATGCTGGCCGCCAAACAAATTTCGTCTGTGGACCGGCCCGAACAAGCCGCCGACAAATCCGGCGTGCTGGTCATCCGCGCGCACGGCATTACACCGGCCTTTCGGGCAGAGGTCATGCAAAGTGGCATGGAAGTGGTAGACGCCACCTGCCCGCTGGTCAAACACGCCCATGAGGTCATTTCCAAATACGCCGCCCAAGGATATCACACGGTGATTGTGGGCGACGGCGGCCATGCCGAGGTCATCGGCCTGTTGGGCTGCAGCCAAGGCAAGGGCGTGGTGGTCTCCGGCCCGGAAGAGGCGCAAAAATTGCCTGCGTTTGACAAAGTCAACGTCGTCGCGCAAACCACCCAAAAAGAAAGCGTCTTTTTCGCCACGGCCGAAGTGATTAAACAAAAAGCCGCCGTGTGCCAAGTTTCCAATACCATTTGTCACCCCACCAAACTGCGCCAAAGTGAAACCATGAAGATGGCCCAAAACGCCGATTTGGTTATTGTGGTCGGCGGCAAACACAGCGCCAACACGGCCCGGCTGGCCTTATTGTGCCGGGAGTTGGCCCCGCAGGTACTGCACATTGAAACGGAGGCCGAGCTGACCCCGGCACAAGTCTTGGGCCCCAAACGCATTTTTATCACCGCGGGCGCCTCCACGCCCAACTGGGTCATCAACCAAGTGGCCGACTGGGTGCGCCAAACCCGCAAGAGCCGCGGCCGCAGCTGGACCGCTTTGTTGCACCGCGCTTGGGGTAAGTTGGTGTCTAATAGCATTTACAGCGCTTGCGCAGCCACGGCGCTGACCTATGTGTGTATGAAATTAGAAGGGCTGCACGCGCAAGCCCTGCCACTGCTTTTTTCGTGGCTGTTTGTGTTTAGCTTGACCACCGTCAACCGCGCCTTAGAAGACAAAAGCCGATCCGCCCACCGCTGGGCTGCCGGGTGGGGTTGGCTGGCCGCCGCGGCGGGGCTGGTCGTCGCCGCCACCTTGGGGCTGCAGGCATTTTTGCTGGCGGCGTTGTTCATGGGGGCGGGGCTGTTGTATCCGTTCCGGCATTTTGTAAAGTCTAAAATCCTTTCTTTGCCGGGCACCAAAGATTTCTTTACGGCCTTGGGTTGGGGTTTTAGCTGCGCGCTTTTGCCGGCGTTAATTAACGGCATGATGTTGCGCAAGGCCTCTTACTTGGCGGTTTTTTACGCAGTACTCTTGGTCTTTACGCGCTCCGTTACGCTGGGCTTTGCTTCGGCCAACAAAGATTTGATGATCGGCAAAGAAAGTTTTTACAAGGCCTTTGGCATCGGCAAAACCAAACTGGCCGTGGCTGTGCTGCTCACCGCCCTGACCGCCGTGCTGGCCACGTTGTGGCTGATTACGTGGAAACCCACCCTGGTGGCTATGCTGCTGCTGGGGAATATGTACACGCTGTTTATTGTGATTTACTATTACCGTCATCCAGCTTCGCGCGGGATTAAAGAGGAAACCCTCATTGACGCGCAATTTTTTGTATTGTGGATTTTGGCGTGCCTTTCGCGCTTTATTTAATTTGGGGAGGAAATTATGGCTATTAAAAAAATTGGTATTTTAACCGCCGGCGGCGACTGCCCGGGCTTAAACGCCGTCGTTCGCGCCGTCAGCAAAAACGCGCTGCGCCACGGCATTGAGGTGCTGGGCTTTAAAAATGGTTTTGACGGCGTGGTGCGCAATGACTTTATTCAAATAGACGAGCAAACCGTCTCCGGCATTTTGACCCTGGGCGGCACCATTTTGGGCACCAGCAACATCGCCAACCCGTTCCGCTATACGCTGCCGCCGTTCGGCACGCCGGAAACCCCGCGGAATTTGTCCTCGGTGGCCATGCACAATTTCAAAGAAAACCAATTGGACGCCTTAATTACCATCGGCGGGGACGGCACGTTGCATATGTCCCAGCAATTTGTAGACTTGGGCATGCCCATTGTGGCCGTACCCAAAACCATAGACAATGACCTTTCCGCCACCGACCAAACCTTTGGGTTTGACTCGGCCTTGGCCGTGGCCACCGAAGCCATTGACCGCCTGCACACCACCGCCCAAAGCCACCACCGCGTGATGATTGTGGAGACCATGGGCCGCTATGCGGGCTGGATTGCGCTGCGCAGCGCCATTGCCGGCGGGGGCGATATCGTGCTCATCCCGGAAATCCCGTACAACGAAGACGTCATCGTCAATTACATTTTAAACCGCAAAAGCAAGGGCAAGACTTTCAGCATCATCGTAGCAGCCGAAGGCGCCAAGAACGAAAAAGGCGAACAAACCGTCGCCCGCACCTTGGCCGCCAGCACCGACCCCATTCGCTTGGGCGGCATTGCGGCCAAACTGAGCAATATGATTGAAGACCGCACCCACATAGAGTCGCGCGCTTGCGTGTTGGGCCACACCCAACGCGGCGGCACGCCCACGGCGTTTGACCGCTGGCTCTCCACCCTCTACGGCGCCAAAGCGTTGGATATGGTGCTGGAAGGGAAATTTGGTTATATGGCGGCTTTCCGCGATTTCAAAATTACCGAGGTCAAAATTGCCGACGCCATCAGCAACCTCAAACTGGTGGACCCGCAAGGCGAAGAAGTACGCGCCGCGCTGGAAGTGGGCATGAGCTTTGGTTCCACCCAAATCGGATAAAGGATAAAACTATGAGTGAAAATTTAGATATACTCTACGGCATCCACGCCGTTATGGAAGCGCTGAAAAGCAAAAAGCGCAATGTGACGCAGCTCTACGTGGCCGACAACAAAGCCGGGCACCGCGCGGTGGAAGAAATCATCCGCCAAGCCAAACGCTGCAATGTCAAAATTGACCGCATGGATTTAAAAATGATGGACCGCTTGTGCAAGGGAGCCAATCACCAGGGCGTGCTGGCCAAGGCCCAGCCCGTGCGGCTGATGAAGCTCTCCAACGCCATTTACGAGGCCGACGGAAACAAAAAGGACCTGTGGTTGGCCGTGGATGAAATGACCGACCCACAGAACCTGGGGGCCATCATCCGCAGCGCAGCGTGTTTGGGCTTCTCCACCATTATTCTGCCGCAGCGGCGCACCGTGGGGCTGACCCCGGCCGTGTATAAAGTGGCGTGCGGCGCAGTGGAAAGCGTCAACATTGTGGAAGTGGCCAACTTGACCAATGCCTTGCTGGATTTAAAAGAGGAAGGCTTTTGGATTTACGGGGCGGACATGGACGGGCAGTCCATTGCCCAAACCGAATACGCCTCTCCGGCGGTGCTGGTCATCGGCTCAGAAGGCACGGGCATCCGTGAAAAAACGGCCGAGCACTGCGACCAAGTCATCGCCATTCCGCAAAAAGGCGGCGTGGAAAGCTTAAACGCTTCCGCTGCAGCCAGTATTATTATGTATGATATGTTCAGCAAAGTACAGCTGAAGAAATAAACCGTTTCACAGAAAATCCCCCGGATTGGCCCGGGGGATTTTTTATGGGATTTTTACAGATATATTTCAAATTTATCTAATTGCTTTCCCTGTTCGTTAAACACCTTAATGCTTAACTTGCGGTCCACAATACTGCCCGTTAAATAATGGTAATTGGACACAAAGCGCGCCGTAGAACGGTGGCTGCCCGCGCGTTTGGTCAGGGGGGCTCCACCGCCGCCCAAGGTGACATAGGTTACCCCGCGTGGATTGGGTTCGTCTTTGAGCATGGGGAAAGTGCGCTCGTAGTCGGCCTCCGCCCCTTGCAACACCAGCTTCACACCGTAGCGCTCAAACAAAGGTTCCAGCCGGGCGGCCGCTTCATTGGCCGGGCCCTTTTCCCCGGTGGAATACAGCGGAGCGTTTAGCACCACAATCTTCCACTTTTCCGTAGCCGTGGCCAAGGCGGTTTGCAACCATTTGTATTGCGTAGATTTTTCGTCCAAGTCCGGCGCCCACACCGCCCCGTAGACCGCGTTGGCGTCTAAAAAGATAAAGCGGGCATTGGCCGTATCAAAATAATAATATTTCGGCGTAGCGTTGGACCACGTCATATCATGAAAGCGCGAATAGTTCGCCCGCACGAAAGACTTACTCTCGCGCTCGGTGCGGTCCGGACCGTATTCATGGGAGCCCAATGCCACAAACAACGGCGTTTGCGCCAGGACTTCCTTATAAGGGGTGAAGAATTCGGCATTGGCATCGGCATTAAGACCGCTGGCCGTTAAATCCCCGGTATGAATAACAAAATCGGCTTCTTGTTGGGCCATTTGCGAAGCCAGCAAGGCTTTGGGGCCGGGATTGTCCCCGGCGGTATTGCCAAAGGCCATAAATTTTACTTCCTTGCGCTCGGGGCTGTAGAGCGTGCGCCAACTGCCTTCCACCGGGGCCTGCACCCCGTCGCGGGCGGCATTGTACACATAGAGACGGTAGCAAAATTTCTGATTGGGCACCAAGCCGTATAAAATAGCCTTGTGGTCAGTTCCCTCCGGGCTGATCTTCATGATTTGATTGCAGCGCGGGGCCGGGCCGTACTCCAGCCAAGCCGGGGTGCTCTCATCGGTTTGAAAACGGATGACGGTGGTGGTTTGCGTCGGGTCCTCTATATACGGGCCGCGCACCACTTGGGCCGCAAAGCCCCACAGACTCAAACCGCAAAACAGCAAAAAACAGGAAATCTTTTTCATATGTTATATTTTAGCAAAATATCGCTCCTTGCTCCCGCCGCGGCTACTCTAAGCCAAAATGGGCTGTTACCAAGGCGCAAATTTTGCTAAATTATGAGTATGAAGAAATATTTATTGTTTGGTTTTTTGTTTTTTACCGCGCTGCATGCGTGGTCCTCTACGGTAGACACTTCGGCAGAATATGTTTACTCTTCTGATTTCAACCGTGCCCGCGTGGGAGCGGCCTTGCCTTTTGGCACGACGGCGTCCATCGGGCTGCAAGGCCAGTATATTTACGATAAAACCCCGGTAGACCAGGGCGGCTTTAAGGACCCGGCGTACTCCGTTTACTTGCCGATACAGTTGGACTTGGACTTGGTCAAACTCAATTTGACCCCGTTCTATTATTTTAAAAATAAATCCACCTTGCCCCAGCTGCAAGACAGCTCGGCCTACGGCTTGCAGGCCCAGGTACTTATGAACCTGCGCGCCGACGAAACCGAAGGCGTATACACGCAGGCATACGTCGGGGCCAGTTATGCCAATCAAAAGGCCTCTGTTTGGGCAGAAGGCGAGTTGGACAACCGCAATTACCGCCAAATGGCCTACACCTTAGGGCTGCGGCAAGACTATTACAATGCGTTTATTTTTCACGTGGCGGGTACGGCGTACCAATACCCCGATGGCATTGACGGGGTGGACGCTTTCCGCGGCGTAATGGACCAAAATGATTTGGCCTTTACCCAATCTTACGACGTCAGCCGCCAACTGGGCAAATATGTGGTGTCGGCCCGCTTGACCCGCGTATGGTCCGAGCAGCGCTCCACCCTCTACGCCGGGTATCACTATGCGGAATTCTACACCGCCGACCCGCAACATTCTGTTTTGGTGGGCAACAGCTTTTACGTGGCCAACCGGGCGCAAATTGACGCTGCGTACAACCACCTGCAAACCACCAACGGCAAAAACAAGCGGGATATTTTTTACATTCATTTGAACTTGGCTTTTTAGGGGAAAAATATGGCAAAAGATTCCGTGATGAAAACCTTAACCGCCGAGGAAGACGGCCCCCGGATGCTTTCTCTGGTGTCTCATAAACTCAAAACACCGTTGTCTATTATCAACGGCTATTCGGAAGCCATTTTGTCGCAATCGGCCAAGGAAAAATTTTCTCCCTTTACCGCCAAAGCGTTGGAGGAAATCAATAAGCAAGGCACCAAGCTGTGCTCTCTGGTAGACAAGCTGCTGTTCTTTAATAAAGTGGAAAGCTTGCAACCCAAGGACCTGGCCAAAAAAACCATCAACTTAAAAAACTTGGCCAAAGCCTGCGCCAACGACGCCATTTCCCACGAAGAAGAAGTCCCCACCGTCACGGCCACCTCTTCCGTGGCCAAACGCGGCACCTTTATTGAAATAGACTGCCCCCCCACCTTGGAAATCAAGGCCGACGAAGAGCTGATGGGCTTTTTGTTGGAAGAGCTGATCTCCAACGCCATTAAATTTAATAACAAAGCCGAAAAAATCATCAAAGTGCAATGCGCCCACCACGGCGACAGCATCTCTATTTCCGTACGTGATTACGGCGCCGGAATCCGCCCGCAAGACGTCAGCAAGATTTTTGAGCGGTTCTATCAGGTGGATGATTATTTTACCGGCCAAATTGACGGTTGGGGGCTGGGATTGTGCATGGTGCAAAAAATTGTGGACTTGCACCGCGGCAGCATCAACGTCATTTCGGACCGGGGGTTGGGCTCTATCTTTACCGTGAGCTTGCCGGTGCTATGAGTGATTTGACCGATTTGTTGTCCGCGGCCGAGCAACAGGCCGAAGCCTTGCGTGCACTGGGTGCAGACGGGGCGCGCGCCTTGCGGGATTTTGCGCGCCGTTTGGAATTGATTTTAAGCCAAGACCATAAAAACATCCCCGTGCGCGACGGAACCTTTGCCACAGACTTCGCCGGTTTTTGCACGCAGTTGCGCCAACGCTTAGACGGACAGTTGGACTACTGGCAGCAGGCCCGCGGCGAATTGCGAGCCGCCGCACCAGCGGCTGACTACGGGCTAAACTTGGCCGCCAAGAGCTTTGCCTTGCGCTCCAAGGCACTGTCCCGCGCGTGTGACGACTTTACCACCGCGTATGATTATTTTAACCGTTTTTATAAAAATTACACCTTGGCCAAATTGCCGGTGTGGTTGCTGACCGCCTGCTGCAATGATTTGAACAATCTAACAGGCAAGATTTTATTCTTATCCCGCGAAATCAGCAAAAAAGCGACCAAATAGGGGGAGCCATGATAGACAAGACCAGTTGGTATTACCAAAAAATGAGCGCCATTTGTCTGACCATTATCGCTGCCGGGATCATCACGGCCGGGCTGATATATACGCGCGCGCTGATGATTCCGCTGGTCATTGCCATTTTCTTCTACACCATTTTGGCCCAAATGGCCTCCCTATTGCACCGCAAGCTCTCTTTCCCGGCGTGGCTGGCGGTCACGGTGTCTATTTTGTTTTTTGCGCTCTGCTTTGCGGGGATTATTTATTTTACCGTCAATTCCGTGGGCGGCTTTTTAAAAGGAGCCGAGGTATACCGCGAGAACCTGTTGGCCACCGCGGCCGACTTGGTGCACAAATTGGCTGACAAGGGCATTCAGCTGGACCAAACCTCCATCATCACCTACCTGCGCGAACTGCCCCTGTTTGACTGGTTTAAAAACTTCGGCAAGCAGCTCTTTTCTTTGGTGTCTAATGTGACGCTGATTATTTTATTTATCATCTTCCTGCTGCTGGGTGAAAAGAAGGCGCTTCCTTCCACCTCTCCCAATCCCTTGGTACAGGAAATGCTGTCCAATGTGTCTAAGTATTTGTCCGTCAAATTGGTCACGTCATTGATTACGGCCGTGATTGTATGGATTATCTTGGCGGCGTTTCAAGTCAAGTTGGCGTTCTTGTTTGCGTTGCTGACTTTCTTGCTTAACTTCATCCCCAGCATCGGCTCTATTGTGGCGGTGCTGCTGCCCGCGCCCGTATTGTTTTTGCAATACGGTTTTGGGGTTAATTTCTTTGCCGTCATCGGGTTGATGACGGCCGCTCAATTTACCATTGGTAATTTGATTGAGCCGCGCTTCTTGGGCGACGGCATGGATTTGCACCCGGTGGTGGTCATTGCTTCCTTGATTTTTTGGGGCTTGGTTTGGGGCGTACCGGGGGCCTTTTTGTCGGTGCCGATTACGGCCTCTATCAAAATTGTACTCAGCAAAATCAAACATACCCGCCCCGTGGCCGAACTCTTGGCCGGGCGCCTACCCCGCTAAAAAATACTTCGTATCTTTCTACAGACAAAAAAACCTCCCCCTTACAACGGGGGAGGTTTTTTGCAATAACAAAATACTTAGTTGGCCGACGCAGGAGGCAATTCCTTGCGCACTTTGTTGAACAGGTCAGATGCCGTTGCGCGGGACAAAAAGCTCTCCCACTCCGCCGGCGACATTTCAAAATCATCCATAACGATATAGGCAATCTCGCGCGAGGCGTCCTGCCCCACCTCGTGCTGGGCGGCATATTCGCGCTCCAGCTCCACATAGCGGCTGGCAATGGCAAAGTCTATCTCCTGTTGCGAAAACGCCGGGGCCGCCGCAGGGGCCTCTTTCATCGTATTGGTATCAAATACCCCTTGCTCCGGGTAGGGGGCGTAAGCGCCGTCCTCGGTAGTGGCGCCGGCAGCCGCAGGGGCAGCGGCCGGTTGACCCGCCGGCTGGGCCGACGGAGAAACTGTTTGGCCGGGCTCAGCCATGGGATGTTGCAATCCCAAGCGGTGCGCCTCTTCCAAAGACACGGGCTCCCGTCCGGCCAACAAATTGGAACAGGCCGACGGATGAACGATAAAATAAATGCTAAGTACAATAAAAAGCAGTACGGCAGCTTTGAGCAAAATTTTTACCACAAAGTCCTCCTATAAAACTCCCTACTCAATAGAATAGCAAATTTTACCTATACGCCCAACTGTTTTTTGCTTACTTTACCAACCGCTGCGGGCCGGAGCGCCCCCTTGCAGCACGGCCACGCTGTGCACAAATTGCGGATTGCTAAAGATTTCCTGCAAGGTTTTGACAAACTCCGGGTCCTTGGAATGTTTGGCCAATACCTCTTGCACTTGCGGATATTTTTTCATCAGCTCGGGCAGGCCGTCTCCGCTGAGGCTTTCCAAGGTAATGTCCGTACGGCCCGTGGCCTGGGCTAAATCCGCATAAAAGGCCTGCATTTTCGGGTGGCTGGCATAATCGGCCAAAATAGACTGCAGGGTCTGCTGCGCCTGCACCTTTTGCTGCGCGGGAGACAGCGGTGCATCTTGCAGATACACCTCTTGCGGCTTTTCCTGCTCCGGCAAGCGTTTGTAAACAGGCGGGTCTATCTCAGCCGGGCCTTGGCGCACCGGTACCTGATTAAAGGTTTGCGTCGGGGCGGGTTCGGCGGCGTCTTGCGCGGCGCGGCGCTCATAAGCCTGATACAGCCGCGTGCCCGCCAAAAAGGCCAGGCCCACCACCATCACGGCAATGAAAAAGCGGCTGGTTTTAGACATATTAGTCCCCTACGCTGATTAATTCCACATCAAAAACCAAAACGGAATTGGCCGGGATAACCCCTACCGGGCGGTTGCCATACGCCGTATCGGCCGGGCAAACCACAGTGGCTTTGGCCGCCGGGCGCATTTGCTGCAGGGCCTTGGTCCAGCACGGAATCACTCCCGTCAACGGAGCGGTAAAGGGCTCTTGGCGGTCATACGAGCTGTCAAACTTGGTGCCGTCAATCAGGCGGCCTTCGTAATTTACCTTCACTTGGCTGGAAGCGCTGGGTGAGCGGCCTTTGCCTTTTTTAGACAATTTAATCATGGCGCCATTGTCCAGCACTTTTACTCCTTTTTCCTTGGAGAAATTTTCTAAATATTCTTTCTGCTCCGCCTCGCGTTTTTGGCTGATGATTTCGGCGTCTCTCTGGTATTTTTCAATGATTTGGGGTTTGTATGTCTCCAAATCCGTTTGGGATTTTTTCTCCAGCAGACTGTCGCGCATCCCCTGGGAGAGGGCTTTGTAATCGTCCTCGTTGTCCAACACCAACTGGCGTTTGAGGTTGTCCCCCAACAAAAATCCCAAGGAATACAACATCTTGTTGCGTTCGGCCAAAGCCTCTTCACTCAAGGCTTGCGCCGCGGCCGGGTCCGCCGCCGGAGCCGTCGCAGGAGCCGGGGTTTCTTGCGCGTTGACCACGCCCGTTAAAATCAAAGCCAAAGCTAAAAATAATGTTTTTTTCATAATATCCTCTTACTTGGTTTTTAAATAATCCGTCAAGCGTTTGACAATTTCCACCGACGCTTTATCGCCCACGCCCTCCATGCTTTTGCGCAAAGAATCGGCCTGGCGGCTGGTGCCGGCCCGGTCATAGACGTTAAAGCGGGCAAAGGTAGTGCCCTCTTGCAAATCCCGCAGGCTGATCGCCGCGCTGGTGGCCGCCCATTGCAGGCCTTTAAGCCGCTCTGAGCCGTACCCGTCCACCTTGGCATCCGCCTCTACAGACAGCAGCGCCGTCGGGTCTTGCGGAGAGACGGTGCTCAACCCCATTTGATTGACCGCGTCCACAATGCGCGAAAGCAGCACCGCATCCTCTTCCCCGCGCACCACCGCCGCCACTTTGACGGCCGCCAAGCGGTCATTGTAGAGTTTCTTTAAGTTTTCAAAGCGTTCCGTTTCATAGCCCACATTGTCTTGGCTGAGGAACACATACAAATCTTGCACCACATTGCGTTGGGCAATCAGCGGCTTCATAGCAAAGGCCGCCCGCAGCCCGGCAAATTTATCTTGCGTGGCTTGCAGCTGGGCAGCCAACGCCCCCAACCGCGCGTCCAACGCATTGGCCGGCACTTGCAAAATCAGCTCCGCCGTGTCCCGCTTGAGCACGGCCAAGGCAAAATAATTTTTGGTCTTTTTTTGGCTTTTATCGCGCCAGACCTTGTCCACCCGGGCATTGGCCATGATGTCCTTGATTTGGCTCAGCTCGCGCGCATCAGGGACGTTTTGCAACAAACTTTGGTGCATATTAGCCAAAGCGTTCTGCCCGGCGACGGTTTTGTCCGCCCCTTCCCCCGCCACCACATAATAGGCGTGTTGGTCATATTTAGACATTTGATAACTGACCGTATTTTTGTTGATTCCCGCACAGGCGCACAAACCCAAGGCGCCAAGCAAGACGATTAATTTTTTCATGGTATCCTCACTGGGCGGTGCGATAATGCAAATACACCCGCCCGCCGGGTCTGACCGGCACTTTTTCAAAGTTATGTTCCCCTACTATATTACCAAATCCGTCCTTAAAACGCAGTAAAATATCCTGCCGACCGGGCGGCACATAAAAGCGCACCAACCGAAATTGCGCCGGCAACGTAAACCATTGGCGCGTGTCGGCCTTTTCGGTGACCGCGCCCAAAAAGCTAAAGACCAGCTCCGCCAAATCCCCCATACTCTCATCGCCGGAGCTTTGCTGCGCCAAGTGTTTGGCTTGCACCGCAGCCACACGCTTGGTGGCCGCGCGCGCCGCCGAGCGCATTAAGGTGGCCAGTTCTTTTTCTTGCAAATCCGCTTTTGCGGCTTGGGTGACGTTACCCGCCAAACGCGTGGGGTACACCCGGCCTTGCGCGGTAACGGCCTCAGAAGCGACAATGGTATAGGCTTGCTCTTCTAAAGTAGGATAAGAAATCGTCACACTGCTGCCCAGCAACCCGGCCACGATGGCGTTTCGCACTTGCGGGCTGAGGCCTTCCTCGCCCTCTTGGTGGGAGCGGGTCCACAACAATACACTGTCCCAATTGACCTGAAATGTATTGCTTTTTTTCAGTGGAGATACCCCGTTTTCATGCACGATCACCACTTCCCCCCATCCCTGCACCGGAGCCACGTAAAACGGGTCATAAGAAGTGCCGTATGCTTGCACGGCACGGGCGCGGGCAATGCGGGCGTCGTCGCGCTTACCGGCCGACTCAAACACCAAACTGGAAAAATATTGTACAAAGGGGTCATCGCGCCAACCGCTGCGTTTGCTGCCGCGCAGGCCGTCCAAATAATACACCGCTTTATTGGCTTCCACCAGGGCCCCGAAGACGTCGTTGCGGTCCAAAAAATTCATGGCGCGGTAATAGTAGGTCAGCGAACGCTCAAACGCCGCCGGATAATAAGGCACCGTCAAATCATTGATGAGAAAACGCCCGGCTTGGGCCGAAAGGCTTTGGGTAAAGAGCTCTTCTATGCGGTCTTGGGCCAGGGCCAGTTTTTCATCGCTGGCGGCCGGGTCCCCCGCGGCATGCAGCACTGCCCCTGTATCCAAATAATATAGCAGGCTGTCGCGCTGGCTGTATTGTTTGCCCTTGGCGCTTTCTAACGATTGGCTGGCCGAGGCATATTCGCCTTGTGCCAAGAGCTTATTGACTTGCTGTTTATGACGCAAAGAAGGCGCGCCGCACGCCGAGCAGCACAAAACGACTGTCAGGAGTGTAAGCCAGCGCGCCTTCATAGAAATTACCAGCTGGTTTTGCTTCTTTTTACGTATTTTTTAATTTGTTTTTGGCCGTTCCAAACGATCTTGTTAGTTTCAATATCAATCAATTTCATATTGACCTGATAAAACACCACGGCCTTTTTGCTCTGAGAATCTACAATGGAATTCAACACGCCGCTGAGCATATAATCGGCGCCGACTTCACGCCCGAAAGCTTTGCGCGTTTCTTCAGAGGCAAATTCGTCTTGTTCCAAACGTTCTTGGCGCACTTCGCCCCGTTCATTCTTGCTGGCTACGAAGTCCACCTTGCCCGAGTTAATCAGCGCACGCTGCATTTCCTCCACAAAAGCATTGGTGTTGATGTGCTCCATACTGTCATTGGTCACGCTACCCACGATAACCGTCGGCTCTTTGCCCAGGCGCATCGTGGCCTTGGAATACCAGCCCGCATTGAGGCAGTCGTTAATCATTTCTTGGGCGACCATTTGCGAATCGGTATCGTTCCAGCGGCCGCTGATGTCTTTGATTTCGTGCGTGTCTATGCGTTCCACCTTGGTGGCGCAGGCAAACAACATCGGCAAAAGCAACAAACCGGCAATTAGTTTTTTCATGGTTTACTTCCTCCTGTTATAAATCCATCTTGGCACAAATCCGTTCGCCCACCCAAGAGCCGTCCTCGTGATTGCAAGTAATGGTGCCGTCTTCTAACGACACGGTAAACCACTTGGGATATTTTTTGCTCCCGACGCGCAAGGTTTGTGCGGTTTCCAAAGCAAATTCGTAATGGTGGCAATGCAACACCGTGCCGTTGGGCCCGTCCACGCTTTGGCACGGCAAATCGGGCACCAAGGCCGCTAAATCGGCGCTGTAAAACCCGTTCTGTTTATAAAAGGCCTGCTCGGCCGTCAGCAGCTGCTGCGCCGTCTGCAACGCCTGACGGGCATGGCGGACATCCGCCTGTTTTTTAAGCTGCGGCAATGCAATGGCCAGCCCAAAACCCGCCGTCAAAATGGCTACCAACATCAGTTTGTGCAAAACACCCCGGTTGTTCATAAAGCTCCTGTTCTAAAAGATTTCCTTTATATTGTAGCAAAAGAAAATCCTTTGCCAAGCGCTTTTTTAACGCGGGGCGCGCAAGGTGCGGTGCTTGCCGCGCATTTCGGTCAGATAATAATATTTGAAAAAGCGGAAAATCGGCGTCAAATGTGGTGAAAGCACTACTACCGTCACCGACAAAATAATCAGTAAAATACCCAAGGCCAACACAGGAGTAAATGCCTCGCCAAACACCCACACTCCCACCAAGACGGCCGTGACCGATTCCATGGCCCCCAGCACAGAGGTCAACGTAGACCCCAAATGCTGAATGGCGTATACCAAGGTAATATTAGACACCACCGTGCAAACCAGGGCCATAAGAGTTAAATTGGCATAGCTGCGCATATCCGGCACGGCCTGCAGCTGGCCCGTGGCCATAGAGAGTACCCCCATCCCCACCGCAGCGAACAAAAAGACATAAAAATTAAGTTTGAGCATGGGCATTTTTCGCACGCAAGAGTGGTTGACCCATACAATGTACAGCGCGTAAGAAAGCGCCGAGATGAGGTCCAGCCCCACCCCCAACAAACTGATGCTTTGCCCGTTGCCGCCTTTGCTTAAAGACAAAGAGGCCACGCCACAAAAAGCCAACGCCAAGGCGCAAAAAGTCCAAAAAGACTTTTTTTCATGGAACCATGCAATCATGATCACGGTGACAATCACGGGGTAGAGAAAGTTAATCGTGGCCGCCACGCCGCTGGGCAAATAATGATACGCCCAAAACAAAAACGCAGCACACCCGTCATAAAACAAACTTAGCCCCGCCAGCGTCCAGCCTTCGGCCCGGGTAATGCGCAAATCACAACGCAGCAAAAGCAGCAGCAACATCAGCAGCACAGCCGAAAATAAAAAACGGTAAAACAAAATGGCAATTAAATTCATACCATCGGCCATTACCGGCAACGTAAACAAGGGGAGCAGTCCAAACGTGGACGAAGTGACCAAAGCGGCCAAAAAACCTTTCATACTAAGCATATATAGTATTGTATCTCTTTAGAGGGCGGTGAAAAAAGAGGAAAAATACGGGGCCCTGAAAAGGACCCCGTATTCTGCTAAAAGCAATCCAAAACTTACAAGATAATCATGCGAATGGCCATGACCACCAAAATCAACCCGGCCACAAATTCCGTCTTTTTGCTACGGATGGTTTTGGAGCTCTTGGTGCCCAAGTGAAAGCCCAAAATCGTCATGGCAAAGGTCAGCACGATTAAAAACAGCACCTGCGGGAACCAGCTTTTGCCCAGCAGCTCCAGCGGATAGCCCACCAAGAAAAACTGCGCCGCAGACAGCGCCGACACGCGGACCAATTTTTTGTTGTCATCGGCCTCTTCTTCTTTAAAGCTGGGGGACTTTTCAATGGTTTCCAGCATATACTTAATACCCAAAAGCAACAAGAAGGCAAAGGCCACCCAATTGGCCGCCGTCACAAAGTAGCTGCGGAAGAAAACAATGCTGAACAAATAGCCCGCCGTAAACAACAGGGCATTGAACCCGGAAAAGAAAAAGGCCGCTTTAATGGAAAACACGCTCTTGGTCTTTAGGTCCATTTTCATGGCGGACATATTGGACATAATCAAATGGTCCGTGCACAAACAAATAAAGATAATGATGACGGCAATCAAGCCCATAGCAATCTCCTTTTGTGTCTGGCGTTTTTTTTATCTTACCAAATTCCAAGCCCGCTCAGCAGCACCTTTATGCCCACCAAGCACAGCACCAAGCCGCCCAGCGTTTCCATCACCTTGCCAAAGCGGCACCCCAGCCACGCACCCAAAAAGAACCCGCTGTAACTGGTTACAAACACGCACCCCGTCATAAAACACAAGGTCAAAACATACGGGGCCTGCGTTAAGGACAGGGCCATCCCCACCCCCAACGCGTCTAAACTGGTAGCTACGGCCAAAGCCAGCAAGGTTTTAAGATCCAATGCGTGGCACAAATTAGGCCCCGTATGTTCTTCAAAACTTTCCTTGACCATTTTGGCCCCGATAAACACCAACACGGCAAAGGCAATCCAATGGTCAAAGCGGTCAAAAAACCGCCCCAGTTCCCGGCCACACCACCAGCCCGCACTAAGCATAATAATATGGGCCACGGCAAAGCTGAGACTAATTAAAAAGGTTTGTTTGTGGCGGATTTGTCCCCCGCGGCAGCCGGAGGCTATCGTCACGGCAAAATTGTCCATAGACAAGCCCAACGCCACAAAAAGCGCAGATAACATACTCATATAAATTATGATAACATTTTAATAAGGAAACCGTACTATGGAATCACTCAGAGAACTTTATAAAATCGGCTGCGGACCCTCCAGCAGCCACACCATGGGCCCCCGCAAGGCCGCCGACGCGTTCAACCGCCGCTGCCCGCAGGCCTCGGCCTTCCGGGCCACTTTATATGGCTCCTTGGCTGCCACTGGTAAGGGGCACTTGACTGATTTTACGATTAAAGAAGCTTTTTATCCCAAACCGGTGGACATCCTTTTTGACGCGCAAACCGTGCTGCCCAAGCACCCCAATGCCTTAAAATTGGAAGCCTTGGACCAGGCCGGGCATGTCACCGACAGCCAAGTGGTCTACAGCATCGGCGGCGGCACCATACGCGACGATGAAACTTTCGGCAAGCAACTAAACAATATTTACCCGCACAAATCCATGAATGAAATATTACAATATACCTCGGACCAGCGCATGCTGCTGTGGGAATATGTGGAAGAGTGCGAAGGGGCCGACATTTGGGATTACCTGACCGAGGTCTGGGCCACCATGCAAGACACCATGAAACGCGGTCTGTCCAAACGCGGGGTATTGCCGGGGTCTTTGAACTTGGAGCGCAAAGCCCAACGGTATTTGTACAAGGCGGAAAATTCCCCCCAATACCTGCGGCGGATGAACAATTTGTTTGCGTATGCGTTGGCTTGCTCGGAGGAAAACGCCTCCGGTGGCGTGGTGGTTACCGCGCCGACATGCGGGTCCTGCGGGGTGGTGCCGGCGGTATGCCGTTTGGTGCAAGAGATTTGCGAATTTGAAGACAGCACCATCATCCGCGCTTTGGCCACGGCCAGTTTGTTTGGCAATATGGCCAAAGCCAACGCCTCTATTTCCGGGGCGGAGGTGGGCTGCCAGGGTGAAGTGGGCGTGGCCTGCGCCATGGCGGCCGCCGCCACCTGCCAATTGGAAGGGGGCGACAACAAACGCATTGAGTACGCGGCCGAAATGGGGTTGGAACATCACTTGGGATTAACCTGTGACCCGGTGGACGGGCTGGTGCAAATCCCGTGCATAGAGCGCAATGCACTGGCGGCGTCCCGCGCGCTGGATTGCGCCACTTATGCGCTGATGTCTGACGGGCACAACCGGGTGTCTTACGACGATGTTTTGGCCACCATGATGCAAACCGGCAAAGATATGAATCAGGCCTACCGCGAAACCGCCCAGGGCGGCTTGGCCGGGTTTTTCAAAAAGAAGTTCCTGGGCAAGGGGGAAGATAAAAAATGAATACCATGCAAGCCATTACCCGGCGGCGCTCTATCCGCCGCTTTACCGCGCAACCGCTGACGCAAGAGCAATTGGAAACCTTGCTCAAAGCGGCCATGCTCGCGCCCACCGCGCGTAATTGCCAAGAGTGGGATTTCGTGGTCGTGCGGGACCGGGCGGTCTTAAACAAATTGATGAAAGTGCATCCGTATGCGCAAATGCTTTCCACCGCCGACTGCGCCGTTATCGTTTGCGGCAACACCGCGCGGGAAATGGCCCCGGGCTACTGGCCGGGCGATTGCGGCGCCGCCACGCAAAACCTGTTGCTGGCCGCCACGGACATGGGAATCGGTTCGGTATGGTTGGGCGTATATCCGACCCCGGAGCGTATGCAGGCCGTGGCCGAGGTACTGGGCCTGCCCGAGCAAGTACATCCGTTTAACATAGTTGCGCTGGGCTACCCCGATGAGCAAAAGGCGGAGGTGGACCGTTTTGACCCGGCCAAGGTACACTACGAAAAATGGTAAGCTTTTCCCCCGGCCCGACAGCCGGGGGATTTTTATATTAGGAGATTGCATTTTACCTGGGAAAGGATTATACTGCCATATATGAAGACCTCTAGACCCGTCTTTCGTTTTTTATGCATATTGTCCGTCTGCGTGGCCATACTGGGCGCGGGGCTGGGGCTGTATATTTATTATTTGCGCGCGGCCCTGCGGGCCGAGCTGATGGTCTACCTGGATGAAGTGGCGCAGCGGGGCGTAAAAATTTTAAACACGCAAATTGACGGAGACATGAAATCTCTGCAATCGGCCGCGGCCGCCATTGCCGTGCACCCGCACGACATTGAAGACCGCACCTGGACGGACCTGTTGCAAGAAGAAACCAAACAAAACGAATTCAAACGGACCGCCTTCATAGAGCCCAGCGGCGTGGCACACGTGAGCGACGGCTTCCTATTAGACCTGTCCCACCGGGATTATTTCCAACAGAGCTTGGCCGGGCAAACGGCTATTTCCGACCCATTGACCGACGCGGTGGACCAAGGCAAAGCCATTATTTTGTCCGTCCCGGTCAGCACTCCGCAAGGCAAGACCTTGGGCGTGTTGATTGCCGCGCACCCTACGGAATTGTACGGTAAGCTGATTGCCTCCGACAGCTTTGGGGGGCAGGGATATTCTTTGGTGATGAAGAGCACTGGGGAAAAGGTGGCTTTTTCCTCGGCCGCGCGGACCAACCCGGCCCAAGAAAATATTTTCACCACTCCGGGGAATGAAGATTTCAACAACAATAAAAAAGTACATGCCGACCTGCAAGCCGGACGCAGCGGCGCGGTGCGTTTCTTCCGCCCGGGCGAGGGATGGCTGTATGTCAGCTACCAGCCCGTGGGGATTAATGATTGGTACTTGCTGTCCGTCGTGCCGGAGAAAGTGGCTGCGCAAAAGACACACAACCTGCTGGCCTTGTCGCTCATTTTGTGTTTGACGGGGCTGCTGGTCTTTGTGTCGCTGCTGCTGTTTATTTATCAGCAAAACCGTCGGGCTCATCAAATTTTATACCGCGCCTCTTACTTAGACCCGATAACTCACCGTCCCAACTGGGCCCAAGTGCAAAAAGAAATCGGTCCTTTGCTGGAAAATTCTCAAGACGGTCTGCATGCTTTTGTGGTTTTTGAAATTAAAAAATTCCAGATGATTGTAGACGAGCAAGGTCCCCAGCGCGCCCACCACTTGCTGCGGCACATCGCCCAGGTGGTGGCCGAGAACCTGCAACCGGGGGAGCTGGCCAGCCGGGTGCGGGAAGGTCAGTTTCAACTGCTGCTGCGCTACGAGGACCTCGGCGAGCTCAAAAACCGGCTGGAATTGTTAAATGAAAAAATCAGCGTTTCCATGCCGGCCGAAGCGGGGACATTTCAACTGGTGTTGTCTTTTGGAGTCTATCCGATTGCGGTGGCCTTGCCGCCGGAGGATTTGCTGCTGCGGGCCACGCTGGCTTGCGAAAGCCTAAACGGCAGCTACCGCGAAATTGTAGCCTTTTACGACGAATCCATGCGGCAGAAAATCAGCCGCGCCCAAGCCATTGAGAATGAAATGGAAGGCGCGCTGCTGCGCAAGGAGTTTGCACTGCTCTTCAAACCCGTGTGCCGCTCAGACGGGCGCATCGTGGCTGCGCAAGGGCGGGTCCGCTGGCAAGGGCAAGACCAGCGGCTGCGCGAGGAAGACCTTTTTACCTCTGTGTTCACACAAAACGGGTTCATCACACGGCTGGACGCCTATATGGCGGAGGAAGCGTGTCGCCTGCTGCAACAGGCCCCGGCTGACCTGCCGCTGATGCTGAATGTGTCCGTGCTCAGTCTGCAAGACCCGCGCTTTGCGGCCTTGTTGCAGAAGTGCAGCCGGCAATACCAAGTGGCGCCGCAGCAGTTGATTTTGCAAATTAATCCCGGGCCAATGAACACGACCGATATCGCCGCCTTATGCCAAAACAGCCGTGCCGTTCATCAAGCGGGGTTCCGCTTGGCGCTCAATCATTTTGGGCAAAACAATGTGTCGCTGCCGCTGATGCAGAAGTTGCCGCTCTCCTTTGCCCGGGTGAAGAGCCCCTGGCCGACGGACGGAAAATTCCAAGATAAAACCCCGCAAATTGTGCAAGGATTGTTGGAGCTGGGGCAGCGCCTGCAAGTGGATATCATCTTCGGTGCGGTGCAGAACGCCGCACAATGGCAAACGCTGCGGGCCTTGGGCGCCCAATTTTACGACGGAGCATTGGCCGGAGAAGTCCAAAAACCAGAGGAATTTTGGGAACGGGTCCACCAAAATATTCCACAATAAGAGAACGGCTTCATGGATAAAACAAACACGGCACGCGGAACGGTGGTTTCGCCGAAGCAGCAGAAAAAATTTGCCTAGCAAAAATGAAAATTTGTACAATATCAAGGTAGCTCCTGCAGATGTTGCCGGAGTAAACCCTTTATGGTGGATGTAGCTCAGCTGGTTAGAGCGCCGGTCTGTGGAACCGGAGGTCGCGGGTTCAAATCTCGTCATCCACCCCATATTATATCCCGCTTAACTTTCGGCGGGATTTTTTAATGCCTAATTTGGGACTCTCCCCTCTTTCGTCGTCGGTAAAAAAGGTCTAATTTCCTTGTTGTATCAAATAGATAGATTTTCCTATCCCCCTCACTTTGCCATTTCCGCGCCTCTTTTGCTATCTTTCTATCTGTTTTCCAAAAATTAACACTAAAAACTTAATTTTCTTTCAATAGTTGGCTAACCCGGGCCGCCGTAAGCCCCAAAGCCCGCGCGCACGCGGCTTGGCTAAGGCCGTTTAGGCGCATATACTCGCGGATTTGCAGGGCCAAGGTCTGCTTGTACAAGGCTTTATCCACCTTGGGCTGTTTAGCCGCTTTTCGCTCCGCTAATTCAGAACGTTTCCAAGGCTCGGAATTTTGCTGGCCTAAGAGTTAAAAAAGGCCGACTTCTGGGGGCGGCCTTGTATATCAAATTGCCAACAACAAATAGGTTGTATCAAATATCGTTTCTTTTTGGTCGCCAGGAGCAGACATATATGTGGTATTATAATCAATAATACAACCCCATTTTATAACAAAATTCCTATCTGGATTTACAAAAAGAGCCTTCACCTCTTCTTGCGTTAGATTATATCCAAGATAGCAAGATTCGCCATTTTTAAAAAGAGAATCCCTTGCTTTTCCTTTATTTTTATTAAGAGTAAACATACAAATATCATCACGAACTTTAGTCATTGTGTCGTATAAGGTTTCTAACTTTTGACAGTATGTAGGATTTACAATCGGACAATAGCTTTTTAACTCTTTTCTTATCTTATCTATATTGTTTTCCAATGCCCAAATTGTTAGGATATTGAAATTTATATTATCTATTCCTTTTTTCTTAAGTTGCAAACCCTCTTGCTCAGCCTGTTGTTGCAAAGCTAGAAGAAAATCTTGATAAGAAACATTAGGATTAACCTCTCTATCTCCCAAAAGGCTCTCATAATAATCCTTAATGTGGTCATTCGTTTCTTCTTGAGGTGACATCACGGAGGAAATCCGTTCTAAGAAACTTACACAACCCGTCAGACAGAACAAGGCACATACTATTCCTAGTAATTTTTTCATTTTTGTTCCTCCGGCATACCATTGGCAAGAGCAGGTTTTTCTTCCTTGTTTACAACCACCTTAATTTCCGGTTGAGCAGGTTTGTCTTTTTTCTTAGGAGCACGGAAGCCGCGTATATTTTCGGGCAAATTCGGGCATAATTCGCGGATTTTGGCCTCAAGGGTGGCGGTATCCACCCGGGTACCGACCTTGCGTTTTAAAACCCCGTTAATGGCTTTTAAAACCTCATCACTAAGTAAAGCCCGGGCAATGTTTTCGGTAGATAATGCCCGTTTTTCCTCTAAAATAGATTCCTTTAAGCGTTTGGAAATAGCTTCGCGGCACAAAGGCAACAACATCTCCCGGTGGGCGGCTTGACGGTGGCTTAGTTCCAAAACGTCAAAATCCCATACAAGAGTAGCCGTCACGGGCTGGGCCTTTATATCCACATAGTATAACTGCCAGTAAATTCCATTGGAAAGGATACCCCAAGGAACATTTAGCGTGGAACAATACTCTATCACTTGCCGGACATGCTTGTTAAATTCTTTCTTTTCCGTTCCGATACGTTTGCACTCAAACACATAAAAGACCCTTTTATCGTCTTTTATGACAGCGTCACAAGCACGGCCGTTATTGTTACCATATTGTCCAAAGACATGTTCCAAATCATAGCCAAACAAATCACACAGCATATCCATTGCCACCTTTTCTGTCGGTGGTTCTTTGGCGTTTAACTCTTTTAAGCGCAATAATTGCGTTTGGTATTTTTTGAGGTTTTCTTTAATGCGGGTGTCTACCCGTACTCCGAGGTTCATTGAGCATCTCCTTGTTATGAAATAATCTGCGCAACAGAACCGGGAAGACGGTTGGGACATAAAAATGGCGGCTGTTATATCCGAGCCAGCTAGACTAACCCAAATATAAACAGCCGCGGTTCCCTGCCCAGAGGGCAGGAAACACTCAACACAGGGCAAACGGGTAATTAGGCCGTCCACTCTGTGTTTCAAATTCGGCTGTTTTTGGAGTCTAGCTGTGCCTTTGGTATCCCAAAAGCGCACCGTATTCCCTATACGGTTCCAAAAACAGATTGAAATTGTATCTAAGCCCTAAAAAGGCTTAGGAAACTGCAAAAATTCTCCTTATTTAACAACAAATAAAAGTAAAATAAAAAGCAAATATAAATACATAAATAATATACCATTTTAGCCCCCAAATAGGGGAAATTGTCATGTCGCGGAGAAATTGATACTTTTTCTATTGTTGTATAGGGAAAAAGAGTTCAACACAACCTTAAGTCATGCAAATATATTATAATGTATCAATTATTGATACGATTTTTATATAAACTATATAATGAAAAATAGAATTTTTTGGATATATATTTTAGAAAAAGAAAATTCCTCTATTTTCCTCTATGCTCTTTCTCTTCCCACCAATCATACAACCCTTATGTCAAAACCTAAATGTCTAGGGAAAATTGCTGGGGGCTGGAAAATCATATTATATATTTCAATACAACATGTCACCTTTCAAGATTTCTTTTACAATGACACTATAGATTTTTCAAAAATAAATACATATCTTTCTTTAAAAACCACTTTTCCCCATCACGAGAAAGTTATTCAATTTTCTAATCATACGTTACCACAAACGCCACCCTCTCCTATTGAGGCATTAACTCATATTGAGATTTATTATAGCGAACAATTCCTTCAGAATCCCTTTTTTGGAGCACTAACTGCAGATGAATTTATGAACATTTGCAAAAGACTAGACAACGACAAGCAAAAATTTAGTGATATTTATGTAGAAAGATTAGGTTGCTTTGAATGGGCTGAAACAAAAGAATGGTCAGAAGAGCCCTTACCTTTTCAACTTGTTATAAAAAATCAAACAGTAACTTTTTCTCGCCAAAAAGCAGAAGCTGATTGGAAAGTACACTTAATTCTATATTCTCCCCATAAAGAAACGCTACTAGATGCACTATTAAGTATAAAAAGTGGGACTAGAAAATACACATTCTCTACCACACAACTGCATTCTAATATAGCAGAACACGAATACTGGATTTTTGATGAAGAAAACAATCTTTTACACCATGAAAGAGTTGGATATATCAGTGCCATTTCAGGCCAAATCGTCGTTGTATCCAATGCTATATCCATAAAAGATAAAATGGCCCACAAGGACAAAAGATTGGAATATGTCGTTCCAGCAAATATTTCTAGTTGGACCACCTCCAGCCTTTTATCTAAAGTTGGACAGCAAGTAAACCAAAGGAAAAATGAACTTTTAGAAAAATCCTTGCTAGCTAAACAAGAGCCAGAATGCGGACGTTGGTTTCGCAAACATAATAAAACGACCCAATTAACAGAAATCTATTCTCTTATTGAATATTTCAATAAAATCACCCAGGAGCATAACGACACTACTCTAATCATAATTGATCCTTTTATTTCCAAAGAAAGTCTCAGCCTTTTGGCTAGATTAAGCAACACTCACTTGAAATTACAAATTATTTCTTGCTGGCGTGCAGAAAACCCAGATACAGGAGAAAAAACAAAAGTTCTCAATATAATAGAGGATACAAAGAGCGCTTTAATTCGCTTAAAACCACTTCGGCTATCAGTATCCTCTGCTCAATGGAATAATTTACCCATAAAAAAATTCCATGATCGATTTTTTATGATTAAAACCAAGAAAGGAAATAAGATATATATGCTTTCCAACAGCATTAATAATCTTTTAAAAGATTATGATTTTTGTATAGTTCCCCTAAAAGGAAGAACTAAATTAGCAGCAGAGGAATATATTCAAACACTTCTTGCTTTATGCAACGAAACAAATAGGATATTTTAATGCTAGAAAAAGAATTTGGATTTAATTACCTTGTTGCAACCATTAACAAAGGCAACGCAACGACCGCCTCACTTATTAAGGCTGGGTATTACGCCCAACAAAATGATAAATTGGAAATTACAGCCAAGGGATATAATTTCTTTTTTGAATACTTAAATAAAAACATAAAAAACATTTCAAATATCTTCCTATTTTTATGTGGTCTCTTGGCCCATCTTGCCTACACTTCCAAAATAAAAGCAGATACAAGTTATCTACATGATATTATAAATAATTATTATGAGCATATTATTAATGAACTTGAGCAATCTTCAAACTTTTTTAAAGAACAATTAATTGAATTTAATACGGATTTCAAATCGGAAATGGAGCGAATTGCATTCGTATCATCTTTCCCATTTAGTCATATGGATAAAACTGGTTTATGGGGAGTGGGATATGTAATGTTGTATTTAGGATTATATCGTCCTATTGAATTTGCAAAATGGTTTTCTTCTACTGGTAGAAAAGATTTACAAAAAATATATCTCTCTTTTTTACTGTGTTTTTTAAACACAGAAACATTTGTTCCTAAGGAATTTCTATCTTCTGATAGTCCCTTACTAAGAATTATCGCTCTATTAAAATATTATCCTGTATTGCGATACAATATCACCTTTGACAAAGAATTTGATATTGAAAACCTAAATGGGCATATCTCATCTAAAAACCCCATTGAAAATCTTGTCATATATATATTATTTTTCAAAAAGACATTTTGGGCACAACCAAATAAGTTGATAGACAAAAACAAAGAGAAAGCACTAAGAGTATTCTCCAATTCTACTTTCAAATCCTTTCTAGATCAGAAAACATTTAGCGAGTTATATCCACAACTTTATCCCCATTCGCAGTGGAATTTATTAATCAATAAGTTAAACAATGAAGAGATGAAAATGGAATTAATGGAACTACAAATAAGAAATCTCTTAGAACAAATCAAAAAAATCACAGGGATGCCCTCCAAACTGGATATAGCAGACATTGAAGAATTAGAACAAATTGCAGTGGATTTCCCCAATTTAAGCATACTAGAACATATAGAACACACTTTTAATCAAATCCAAAAGAAAATATTATTACCTTATACATATTTCAGGAATTATAATCTATGGGTAGCCTCTTGTATTCAAAGTTTACTATTATTAATTCCCCTCCACAATATTAACAAACATAACGAAAAATATCATAGTCCCTTTTGGAAAGATAAATATTGTGCCGTTAAAGGTAAATATAAATTTTATTCTGAGGAGTTAGAACAACTAGAAGATGAGATTTTACACCGTCTATAAAGAATGCCTTTGCTGTTCTGCAATTAATTAAATTTGCACTAAAAAGTTATAAAAAGCATTAAAGACAGTACCCCATATTTATTCCCGTCGACCCCTCGGCGGGAATTTTTAATTGTATTTTGGCGTATTTATCCCCGGCCTTTGTCGGGGATTTTTTATTTTTCAAGGGGCACCTAGGAAAATATACGGGTTGGGGTAGGGGTTGGATAGCAAAGAAGAAGGCCAAAAAAGTATAAAAGTATCTTTTTGGCCAAAATTTAACTAGCGAAATTTATGTCTCAAATCGGTTCAAATGTTATAATAAAAACATGTTTAGAAAATATTTACTAAT
>CAVHDF010000004.1:0-59657 GCA_963634865.1 Eggerthellaceae bacterium
TAGTTCAGGATCTTCCATTTTTCTAGTAGTTGTCGTTGCCTTTATTAAATAAACAGTGAGGGAAAATGGAAGATGCTGAGCAGAGACACCTCAGCATGACCTTAATTTTTATAATGGCTTCATCCTTATCGTTTTTTGCTGTTTATTTTTGTTTTTTCGTCGTAGAAGTTGGCAACCCTTTTTAAAAAGCTTGCACAATGTTTTTTTTTTGATAAATTTTGCATATAGACAAAATTTATCAAAAAAGGAACCCCATTATGAAAAACTTCTCTACGGGCCGTTTAGGCCGGTTATTTAATGCCGTCATCCCCGAGTGTTTCTATCGGGGATCTCAGCCTCTTAAAAACACAACGAGATTCCCGATAACGACCTTCGGGAATGACGCAAGGAGAAGATATGTAGGCGGCTTTACGCTCATTGAACTTCTTGTCGTTGTACTCATCATCGGCATTCTTTCTGCCATTGCTTTGCCGCAATATCAAAAGGCGGTGGAAAAAAGCCGTGCCGCTGAGGCGCTGATCATGTTGCGCCATTTACATGACTTGGGGCAAGTGGCATTGTTGTCGGACCCGGAGGCTTCTGCCTTGACTTTTGAAGAGCTGGGGGCGAACGTCCAAGGGTACACTTTGCAGTATGACGATGGATACCAAGTCGCTTGCAATAAAAATTGGTGTTTTATAACGTGCTCCGAACTTTGGGGAGATTGGCCCATGGAAAGCCCGGATTCGCCCATGGCCCGGCGGTATATAGGCGGATATGACGGCGAACTTTTGTATTCTTTGGAGTACGTTTCTGCGCAAGGCGACGGCCCCCATGGGCAAATTATTTGTACCGACGATTCAGACAATTATTGTTCCTTGTTCGGCACCACCAGTGGAAATCCGATCAATATGTAGCTTTTGTTTCAACAAAAAACCCCGGGCCTTATGGCCCGGGGTTTTTGCCTGATAAAATGTTAGAACAGACCGGAGCTTTCCAGGGCGCTTAATGCCTCGGTAATGTGGCTGACTACGACGATAAAACGCGTCCGTCCGTCGCCGCAGCTGGCTCCGTAAATGGTGGTAATATTGATGTTCTTTTTGTGTAACACATCGCCAATGTCACGCGCCAAGCCCACGCGGTCCACCGCGTCTATGCAAATGGCGTCCGTTTTGACGCTGGTAAACCCGGCTTTGGTCAGCGCATGGCTGATTTCGGCATTGTAATTGACGGCCACGCGCAGCACTGCCGCGTCAAAGCGCACATCTTGCGAAATGGCAATTAAATTTACGCGTTCCCGCACAAACAGGTCGGCAAATTTCTTCAAAGCGCCCGGCTCATTGACCAGGAAAACGCTGTACTGCTTTACTACGCTGATCGCCATATACTCCCCTTACTCAAACCCTTACTGCCAAGCGGTCCGCCGCGGCGGCCGCCGTATTACTGCAACCCTTTTTTTATTATATCAAACATTTCTTTGTGGATTTTGCCGTTTGTGGCCAAGGTCTGCGCCCCAAAGGTTTCCAGTTTTTTCCATTTCTTGCCGGAAAAATCGGTTACTTTGCCGCCGGCTTCTTCCAAAATCAACTTCCCGGCCGAGATATCCCACGGGTTGAGCGTATCTTCCCAATATCCGTCAAAGCGGCCCGCGGCCACCCAGCACATGTCCAGCGCGGCCGAGCCCAAACGGCGGATGTCGTGGCAAGATAAAATGAAATCTTTAAACCGTTTGAGCAGCTCGTCCATGCGCCCTTGCCGCACATACGGAAAGCCCGTCACCAGCAAGGCGTTTTGCAGTTTGTTGACTTTAGACACATGGATTTTTTTGCCGTTGAGCGTGGCGCCCTTGCCTTTGCGCGCCAAGAACATTTCATCGGCGCATACGTCATACACACCGCCGAGCACGATGTCGTTTTTATACGCCAACGCCACGGAAATGGAAAAGTGCGGCATGCCGTGGGCAAAATTGGTGGTGCCGTCTATGGGGTCTATGACCCATTTCCAGTCGCAGCCGGTGTTTTTCAGGCCGTTTTCCTCGGCCAAAAAATCATGCTCCGGGAAATTCTTTTTGATGATTTTTAAAATGGCGTTTTGGCAGGCTACGTCCACCCGGGTGACCAAATTGGCCCGGCCCTTGAGCTCGTAGCTGACCTTGCCCGCGTGTTTGCGCGCCAAGGCTCCCGCGGTTTGCAGACATTGTTTTAAAACGGTCAATTCTTTGTTCATTTGAGTTTTAGTACGTCGGCTTGTTTGAGTTTGTCTTCTAAGTACAACATGGCTTTGCAATCGTCCTCGTTGTACATCAGCACTTTTTGCAGCAGTGCGTCGTTGCCGGTTTTAAGCCAGTTGGTGAAATAAACCATGCTGTCCATGGCGCCGCAGTCGTCTTGGCGCCAGTGAAAGCCAAAAGCCGGGGCCGCCGCTTTTAACGAAAAGCTCGGCGCGGGCAAATAAAAGGCCTTTTGCGCGGCGACCTTTAAGTCATAGCACAGGCTGACCAGCAGGTTGAGCTTTTGCTCGTCGTGCTTGTTTTCCAAGGCCATTTTACGCATTTTTTTGGCCTCGTATTCCGTCCAGTGATACAAAACGGTGTCCTGCGGCTCTTGGATATAATCGTAAAACTGTTCAAAGATTTTGATTTCTTCTTCCGGCGTTTTCGCCACGAAGGAGACATACTTGTCGGCTTCTTTGTCCCAAATGCCAATCAGGTATACAAAGGACACATTGTCTTTGGTAAAGGTTTCCGTGGCTTCAAAATCAAAATACAAATTGTGTTTTTTTGCCGGAGGGGGAAAGTGGCCTTCCTCGCGCAAGACCGGGCGGTTGTGCAAATACGCCAGGCTGTTGTAATAGGCGTCGGTGGCGTAGGGTTCTTCTAAAATGGAACGGATTTTCTCCAACCCGGCCCGGGCGACGTCGTCGGTGGTGTGCATCCCGTAAATTTTTAGGCACTGGCGCATTTCCGCGCTGAGGGCCGGCAACATTTGCAAATCCTTGCTTTCCGCCACCACTTTGTTGGCGTAGACGCGCCAAGGCGAGCTGGCGGCTTTGGGCGGCTTGTGGGCCTCAGGCCGGGCTTGTCCGTCGCGGATGGCGCGGAAATAAGCCAGCTCCCGCACCAAGCGGTCTTCGTGGTCCAAATAGTCCACCTGCACGGTTTTCCCCTTGAGTTCCACCCGGCAATAGCGCGGCGTAAAGCCCTGTACTTCCGATAAAATGTGATTGAGCAGCGACACCTGCAGCGCGTAATGCTCCTTGAGGTCGTGGGCGCGTTTGAACTGGACGATGCGGTAGTAGTAATTGCCGAATACACTGCGCCCGTCATCTACGCGCTCTAATAAATTGATGCTGCCGTACACGCTTTTGGGCAGGTTCCACAGGGCGGCGTTAGCAATGGCGCTCTGCCCCTCGGCCATGGCGCGCAGCGTGCCCTGGAAGCGTTCCGTCTCATTGGTGGCCGACACAAATACCACCCCCGGGAAATGCCGCTTGATCCATTCGTCGCGGGCGTTGCGGTCCGTGCGGACTTTGAGGTTCTCATAGCGGTTGACTTCCACGACGGCTTCCTCTTGCGGAGCGTGGAAAAAGCACCATATGCCAAAGGGGTCCTCTAACAAAGAGAACATTTTAGAGGCGTTAAAATCCCCCTTGCCGGGGGTACGCCCTGCAGAAAAACGGGTAAAAAGCGTGTGGGTTAATGTGTCGTCCATTACCTATATTCTATATATTTTTGCCGGGAGCTGCACAAAATCCGCCCAATTCGGCGCGCGGAAACGAAACAAGCGTATTTTTCGCGTGAAAATATGATAATATAATACATATGCTAAACGCGTTGCTTTTTCAACTCATTGGTTTTGTGGTGTGCTTTGTTTTGCTGTTTTATTTTACGGCAAAATACCGCGCCGCTTTGGTGCGCGAAACGGATTTGGATTACCCGGTGGAAGATTTGACCGTGATGACGGTGGCCAAACCGGCGTTTGCTTCGCGCGCGTCCATTTTGAGTTCTTTGCAAAATACCTCTGCGTTGGAAGTGGCGGATTTGAAAGAAAAAGTAAAAGAGTTGCATTACCGTTTGGAAGAATTAAAATTGGCGCAGGATAAAAACAATGCCGATTTGAACAAACTGGTGGCCCGCATGGAGCAGCGCCTGTCCACCTTTGAACAAGAGTACGTAACAAAATTGCAGCCGACTTTGCTGAGCTTGATTGAAGAGTTGGAAAATATGAAGGTCACCGAAAAGCCGGCTAAATAGCAAAATTTACCTTCGTTTTACAAACCTACCTGTCTGCTTCGGGTAGGTTTGCTTTTTTAAGTCGGGCACAAACAAAAAATCTTATGCGTGCAATTAGATTTTTGGTTTGACACATTTTTAAAATCACCTTTTGCCTTGGCCTACCCCTCCAAATTTCATATAATATCCTTATATATAGAGTTTTACCCAAAACTCGGGAGACACAATGAACAATAAAACCAAAGAGCCTATTGCCATTGTCGGCATTGGCGCCATTATGCCCGGAGCTTTAAGCAAAGATGAGTTCTGGCAAAACATTCAAACTGGTAAATATTGCATCACCGAAATCCCCGCTTCTTACTGGGACTATAAACTTTTCTACAGCCCAGACCACAAAGCCGAAGATAAGCTGTACTCCAAAATCGGCGGCTTTATTCCGGAAGGTTTCAAATTTAATTCCATTAAGTACCGCATTCCGCCGCAAATTGCCAAGCAGATGGACACGGTCCAACACTTGGCCATTGAAACCACGCGCATGGCGCTGGAAGACAGCGGATACGATAAAAAAGAATTCAACCGCGACCGCTGCGCGGTGATTATGGGCAACTCCATGGGGGGCATGAAGAATGAAATGTCCAACACCCGCCTCAACCGCCCTTTCCTGTATGAAATTTTAAAAGACACCCCGACCTACAAAGCCCTTTCGCCCGATGCCGAGCAAAAACTGATGGACGAAATGGACGAAGGCGTACGCCAGAAATTTACCCCCATTACCGAAGATTCCATGCCGGGGGAACTGGCCAATGTCATCGCCGGGCGCTTGGCCAATGTGTTTGACGTGCACGGCACCAACTTTACCGTAGACGCCGCGTGCGCCACTTCGCTGGCGGCGGTGGACCAAGCCGTCAACGGCTTGCGCGAAGGGAACTTTGATATGGCCATTGTCGGCGGCGTAGACCAAATGATGTCCCCTTCTGCGTATATTAAGTTCTGCAAAATCGGCGCACTGTCCGAGCACGGCTCTTGCCCGTTTGATGCCAAGGCCGACGGCTTTGTCATGGCCGAGGGCGCCGGCACCGTGATTTTAAAACGCCTTTCCGATGCGGTCAAAGACGGCGACAAAGTGTACGCCGTGATTCGCGCCGTGGGCGCCTCTTCCGACGGGAAAGGCAAAGGCATTACCGCCCCCAACCCCAAGGGCCAAAAAATTGCCGTAGAAAAAACCTTTGAACAGTTGGACTATACCCCGGGCGATGTGGGGCTGATTGAAGCGCACGGCACCAGCACCCGCGTGGGGGACGCTGTGGAGCTTAACGCGCTGTACGATATTTTCAGTCCGTATGCCAAACCGGGCACCATCGGTTTGGGCAGCGTCAAGAGCCAAATCGGCCACGCCAAAGCCGCGGCCGGCATTGCCTCTTTAATCAAGACCTCTTTGGCCTTGTATAATAAGGTACTGCCGCCGTCTGTTAACTTCCAAACGCCCAACCCGACGGTGGATTGGTCCACCAGCCCGTTCCGCGTGATTACGCAGGCCGAGCCGTGGAACACCGACAAGGTGCGCCGCGCCAACGTATCCGCTTTCGGTTTCGGCGGGACGAACTTCCACGTGGCTTTGGAAGAAATGAACGACGACCTGGTCCGCAAAACGCAAACCGCTGCACAAAATAAAGTCTGCGCAGCCACTATTTCTCATCCGACCCCTGCCGTACAGGAGCAACAAAACATGAACGCAACCAATTACAGCCTGTTAGTTCCGGGCGAAAAAATCCAAAGTGATGTGTTGACCTTCTCGGCCGATACCAAACAAGATTTGTTTAATGCCTTGGGCAAAGCCGTCTTGGCCATTGAATATGACCCGACCTACTTGCCCCGCATTGCCTATCAAAACCATATGCAAAAGCCGCACAAATTTGCCGTGGCCATCAATGTGGAAAACCCGGAAAAATTGAAAGAAAAAATTGAATATTTCATCAAAATCGCCGGCGGCCAAGACGTGTGGGCGCAGGAATCTTTGTATTTAAAGATGAAAGGCATTTATCCGTTTACGCCCAGCGAGATCAAACCCAAAGTTTGCTTTATGTTCCCGGGCCAAGGCTCCCAGTATGTGGACATGATGAAAGATTTGGCCTCTAAATATAAAGTGGTCATGGATACCTTTATGGAGGCTGACCGCATTTTGGTGGGTCTGATCGGGCAGAACTTGACCGACACACTCTGGAGCAAACCGGGTGAAACCAAAGAACAGTTGGCCGAACGCGAAGCCGCTATCAAAAAGACCGAAATGACCCAGCCGGCCGTCTTGACCGCCGATGTGGCCATGATGCGCTTGCTCTCTTCTTTCGGGTTGAAACCCGATGTGGTCATGGGCCACAGCTTGGGCGAATACGCCGCTGCGGTGGCTGCGGGTATTTTTGATTTTGAAAATGGCCTCAAAGCCGTCTGCACCCGCGCCAAAGCCATGGCCGATATTAAGGTGGAAGACAATGGCAAAATGGCCTCTATCGCCGCGCCGACCGAACAGGTGGAACCGCAGCTTTCGCGCATTAGCGGTTATGTGGCCGTGGCCAACAAAAACTGCCCCACGCAAACGGTCATTGCCGGCAACAGCAAGTCCATTGATGACGCTATTAAAATGTTTACCGATATGGGCATTCAAGCGGTGCAAATCCCGGTTTCGCATGCTTTCCACTCCGAAATCGTCCGCCCGGCGATGCCCAAATACCGCGCTTTCTTAGACACCTTGACGGTCAACGCCCCCAAGATGCCCATTACCACCAATGTCACGGCGGAGTTCTATCCCTCCGACCCCGAGAAAATCAAAGACCTCATGGTCACGCAGATTTCCCACTCGGTGGAATGGATTAAGCAGCTCAAAACCACCTACGATTCCGGCGTGCGCTTGTTTGTAGAGTGCGGCCCCAAACGCGTGCTTTCTGCTTTAGCCACCAACACCTTGGCCGATAAAAAAGACATCAAGGTCTTGGCCTCCAACCACCCCAAAAAGGGCGGCATTGTGGAATTTAACGATATGTTTGCCAATATGATTTCCTCTGGCATTCACATTGACTGGAAGGGCACCGACGTGTTTGGTGACCATTCCACCTTCAACCCGGCCTTTGCCCAGTGGGCGGGCGCGGCGGTCCATGCGGCGGCTACCCCGGTTCAACCGGCGGCCTGCACGGCGCAGCCGGCTGCTTGCAGCACGCATAAAGAAGTGGTCATCAGCGGTATTGCCGCGGGCGGCCCCGGCAGCTGGGACAAGGTCTTCCGCGAAGGGGTGCTGGACGAAATCTTGCAAGGGCGCAATTTGATTGAGCCCGTCAGCAGCGAAATCCAGCAAAAACAAATTGATAAAAATGTGGAAATCGTCATCAAATCCAAAGACGGCAACCACCGCATTGAACATTTAAGCTCTCCGGAGCAGGCCATTAAGTTGGCCGCCAAATCCGGCAGCTTTGATTTGGAAAAGGAATTTGGCCTGCCGGCCAAATGGGTGGCGTCTATGGACCGCTGCTTCCAGCTGGCCATTGCCGCGGGTATTTTGGCCCTCAAGGATGCGGGCATTCCCTTGGTGTTGTATTACAAACCCACCTCTACGGGCGGTTACTTGCCTGACCGCTGGGGCTTGCCGGAAGAGATGATTGACAATACCGGCGTTATCTTTACCTCGGCTTATCCCATTGCCAACAGCATGATGGGGGAATTCGCCCAAAAGCTGACGGCTTTGCTGGAGAATAAAAACGCCAAAGAACTGACCAAGTTCTACGAAACTTTTATTAACCAAATCTCGGACCCGGCCCTCAAGGCCGAGCTCAAAGCTTGGTACGACGCGGAAATGGCCAAAGTGCCGGCTTTGCAGTCGTTTACCTCGCAATTTATTTTAAAGACCATTATTATTGCCCAGTCTCACTTTGCGCAATGGATCCGCGCCAAAGGCCCCGCCACCTCTATGAGTGCGGCGTGCGCTTCTACGGCGCAGGCCATTTCCGTGGCGCATGACTGGATCCGCCTGGGCCGCGCCAAACGTGTGATCGTCATCAGTGCCGATGATATTACCAACAATTCCATTTCCGAATGGATGTTGACGGCCTTCTTGGCTTCCGGCGCCGCTACGACGCAGGCCGATGTAACCAAGGCCGCCCTGCCCTTTGACCGCCGCCGCAACGGCATGATTGTGGGCATGGGCGCTGTGTCCTTGGTGGTGGAAGAACAGGCCGAAGTGGAAAAACGCGGTATGAAACCGTTGGCCAAATTGTTGGCCACCGAAATCCGCAACAGCGGTTTCCACGTAACCCGCTTGGATGTGGGGCATGTGGCTCAGGTGATGAACGAGCTGGTCGCCCACGCGGAGAAAGAATACGGATTGAACCGCAGCGACATTGCCAAACAGTTGGTCTTCATTTCTCATGAAACCTATACCCCGGCCCGCGGCGGTTCCGCCAGCGCCGAGGCGTACGCCTTGAAATCCACCTTTGGCAAAGATGTCAGCTCTGTGATCGTCAGCAACACCAAAGGTTTTACCGGCCATTCCATGGGCGCCGGGCTGGAGGACGCCATTGCCGTGCGCTGCTTGAACACGGGCTTGGTGCCGCCCATTGCCAACTTCAAAGAGGCTGACCCCGAACTGGAAGGCATTACATTAAGCAAAGGCGGTC
Organism: Eggerthellaceae bacterium; assembly: GCA_963634865.1. Taxonomy (GTDB): domain Bacteria; phylum Elusimicrobiota; class Elusimicrobia; order Elusimicrobiales; family Elusimicrobiaceae; genus Avelusimicrobium. The sequence goes on from CAVHDF010000004.1 coordinate 8,869, forward strand.
ATTATAACTTTAAATATGCGTTGCGTTTGGCGGCGGGTTTCGGCTCGCAGATTGGTATGACGCTGCTGGAAAGAATGTGGACGGTGGGCGAACCGCGCATCACCGATGCCGCCAAACACGAAGCTTGGCTCAAACATATTTCCAACCAGGAAAACCCGGTCTTGGAAGTAGACCACAATACCTTGCGCGTCAAAGACAATTACAAACATGGCGTCAAACCGTCCTTAGTAATGGAAGGGGCGCAAGCCTTTGTAGACAAGGTCAATATGATGGCCAGCCACACGGCTCCCGCTGCGCAACCGGCTCCGGCCCCCGCTGCGGCGGTAACGCCCGCTCCGGCGGCTCAACCTGCGCCTGTGGCGGCTGCGCCGAAAGCGGCCTTGCCGAACACGGACGAATCCAGCGTGACGAAGGACATTTTGGCTATCGTGGCTGAAAAGACGGGCTATCCTGAAGACATGTTGGACTTGGATTTGGATATGGAAGCCGACTTGGGCATTGACACGGTCAAACAAGCCGAGCTCTTTGCCATTATGCGCGAGAAATACCAAATTGCGCGCCAAGAGGGTGTACAGCTTAAAGATTACCCGACCATTCGCTCTATTATTAAGTACGCTATGGCCAATGCGGGTACGGAAGGTGCCGCAACCGTAGCGGCTGCGTCTGTGGCTCCTGTAGCCCAGCCTGCAGTGGCTCCGGCTCCTGTGGCAGCTCCTGCCGCGGTAACGCCCGCTCCGGTGGCCCAACCTGCTCCTGTGGCGGCTGCGCCGAAAGCGGCCTTGCCGAACACGGACGAAGCCAGTGTGACCAAAGATATTTTGGCTATCGTGGCTGAAAAGACGGGTTACCCTGAAGACATGTTGGACTTGGACTTGGACATGGAAGCCGACTTGGGTATTGACACGGTCAAGCAAGCCGAGCTGTTTGCCATTATGCGCGAGAAATACCAAATTGCGCGCCAAGAGGGTGTGCAGCTTAAAGATTACCCGACCATCCGTTCTATTATTAAGTATGCCATGGAGAATGCCGGCTCCGAAACGGGTGCAGCTGCCCAACCCGCAGCTACCCCGGTCGTGTTGCCGGCGGTGAATCCGGCCCCGGTGGCGGTAACGCCTGCCCCGGCCCCCGCTCCTGCAGTGGCTCCGGCGGCTCAACCTGCGCCTGTGGCGGCTGCGCCGAAAGCGGCCTTGCCGAACACGGATGAAGCCAGCGTGACCAAAGACATTGTGGCCTTGGTCGCTGAGAAAACGGGCTACCCCGAGGACATGTTGGATTTGGACTTGGATATGGAAGCCGACCTGGGCATTGACACGGTCAAACAAGCTGAGCTGTTTGCTATTATGCGCGAGAAATATCAAATTGCGCGCCAAGAGGGTGTACAGCTTAAGGATTATCCGACCATTCGCTCTATCATTAAGTACGCTATGGCTAATGCGGGCACGGAAGGCGCCGCAACCGTAGCGGCTGCGCCTGCTGCGGTGCAAACCCCGGCGGCTCAACCGGCCCCGGCTCCTGTGGCAGCCCCCGCGGCGGTAACGCCTGCTCTGGCTCCCGCTCCCGTAGCGGCAGCTCCGGCGGCGCAACCTGCCCCGGCTGCTGCGCCGAAAGCGCAGGGCGCCTTGGATGAAGCCAGCGTGACCAAAGAAATCGTGGCCATGGTGGCTGAAAAGACGGGCTACCCGGAGGATATGTTGGAACTGGACTTGGATATGGAAGCTGACTTGGGCATTGACACGGTCAAACAGGCCGAACTCTTTGCCGCCATGCGCGAGCACTATGGCATTGCGCAAATGGAAGGCATCCAGCTTAAAGACTATCCGACCATTCGCCATTGCATCAATTTTGCCTTGACCTATGCCGGCAAACCGGCCGCGGCCCCGGCTGCAGCGCAACCCGCTGTAGCGGCTGCTCCGGCTCCGGCGGCTCAACCTGCGGCCCCCGCTCAAACGGCTCCCGCCGCGCAAGCCCCTGCCGAACCGGCTTTGCCGGTCATCAAGGTGGCGGACGTGCAAGAAGCCGTGCCGACGGCGGGCAAAGTGGGCAAACCTTCGGAAGAAATGTTGACCACCAACCCGACGGGCCAAATTGAGCACCGCGTTTCCTTGGCCGAACGCCCGGAACGCGAGGGCTATGCCGGGGAACATTGCCACGAGAAGAAACTGCGCAATGTCACCGTGGTGGCCGATGCGCCGTTGACCGAGCGCGAAAACCGCCGCTTGGCCAAAGACCGCACGGTGTTGATCTTTGCCGACAATTCGCAACTCATCAAGGCTTACCAAGAAGAGTTTAAAGAATTGGGCGTCAAAACCCATGTATTTACCACGCTCAAAACCCGCAGCAAAAACACGACGATCGTCAACTGGGAATCGTACGAAGAAACCGAGGCCGCATTGAAGGAATATGCCGCCGAGGACCCCAATATCCAGGGTATCGTATACTTGCTGGGCGCCACCATTAAAAAGTTTGACAAAAAGGCCAGCCCGCACAATGAACTGACCAAGTACGTCATGCCGTTGTTCATTGCCTTGCGCGTATTTGAAAAAGGCTTGGCCAACCGCCAAGACGCCGATACGTTCTTTGCGGTGAACGTCAAAATTGACGGTAACTTCGGCTACTTTACCAAAGACGAGTTCAACCCCATGGTGGGCGCGTTGACCGGCGGCACGACCTGCTACCGCAAAGACGTCTACGAACGCACCGGGGCCATTAGCAAGTTGATTGACTTTGAACCCACCGCCACCCCCGACGAAATGGCGCAGAAAACCATGGACGAAGTGCTCCACGGCGATATGCGCTTGATGATCGGCACCCGCGGCGGCAAACGCACCACCATTTTGTCGGTGCCCGTGCGCTTGGACAAGAGCGTCAAACGCTTTGATTTGGCCGGCAAGACCATCATCTTTACCGGCTCCGGCCGCGGCATCGGCGCGATGCTCAGCCAAAAAATTGCCGCCCAGTACAAGAGCAAAATCATTGTGTTGGACATCATTGAAATCCAAGAAAAGACCCCGCTGTGGGCGTCTATGAACGAGGCCGAATTGGCCGCGCTGAAGAAACAAATCTGGGAAGAGCTCAAAGCCGATACCACGCACAAAGCCACCCCGGTGATGTTGGAGCGCGCCTTTGGCCGCGTGAAAGACTCCATCACGCTTTACAACAACTTGCAAAAATTGCGTGACTTGGGCAGCGAAGTGGAATATTACCACTGCGACGTGCTCAACAGCTCTATGGTCAAAGAAGTTTGCACCAAGATTAAAGCCAAAAACGGCCGGGTGGACGGTTTGATTCACTTCGCCGGGTTGGAGCGCTCTAAGCTGATCTACGACAAAGACCCCGCGGAATATTACCGTATCTTTGACGTGAAGGCTACCAGCTTTGCCAGCTTCTTGGCCAACAACATCGTGCGCGATGACGGCTTCTTCGCCTTTGCCTCTTCCATTGCCGGCAAATACGGCAACTTGGGCCAAAGCGATTACGCCTCCGCCAACGACTATTTGGCCAAATCCGCCTTTAGCCTGACCAACCAAGGCTACCGCGCCATTGCCATTGCCATGAGCGCCTACAAAAATGTGGGTATGGGCGTGCGCGCCGGGGTGGAGACGTTCCTCAAATCCAACGGAGTAGACTTTGTGGATCCTGAGGACGGCATGCAAATCTTCTTGGACGAAATCGTGTACGGCGACGTGCCTGAAATCGTCTTGACGGGCTCCTTGGGCCGCTTGGATTGGGACCATCAGTTGCGTTTTGAAATGGATGAAATTGTCCCCGAGGGCGCGCACGCCGCGCCCCAGGGCGGCAATGACCGCGGCCAAGGCGGGGCTGCCCCGGTAACCCCGGTGTCTTCCGCCGCCCAGCCGGACCCGGCGCAAGCCACCCATTTCTTAGGTAAGGTGGGCACCTTGGCCAAGAACCAAGAATTGCACGCCGAAAAAGAATTTAATTTGCAATCCGACCCGTACTTGGCCGACCACGCCATTGAAGGCACGCCGTATGTGCCGGGCGTGATGGGCATTGAAACCTTTGTGGAAACGGCGACCGCCTTGGGCGGCACCGTACCGCAAGGCTTGAAAGATGTACACTTTTATTTGCCCATTAAGTTGCTGCGCAACCGCCCGCAAGCGGTGCGCGTCATCGGCAAAGAAGAAAACGGCGATATTTCCATGGAAATTGAGTCGGACTTCATCAACAGCAAGGGCGTGAAAATGGGCAATACCCGCCGTCATTTTACGGCCCGTGCTTTGCAGAGCGGTTTTGTATCTACGTGGAACGAGGTCAAGGACCAAATTCATTTGGACGTAAATGCCGCCCCGCAAATTACCAAAGAGGAAATCTACAAAAAGTATTTCCACGGGCCCAGCTTTCAGGTGTTGGGGGGGATTTTGAAGGCGGACAAGGACAGCTCCTTGGCCGTTTACAACACCACCCCGCGCCCGCAATGGAGCGACGGAGCCAAAACCTTGTTGGCCAACCCGATGCTCATTGAAGCGGCGTTCCAGTGCTGTGGCTTCCGTGATATGGCCATAGACAACAAGATGACCCTGCCCGACGGCATCAAAGAATTGGCCGTGTTCAAACGGGAAGTTCCGCCGCAGAAGCTGTATTTGTACGGCCGCTTTAAAGGGTTGACCGCCGACGGAAAAACCCTGCACGACGCCTATGTGTTTGACGACCAAGGCCAAGTGTGGGTGGAAATCCACGGCTATCAGGCCATCGGCCAGTAATGAATTACAAAACGCAGTTTATTAAAATACAAGACCTGCCCCCGGCAGACACCTTTCTTTGCTCCGCGGAAAGCGCCTATTTGCAGACGCTGCGCGCGGAAAAAAGAAGAGGCGACTGGCTCGGGGGCCGGTTTGCGTTAAAGGTACTGCTGGCGCGAGAGAGCGGTCTGTTGCCCGTGTGTTCTTTGCCGGCCGCGGCAGCCGAGTGCCCGGTGGAGATGTCTACCGCGGCGCTGGGGGTACTTAAAAATATAGACGTGGTCAAATTGCCCAGCGGCGCGCCGCAAGTGTTTATCGGGGCGGTGCCGGACGCGCGCAGCGTGAGTATTACGCATTCGCACGGGTGGGCGGTGGCGGCGCTGTCGGCCCCGCAGACCTTTTTGGGCATTGATTTGGAAAAAATAGAACCCCGCAGCCGCGCTTGGGCGGAGGATTTTTTTGACCCGCGGGAAAAGGGCCCCGGCACCGATGAACATTTGACAAAAATTTGGACGCAAAAAGAAGCCGTGCTCAAATTATTGGGGCGCGGGCTGTCTTTAAACACGCAAGAAATTGTACTAGATGATGAAACCGTTCCCCGGCTGTTGGGCCGGGCGCAAGAGGCGTGGCTCGCCCTACAAAAGCCACAAATTGCGCTCAGTTCGGTGCGGTTTGATAATCAATTTATTTTTACTGTGGCCTTTGCACCCGCTATAGCCGGTGCGAAGTTTGGTAAAATATAGCTTTAGGGAGGACGCATGATAGAACTGTTTGACAATCCCAGAGAAGACAAAAAATCGGATCGCCCGGCGCCTAAAAGCCTGGTGAAATTCCGTCAGATTTACCAAGACGCTTTGGCCGGCGCGGGTGAAGAAAAAAACAAAGCCCAAAAGGCCAAGGGCAAGTTTACCGCCCGCGAGCGTATTTCGTATTTGTTGGACCAAGACAGCTTTTTTGAAATCAAAAGCTTGGTGGAGAGCAACTGCCACGATTTCGGCGTAGCCGACAAGCACATCAAAGGCGACGGCGTGATCACGGGGTTTGGCCGCATCAACGGCCGCCCGGTGGCTATTTTTGCGCAGGACTTCCCGCAGTTGGGCGGTTCGCTGGGTTTGGCCCACGCCAAGAAAATTGCCGACATTATGGACAAGGCCTTAGAGGCCAAAATTCCCGTCATCGGCTTGCTAGACAGCGGCGGTGCGCGTATTCAGGAAGGGGTGGAAAGCCTCAACGGCTACGGCGAAATCTTTTACCGCAACGTCAAAGCCTCCGGCAAAATCCCGCAGATTTCCGTTATTTTAGGGCCTTGCGCCGGTGGCGCGGCGTATTCGCCGGCTTTGACTGATTTCATCTTTATGGTGGAAGGCATCAGTCATATGTTTATCACGGGGCCGGGCGCGGTGAAAGCCGCCACCGGGGAAGAAGTGGATTTTGACACCTTGGGCGGCAGCAAACCGCACAGCGAAAAAAGCGGCGTGTGCCATTTTGTGGCCAAGTCTGAACAGGACTGCTTCCGCCAAGTGCGCGAGCTGCTGAGCTTTTTGCCGCAAAACAACGAGGAAAAAGCACCTTCTGAGACCACCACGGATATCGCAGACCGCCCGGTGCATGTGCTGGAGCGCGTGTGCGAAATGGACCCCAAAAAAGCCTTCCGCATTCATCATGTCATTTGGCGCTTGGCCGATGACTACGGCTTTTTTGAAATTCACCAAAACTTTGCCAAAAATGTGGTAACCGGGTTTATCCGCTTGGGTGGTGAAGTGGTGGGTGTGATTGCCAACAATCCCGCTTGCTTGGGCGGCGCATTGGACAGCGACGCCAGCGATAAAGCGGCGCGTTTCATCCGCTTTTTAAATGCGTTTAATATTCCTATTTTGACGTTGGTGGATACCGGCGGTTATTTGCCGGGCGTGGCCCAAGAGCACGGCGGCATCATCCGCCACGGGGCCAAGCTGCTGTATGCTTATGCCGAAGCGACGGTACCCAAAGTGACCTTGGTTTTGCGCAAGGCCTACGGCGGGGCGTACATTGCCATGGGCTCTAAATACTTGCGGGGGGACTTTAATTTTGCCTTCCCCAGCGCGGAAATTGCCGTGATGGGTCCGCGCGGGGCGGTGGAAATTTTGTACTCGCGCGATTTGAAAAAGGAAACGGACGAACAAAAAAAGGAAGCCATGAAGATGAAAATGACGCAGGACTATTCCGACAAGTTCGCCTCTCCGTATCAAGCGGCCTCCAACGGGTCTATTGATGAAATCATAGAGCCCTCAGAAGCCCGGGCCAAGATCATCGGCGCCTTGCGTATCTTAAAGAACAAGCGCGACCCGAAGGCCCATAAAAATACGGGCAATATCCCGCTGTAAATGCTGTCTTTTCCGCAATAAAACGCCCCGCTCAAAAGCGGGGCGTTTGCTATGAGTAAAGGCTTTAGGCTTTTTGTTTGAGCGTATTGTCTTGCACGAAGAAGGTAAAGACCGCCGCCAACAGCAAACTCAGTCCGCCTACCCCCACCGCGGCGATGGCGCTGCCGCCCAAGAGGTGTTTCATCACCGGGCCGAAGAACAGGTTAACGCAGATCTGCGGGATAACGATGAAGAAGTTAAACACCCCCATATAAAAGCCCATTTTTTCTGCCGGGAGCGAATTGGCCAGCAGCGCATACGGCATAGACAGCAGGCTGCTCCACGCCACGCCCACGCACACCATGGGGAAAATCAACCCGGTTTGGCTAAATTGTACGCCAAAGAGCGTCAGCCCCAAGGAGCCCAACCCCACCGCGCCGACAGTCAAGCAAACGATGTGAATGTATTTGGCGGAAAACTTGGTGGTCAGCCACAACAGGGCAAAAGCAAAGCCAAACGCCACACCATTGTAAATGCCAAAGCAGGAGCTGCCCCAATTGGCGGCGGTTTCGTACGCAGCCGTGCCGGGCACCGCGTGGAAGACGGCCGAGGCAATCCCCGGGGTGAAGTAGACCCACATAATCATAAATGCCGCCCAAGTGAAAAACTGCACCACGGCCAAACGGCGCATGGTTTGCGGCATGGTGATAAAGGCCCGGGCCATTTCCGCCAAGGTCTTGCGGATGCTGACGGCTTGTTTTTGCAGGTTTTTAAAGGCTTGCATATCCTGCGGGGGGTATTCCGGCGTAGTTTTGACCGTGGTCAAAATAGCGGCCAGCAGCACCACCGCCCCGGCGTAAAAGGAATATTTAACCGTGTTGGGAATATGCCCCAGCGGCGCCTCGGTGCTGACCCCGGCCCACGCCAAGATCTGCGGCAGGAACGAGGCAATGACCGCCCCCGCGCCAATCATTACGCTTTGCATGGCATAGCCGGTTTTGCGTTGGTTTTCCGGCAGGATGTCGCCTACGAAGGCGCGGAACGGCTCCATGCTGACATTGACAGACGTGTCTAAAATCCACAAGGCAATAACCGCCATCCAAATGGCCGAGGCTTGCGGCATCAGAAACAAAGCAAAAGCCGAGAAAATGGCCCCGCCCAAAAAGTATGGCCGCCTCCGTCCCAGGCGGCACCAAGTGCGGTCGCTAAAATACCCCACCAAAGGTTGCACCAGCAACCCGGTCACCGGGGCCGCCAACCACAACAGCGGGATTTGCGCCTCGCTGGCGCCCAAGCGCGAGTAAATGGCGCTCATATTGCCCATTTGCAAAGCCCAACCAAACTGAATGCCAAAAAAGCCTAGGCACATCAGCATGATTTGTTTAAAAGTTTTTTGTTCGTGTTGCCCGTCCATGTCAGCTCTCCTTTTGCAGCAGATACTTTTATTATAACACGCTTTGGGCCGCACCGCACGCTACCGGCGCTTGCGGCAAAAGTGCTATGATATAACAAAGCAGTATGGAGGAACCATGTGGGCGGTATATGCCTTGCTTTCTGCCTTGTTTGCGGCCTTGACCTCGGTCTGGGCCAAGGTGGGGATAGAGGGAATTAATTCCAATTTGGCTACGGCGGTGCGCACCTTGGTGGTTTTGGTGTTGGCGTGGGGCGTGGTGTTTGCCACGGGTGGGCAACATCAGCTCAGTCAAGTCAGCTCACGCAGTTGGATTTTTTTATGTCTGTCCGGGTTGGCGACGGGGGCCTCGTGGTTGTTTTTCTATAAGGCGCTGCAGCTGGGGGATGTTTCGCGCGTGGTGCCGATAGACAAACTCAGCGTGGCACTGGCGGTGATATTGTCGTTTTTCTTTTTGCATGAGGCGGTTAACCTCAAGGTGGTGGCCGGCTGCGGTTTGATTACGGCGGGAGTGTTGCTGATGATTTGGTAAAAAATTGCGTGAAAGAGAAGGTTTATTTTTGATAGGATTTATATATGGAAAACGAAAACTTGGACAGCGTCAACGAATACTTTAAGCATTTGGGCCAAATCACGCGGGAAGTCAACCGCGAGGAGCTGGCCGCGCTGTGGAGCCAAGTGAAAAAAGGCGACAAGGCCGCCAAAAATAAAATTATGGAAATGAATTTGCGCCTGGTCATTCCCACGGCCAAACGTTTCCAGCGGCCCGGCATGGAGCTCATGGATTTGATAGAAGAAGGCAACCTGGGCCTGCTGCAAGCCATAGAAAAATTTGAGCCGCAAAAGGGCTATCGTTTTTCCACCTATGCCGTGTATTGGATAGAGCAATACATCCGCAAGTATATTGAGGAGCAATCCGGCTCTATCAAAATTCCTTCCCATGCGTGGGGCAATTTGAAGCGCTGGTTTAAAGCGTGGAATACATTAAAAGAAGCCAACGGGCGCGATCCGTCCTTGAGCGAAATGGCCGGCGAGCTGAATTTGAGCGCGCGTCAGGTGAAGGCCATTATGGACACGCTCAGCGCCGCCACGGGCGTGGATTCTTTGACCTCTTTGGTAGGGGAAGAAGAGGAAATGACGCTGGAGGACAAAATCAGCGACGACGGCAAAGGCAATCCGCACGATGTATTTTTACGCTCGGAAAATGCCCAAGTTTTGCAACAAAGTTTGATGAATTTAAACGACCGGGACCGCGAAATTTTGACCCTGCGTTTTGGTTTGCTGGACAATGAGCCTAAGACGTTGGGGGAAGTGGCCGAGAAAATGGGCCTCTCGCGCGAGCGCGTGCGCCAAATAGAGGAGCGCGCCGTGTCTGAAATGCGCAAGGCCGCCCGCAAGGCCGGCCTGCTGGAAACCCTGCCGGAGGACCACCGCACCCGCAAGCTGCACACGGGTCTGAGCGTCAAACAAAAAACCAATATTTTAGGGGAAGTGGTAGACCGCAGTCCGTTGGCCCGTCTGTTGCGCCGCCGTGCCGCTGCCCAAGCCGCCGCCAAGGCCGCTGCGCAAAAGGCCGCGGGGAAAAAGGCATCCGGCAAGTCCGCCGCGCCTAAAAAAGCGGCCAAGTCTAAACCCGCAAAAGCTACAAACCCGAAGAAAAAATCCGCCGCTAAAGTTGGAAAAAAGGCGGCCCGACTTTCCAAAAAGAAGTAACTTCTTTTGCTTTTATCCATCAAATAACAGGGAAAATGGAAGATGCTGAGCAGAGACACCTCAGCTTGACCTTGATTTATATTGTTTTTTGCTTTTGTCGTCGTAGAAGTTGGCACCGCAATTTAAAACACTTGCCTAATGTTTTTTTTTTGCTAAATTTTGCGTATACGCAAAATTTAGCAAAAAAGGAACCCCACTATGAAAAATCGTTCTACGGGCCGTTTAGGCGGCTTTACGTTGATTGAATTATTGGTTGTTGTGCTCATCATCGGTATTCTCGCAGCGGTGGCCTTGCCCAAGTATGAGGTGGCCGTTAAAAAAGCGCGGTACATGCAGTTGGTGACTTTAGCCAATTCCATTGCGCAAGCCCAAGAGGTATACCGTATGGCCAACGGCAAATATGCACAGAGTTTTGATGAGTTGGATGTGGCATTACCTCAACCCAAGCAAAAAGGACATTCGGAACATGCGGAAGTTTGGACGTATGACAAATTTAATTTGACTTTATTTTCTAACGGAGAGGGAAATGAGGCCGTTACGGGCCGCCTTTTGAGAGATAATTTGGACTATGTCCAAAACTACGGTCCGCAAGCTCCCCGGGAATGCCGCGCCACGCAGCATAATGAAACCGCCAAAAAAGTTTGCCTCTCCTTGGGTGGCAAAAACCCTAAGGTTTCCAGTGCCTATACTTCTTATTGGCTTTGAAAAGAGGTATCCGACCCGAGGCGCAACAACGAAATGCCTTAAATTACGAAGAAATGCCCCCAGCGGGATATTTTTTCAGACGTTGAGCTGACAATTTTGCTGACAAAAAAATAACTAGGCCTAGCCTATCTTGGGCAACTGGCAAATGGCGGTTTGTAAATCTGCCGGAGCCAAGTGAGCATAGATTTCAGTCATTTGGATAGAGCTGTGACCTAAAAGCTTGCTCACACGGTACAAATCTACCCCTGCTTGCACCAAATGGCTGGCAAAAGTGTGGCGCAATTTATGAAGTCCACACTTAAAGGGCAATTTTTCTTTGGTCATCTTTAGATAATAGGCCGTTAGAAAATACTTTGAGTTGCGAGCCTCGCCTACATCAACCACGTAAGGATTTCCTTTTGTGGCGCGTTTTTGGGCTTCTTGTAAGGCTTTAAATAAATCTTGCGCTATGGTCACATAGTGGTGCTTTTCGGTTTTGTTTGGCGCCACATAAATTTGATTATTCTTAAAATCTACATCCGCCCATTGGAGTGCTGCAATTTCCCCACGACGCAGGCCTGCGCGGCACCCCAGTAAAACCACCAGCTTCCATGCTGGATTACAAACTCCTAAAATCTGTTTAATTTCTTCGGGCGAGTGAAACTCTACACGCCCTTTGCTTTCTTGAAACCGCGATACTTTCCGCCAGTTTTGAGGGAGGATGAGTTCCCAAAATTCGGCCTGACGCATAGCCGTTTTAATCGCACGAATCGCACGGTTTAGCCCCGGGGCCTCCTTGCTTTTAATTTTAGACTTTAAATAAATAGCACACTCGTCCAAAACCGCAGGAGTGATATCGTCCAAATACGAAATATTCTTTTTAAAGGCGAGCAGTTTTTTGAGCCCAAGTTCAAAATGCGCAGCAGTTTCCGGCTTACGGGTAGCCGCTAAAAATGCGCGATAACGGGCTAAAAAAGATTCCAACGGTACTTTTGTAGAATCGGCAGCTTTATGGTTATCCAGTATTTGCCCCGCCTTAATGGTAGCAACGCCCTTGTTCCTCGTTTTAAGCGATGTGCGTTGCCGACGCCCTGTAGGGTCGGTATAAGACACATAATAAATGCCGGTACGTTTATCTTGGTATATATGCATAGATTAAAAACCCCGCCGAAGCGGGGCTGAATTATTTTACCGTAAACTGAAAATTTATCCCCAAGTTTTCTGTTAAGCCTATAAGTGTGGCAAAACCGGGGTTCGCGTCCTTTTTAAGCAGACGATATACATTCGGACGCTTCATTGCCGTTTTGCGGGACAGTTCCGCCACATTGCCGGACATTGCCAAAATGCGCAAGTTCATCAAGAACACGGGCAGATTGTGCGTGCGGTTATAGTCCGCAATAATGCGTTTTTTGAACGCTTCGCGGCGTTTAGGATTTTTCTTTAATATTTTGGCATAGGAGGTGTCAAAATCCTCTTTTGCCAATTCAAAATCATTGTTTTTCATATTTCCCCTCCAAGTATTCCTTAATGACGTGGGCTTGTTTGATATCGTCTTTTTGCGTACCTTTATGCCCGCCGCACAGCAAGACCAGGACGGTTTTACCTTGGAACATCGTATAATATACGCGATATCCTTTTTGGTAATTTATTTTGATTTCATAAACGCCTTTGCCGACAGATTTGCAGTTGGACATATTGCCGCAAAGAACGCGGTCAATATAGTCGGCGATTTTATCCTGCACCGCGGCGCACAGTTTATCAAACCATTTTGAAAATAATACCGTTTGCTCTCTTTTTATATTAATAGTGTATCTTATATGATACGTTTTGTCAAGGGGTAAAATGACCCAAAAATTATTGTCCTTTCGCTCCGCCGTCATACGGCCCGGCGTGGCCGTGCTCTATAAGAGTCGTTCCCAAGTCAGCACCGTTGACCTTAACTTCACATAATAGGCGGAAATACTTGTCCCGGCCACAGTTGCGCAGAAGTATCTTGCCACCACGCAAAAACTGCTTGGTAAACGCTTTGGCGGCCTTTGCGGCGGCCTTTGTTCCCGGTGTGCCGCCACGCATTTCCGGGCAGTCCACGCCGCGCACGCGCACGGGGATGGCCTTGCAAAAAATAGGGTATTTACAAGCCAAATAGACTTTAAAAGTGTCGCCGTCGTACACGGAAGCCAACGACACTTTGTTAAAGTTTTGTAACTTATAAGTGTTTTGGGCGAAACAAAGAGAAGCATGTAAAGCCAAAACGGCAACTAATAATACCTTCATGTGTCTAACAGGGTTATTCAACTGCTTTTTGCAGATCAAAATCCACTGCTTTTGTAAATTCTTCAAAATTAACAATCTGTTTTATTTGCCAATAGTTTTCCATTTTTTGCATACCGATAACAAGGGGAATATCCTGTTGTTGTTTGCCGACAAAAATTATTTCAATGGTTGCTATATTCCCATCTTTTTGCAATGTTTTAACAGATTTTACAGAACTGACGGATGGGGTGGAGGGACTGTTTTTTGCTCTCTCCCATCATAGCTTTATTTTGCCACGGGTTGCAAGCTATATCCCACCGCCTCAAACAGCCGCAAGATAGTGGCCAGTTGCGGGGCCCGTCCGCCGTTTTCCATACGGGCGATGCTGGACTGCTTGATGCCTGTCTTTTCAGAAACCTGTTGCTGCGTCATTTTAGCCTTTTTGCGCAGCTCTACGAAGCGCGCCACCAGCTCCACCACTTCTTCATCCTCACGCGGCGCATCAAGCCAGGGAACACCATTTAAATAAACTTCTTCGGCAGCGAGGTCAATGTCTTCATTCCATACAATGCCATGTCCACCTGCTTCTATCCGGGCAGATTCAAACAAATTTCGGTAGCGTAGCGCATTAAAAACAGGCCATTTGTGGGTAAGCGGCTCCAAGTCATATTTTTTAAACTCACCCCCTTCAAACAATACGCCAATAACCATTCCGTCTAACGGATACACTTTACGCGCTCTCTTGAATTTCATAGTCGCCCCCTTGCTTCTGCCCCTTATTCAAGGGGCGGAAGTTTGGTGATATTTTGTTCATTCCACATTTTTAAAAGTTCGTCTTTGTACTTTGCGGCCCACTCCATAACTAGCTTTTGAGCCTTGCTTGGGAGGTCGCCCTCCGTCATTTTCAACGAGTCCAACTCAAAAGTTCCGTTATATTCCCCGTAAATAGCGTGAAAATGGGGCGGATTGTGTTCGCTAAAAAACATTTTAATGAGTATTCCGTAAAATCTTGTAATTTCTGGCATTGTATTTTCCTCCTGTTCTATATTTATATTATATCCATTTGGCTATATTTTGTCAAGTACAAAAAGGACCTAGAAAATATAGGTCCTTTTGAAAAAAAGACCATTAAACCAAAGGACATAAATTATCTCATGGTTTTATTACTATCAGGGGGGCTAACCATAGAAGAGTGAGAGGGTTCTATGCTTTTATCCAACATAATTTTAGATGTCGGTATGTTTTGTATATAATTCACATTAGCCGTATCATTTGTTTTACAAGATGAATGCTTCTCTGGTCCCATCAATAAAGAAATAAGACCCAATAAAATCGCCAGTATAAAGGGGATTAAAAAACAATAGGCGCCCGTTCGCCAATGGTGTAGTAAAAATATCTTTAAAGAAAAGCGTCTATTAAAATAATATAGCTTTTTCAAAGGGCAGTGTTTATGGTTGAGCACATGGTGAAACATGTATACAAAACACATTAACCCCGTCAAGAAAACCATCAATATAAACGCAGCATGAAAAACTGTATTAAATTGTAGCGCAATAGACACGGAAACCGAAATAAAAGTAAATAAAGTGATGAATACGCCTAAGATTTCTATGCTCTCTTTTGTATGACGCTTGGACTCCTCTGCTAATTCGTTTTTTAAATCATTTTGTTGCTTTTTTGCTTCGTCTAAGCTTTTTTTAATATCCGATATTGCCTCAGTAAAGCCTGACATATTATTTACTTCTGCCTGCAATTTATTAACTTTTTCTTCTATGCCAATAAGCCAAGCTTTGGAGTATTGTTCTTGCTTTTCTTCCGTACTTCTAGCAAAAGCAGAAGAAGATGAAGAGACGAATGGCTCCATCCCCAATTGTATGTTGGTCGAACTGTCCTGAGAATTCGACTCTAATCCTTGAGAGAAATCATTTTTCTCCATACAATATTCCGCTTACACTTTCTAGAGAAAATTTTTCCACAGCAAATGCAATTAATTCGTTCAATTTACATTTATCTAGTTTTTGGGAGAGAATGCCCGTATTTAAATCCCGAACACAAATATATGGAACTTCCGCTTCATTGCTTTTTAAAATTTGTATATTGTCATATACATCTGCTAATCGCTTAACATATGCCAAAGAATTTAAAGTTAAGTCCTCTTGGGAAGCTAATGATGAGGCTAAAAATTTATTTTTTAGCTGCACGGAGTCTTTAAAACATTTAAATTGAGCTACCAAACCCAATCTATTAATTTTGTCAGTAAAACAGGATTCAAAAATTTCAGAAATAAGAGTATACATTTCTTTAGAGCATGCATTCAAAGAGGTACATGAAAAATCTACCCTTTGACCGTTCACAACCATTTGCCATAAGCCAACATTCGCAGACATTAAAGGAAAAGGAGCGGGAACGCTTAAGGGAAAGGTATTATTAAACTTGATATTGGTGGCTTTATGCCCACGTAAAAAATCAAGTAAGGAATATAAAATTTTATTATCAATATTTCCCTGAGGGAAAAATACAACCGATAGTGCTTGATACTGTACAGTGTCCATAGTAATTACTAATTCCTTGTCATATTTTCAATATTTTTGCCATGATAAAAAGCATACATGGCACCGACATCAATGATATTATCACTTGGGATATGAGCAGCCAAATGCTGCCTGGCATTTCTCCACGGCGCTTCTTGATGCGAATGAGCAACAAGCCACAAAACCCCCTTGTCTTTGTAGGCCGCTAAAACCCTATCAATACAGGCTTTCCTCTGTTGGTCCAAATTTAATACGCTACCATAGGGTAAATAACTAACAGTTCTTTGACCTTGGTGCGCGTTATATAACTCCCTTACCACTGGCCCATTTACCCAAGCTTCAATGTTCTCACCGAACAACGGCTCTCCATTATTCCAAGCTAAATACCACGCCTGACAATAATAAACTAGTTTTTGTAATTGGAGCGCTGAAACTTCTTTTAATTGCAGTAATATATACTGAGCCACATCAAACACACTTACCACAATAACCTCCATTTTTTTACGACAACAAAGCCCGTTTACTTCCAATGAGCAAGCGGGATGAAAACTTACGATAACTTTCTAAAGGGCCTTTACTTCCTATACCGCCCTAAATATATTATAAGGTTTTTTCTGTGAATTAACAAGTTTTAAAATAAATTAAACAAAGATGAAAAACCTTATGAACAGTCTATTTGAGCAAATTTTGTTAGCAATGTCAACAAATTATTTTATTAAATCGGATTTCAAAAAACTGGCTTTCATTGGGACACTTAAAGAAATGATACTCCTCGTTGGGTAAGTCCCAGCCGGATATGACGCGGATTTGCGCTATCCGGCGCGTAAGCGTGCGGCTGGTGTAGTCCCGGTGGAATACGACCAAATCCCCGGGGCGTACATCCGCTAGGCGCTTGCGTCAACCCTCTGTAAATCGGCGGTATTCGGCTTTTTTCTCGCCGCTGGCTATCTTGTCCCACCAATGGTAGGTAAGCGTCAAATGCAGGGCTTTAGGCATTCGAGGGAAAAGCCAAATACCAGCCATTGTATGACGAGGCGATGAAAGCGGGAGAATTAAAAATTCAAATGCAAAGCCCGTACTATCAGGCCGCATTAAAAGACGTCCGCCGCGCCAACCCGGAAATGGCCAACTTGCCGGATACGGATATACGCGTATTGGACCAAGTGAAAAAACGGTTTGACGGGATGATAGGTAAATACGACAGAAGCGGGGATAATTATAAAAAAAACCTGTATATGCAGGCAAAACAAGAATTGCTGGGACAAATAGACCCGCAAGTACCCCAGTATGCACAGGCGCGGCAGGCATTTGGGGATAACGCCTCTCTTAAAGAGTTGGTAGAAACGGGCCGTAATTACGGCACGCTCACCCGTGAAGAACTTGCCGATTTAATGAATAAATCCACTCCGCAGGAACGCCGCGCCATTAACGCGGGTATCCGCGAGCAGCTGGTAAAAATGTTGGATAGAAGCGCCAAAACAGAAGGTACTAATGTGGCCCAACGTGTGTTTGACTTAGCTACCTTGCAAAAATTGGAACGCGCCGGAACGCCTAATTTTAACGCGTTTAGAAATGCCGTGAACGCGGAAAGACAAGCGGGTTATAATCTTGGCAGGTTGCAAGGCGGTTCCCAAACTGCGCAACGGGAATACAGCGCGGGGAAAGTGGTGATGTCGCCCAAACGCTCCCTGAAACGGTTTTTATCCGACCAAATAGATAAAGTTTTCAATAAAAACCAAACGGATATGGCCCGGTTGCTGACGGACCCGGAATATTTGCTGCAAATGCGCTCTGCCGCGCAGGCGTTAGGCAAAAACACGCCGGGCAGGGTAAATATAAGCGGTGCCGGATTGCCGTTTGCCAATATAGCGGGCCCCAAAACCAGCGCGGAAAAGGGTGTTGTCCGCAAATACGTGCAAGACCAACTAATGAAGAATGTGCGCAACACCAGCGTGTATAACCCCAGTTTTGGGAAAGAGGTGCGGTTTAACCGCGTGGGAATTGATAAGGCTATTGGTTCTACCAATGAGGAAGGGAAATTGAAAATGCTAAATAATTTACCTTCTATTACAGAGAAAGCAACTCCTTATCAGTATCCTAAGACTTATGGACGGGAGCGTTATGACTATTTAATGACACCAGTACGAATAGATGGCAGAAATACAGGGGCGGCGATTACGTTGCGAAATGGATACGTATATAACTTGAACCCGGCTGAATACGCTATAAATAATAGAAGTATTAGAGAAATATTAAATAAAGAATCCTCGGGGGTTATTCCCGAAACCAGCGGGAGCCAACCGAGGACTTCTAATAGTATAGCGAACTATATGAAAAAAGTCAAGGCCTTGCGCAACGCGGGCAAACGCGCGGGGAAAGACCTGCTTATAAACACGGCGCGGCCGGCGTATGTGGGGCAAACGGCGGAGATTTTGCGCCAAGGCAGACGGGAGGAAAAATAGTATGGGATTTGACAGTAACGGCAATTGGAGCAGTGATTTTTACCCGGTGCAGGATAAAGACAACGGGATACCTATCCTGTCCGGCAAGTTCCAGGAATTAATCCAAGAGAACTTAAAAAGCAGTTTTGAGAACTGCCTTACGCGAGACGGTTCCGGGCGGCCCACGCAGGCTATCAACTGGAACGGGCAAAAGCTGGTTAACCTGGGGAACGGAGAGAGCGCCACGGACGCGCTGAACATCGGCCAAAGCCAGCGCGCCGGGTTTTTATACGCGGAAGATACAGGAACCGCCGAAAACGAAATAGTGGTCAATTTAAGCCCGGCGGTAACCAGTTACGTGCCCGGACAGCGGTTTATTTTCAAGGCGGCGCATACCAGTACCGCCACGGAAATCACCTTCCGCGCCAATACGGCCGGGGTCTGCCGCATTCAGTTTGACTACCAAGACCGCGGCATAGAAGTCCTCAACGACCCAAACCTGCGCGCGTTGGTGGCTTTTAAGGAAGTGTGCCAGTAAAGTTATATTTCTATTTTTTATGAAAAATAGAAATGCCTAGGGGCCATTTTGGAAATAGTTACATAACGGTTACATACGGGCATAGGCTACCTTTCCTCCCTACACAAATCAAGTAAAAGTAGACGAAATACACCCTTTGCGCGCCGGGAGTTACATTAAAAAGGCCCCAAATGTACAAAAAGCAAAGATGTCTAAAACACCAATCCCGCACCAACCCCTACCAGGCTTTATGCTGACATTTTGCTGACAACGCTACTGCTTTACAGGCCCGTTATTTCCGCTTATTGCAATTGTGGTTTTACGACGACAAAAAAGAGCTTTTTAGCAGTTTGTATTGCTAAAAAGCCCTTGCAAATACAACTACCCCCGGCGGGAGTTGAACTCGCAACCTTCTCCTTAGGACGGAGCTGCTCTATCCAATTGAGCTACAGGGGCGTTACGAAGTATATTTTAGCAAGTTTAAAGCCGCTCTCCAATTTTTTCTCATTCTAGGCCGTCTTCATCCCGGCGAAGTCCCCCGGCCAAACCGCAGAGAGTTCTTTTTTCTAGGTCCAAAGGCCCAGGGGACAGCGGGTCCAAGTGCCCTTGCGGGATAGCGCTGCACTTACTTACAATAAAAATATGAAGACACTTCGCCCCTTTTTATCGTTGCTGCTGAGTTTTTCTTTGTTGCTGTCGGTCCCTGCGTCTGCCTATGCGAGGCAGCCCCAGCGCTATGAACAACTGCTTTCTCTGCGGGAACAAACCCGCCGGGCTCTGTCGGCCCGGCCGGAGCGGACCGCGTACCTGCGCCAGCTGCTTACGCTGTCGGCCGGGGCGGCTTTAGTGGCCACTTTGTCTGCCGCCGCGCAAACGCAGCAAACCCAACTGGCGTTGGCTGATATTCGGGCCCGGTTGCAAACCGCTTTGCGCCAAAACGCCGCTGCCCCGCTGAAGGGAGCGCAACGACACCTTTTTGCCAAAAAACAATCCAATGACGCCTGGATGGGCTCTTTGTTTGACGAAGTGGAAGAGGCCGCCGCGCCCGCTGCCAAGCCGGCCCCTCAAACGGACCTCTCTTGGTTAGATGAGCCCTTTGAGAAACCGGCCCCGGCCCCCAAGACGGGCTCTTTGTTCCCGGAGCAAACCCCGGCCCCGACGAAGGCCGAGCCTAAAACTTATTTGAGTAAACGCATTATGAAGCAGTATGAGCCGCGCTTGAGCCGCTTGCCGCTGGCTGAGCAGCAGGGCTTGGTGGAGATGTTGGACGAGGCCGTCCTGCGCAAAAAGAAATACGGCTATGCTTCCGCCATTCGTTTTTTGGAACAAAAATCTTATCACACGGCGCATGTGTCGCTTTATTTAATCATTGCCAAACGGATGTTGCTGTTGACGGGGATTTTTGTAGTCACTGATTATTTCTTGCACGCAGCAGAGCGGTCCGCCGCCCTGCAGCGTTTGGCGGCCAATCCCCTGTTGCTGGCTGACGCTGCGGATGAAGATTTGGCCGTTTTGGCGGCAGACCCGCAGGCGGTGCCGTTGTGCCAAAGCATTGCCCAAGCCGCTACTGCCTTGGCCGATATGGAGCTGTCCGCCCAAGAGCGGCAGTTTATTGAGTCCCTGCGCCTACAAACCTTACCCGCTCCGGCGGCCGACTTGGCCCGCTAACTGGGGTCAAAAAGACCCACCTGCCCCCTGGGCCTAAGGACCCTTGCGGGGAAAAAGTGCTTTTCTTAGAATAGAAATAAGAACACATTTTTTGCGTTTCCCGTAAAGGAGATTTTTATGTTGAAACTAAATAAAGTGCTGGCTTGCGTGCTGAGCTTGTGCCTATTGGGGCAAAGTGCGCTTTTTGCCGCTCCGCAGCCACCTCGGGAACCGCAAACCCTGGCGGAATACCAAGCCCGCGCCAAAGAAGAGGTCCGACGCAGCCCGTGGATTCAGCGCGAGGGGAAATATATTTTAGGTGCTGGCGGGGCCGTAGCGGCCGGCTTTATTTTGCAGGGTGTTTACTATCGGCGCAAAATGACGAAGATGAACCAGGAATATGTCACCCAACTGGGCAAGACCTATGAATATTACGGCAATAAGCTGGCCGAGCAAGAGAGCCAAAGAAAGCTTAAAGAATTTCAACGTAGCTTGACCCCATCAGGGAGCTATTTGGATGAATTGGACCAAGTGGCGGCCCGGCTTCGGAAAGAAATGTGGGCGGATAAGGACAAAATAGAACTTTTGGAAAAACAAATAGCTGAGTTGCAAGCGGCCAATAAACAGCTGGAAAAGGAGCTGGTCCGTACAGGCAACAAAGCCAAGGGTTTGCAAACCGCCGCCGAGGTACGCCAAGGCCGCGTGCAGGCGCTGAAAGAGGAACTGGTGCGGTTGAAAAAGGAATACGACTTAAGTGAGTTGCGCTACTATTTTTTAACTTCCACCAAAGCGGAAAAATGGGGCGGCCGGCTGGATGCGTATGTTAAAATTTTTGATTCCTCCGTGCCGGAATCGGAACGCTTGGCCTTGCGCAAGCAATTGGCCCAAGAGCCGTGGCTGTTGCAGGCGACCAAGTCGCAACAAAAGGACTTTTTGCGGATTATAGACCGTGCTTCCGATATGGCGGTCCACGCTTCTAAAACGAGTGCGGAGCCTTATATGCACTCCATGATTCGCGTTTTTGTGGATAAAGAATTGCCGATTTATGAGCGGCTGGCCGGCTTGTGCAGCCGGGTATTCACTTCCAAGAATTTGGTGTGGGTGGGGCTGATTGTGGTCTTGGGTACGACGGCGCAAACGGCTTCTGCGCAGAGAATGGCCGATCGCGTGAATAAAAACTTTGATTTGTTCCTTAACGCCACCCCGCAGGAGCTGGCCGAAATGGAAAAAGACAAAGAAGTTGTCAAAGTGTGCATGCAAGGGGCCGAAGTATTGCACCAAATGAGCCAAATGAATGAAGAGGAGCAAGAAATCCTCTCTCAAGCTTGGAGAGCCAAAGGGGCCCCGAAACCGGCCCGCGCCAGCCAAGCCCAACTGGCCCGCTAAGCAGTTTCCCTTTATATAAAACCCCGGTCTAGCGTCCGGGGTTTTTTGCGTAAGGCTCCCCCAGAAGCCCCCGGGGCCAAAAGGCCCACCCGCCGCTTGGGCCCAAAGGCCCTTGTGAGGGAAAGGAGCATTTTTTAGAATACCAATAGCAGCACTATATCCCGGGTGTTTTTACCCCTGAAGAGGTCTTTATGTTTAAATTCAAACAAGTACTGGCTTGCACTTTAAGCCTGTCCCTGCTGGGCCAAAGCGCACTTTTTGCCGCGCCGACGCAGCAGCCGTCTAAACAACCGCAAACCTTGGCAGAGTACCAACAGCGTGCCAAAATAGAGGTCCAGCGCAGCCCGTGGATTCAGCGCGAAGGAAAATACATTTTGGGTGCCGGCGGGGCCGTGGTGGCCGGCTTTATTTTGCAGGAAGTGCGTCACCGGCGTCGTTTGGAGGTCATGCAGCAGGAATATACCGGCCGTTTGGAGTCTGTTTTCAGAGCCGGAAAGAAAGCGGCCCAGCGCGAGTTTGCTGACGTAGAAAAAGATTTAAGAATGAACCTGGCGCAAGAAGAACTCGGTTTTGACCGTCTGGTCGCCGAAGACAAGAAAACGATAGCCATGCTGCAAGAGGAAATGTTTGCCGCCCAAAAAGAGGCAGCTGCGGCGAAAGAAGAATTGCTTCAAGTGCAAGTCTCTAAAAAGCAATTGGAAAAAGAGCTGCGCACCTCCAACCACAAAGCCACGGGGTGGAAGAAATCCTCTGAGGTGCAACGTGGCAAGTTAAACGCGGCTAGAGAGGCCGCCGCCAAAAGAGAAGCCGAACTGCTGGAAACCATTGCCCAGTGGGAAAAACGCTATAGACTTAAAAGCGATCACTACAGCTTTTTGGCCAGCTATCACCCGAATAATTGGGAGGGCAAATTGTTTGAGTATGAAAAACTCTTTGATTTCAAAGTGCCCCAAGCCGAACGCGTGGCACTGCGCAGACAGTTGGCTCAAGAGCCGTGGCTGTTGCAGGCTACCAAGTCGCAACAAAAGGAGTTTTTGAAAATTGTGGACCAATCAATTGCAATGCATAAGTATAATGGCAGAGAAACTACCGATATGTTTATGCGCAGCCAAATTCGGATGTTTATTGACAGAGAATTGCCCATCTATGAACGGCTTATCGGTTTGTGCCGCCATATCTTCCACTCTAAAAACTTGATGATTATGGGCGCAATTTTTGTTTTGGGTGCCTCGGCACAAACGGCCTCGGCACAGAAAATGGCTGACCGTGTAAACCAAAACTTTGACTTGTTCCTTAACGCCACGCCGCAAGAGTTGGCCGAAATGGAGAAAGATAAAGAAGTCGTCAAAGTCTGCGTGCAAGGGGCTGAAGTATTGCACCAAATGGGCCAAATGACCCAAGAAGAGCAAGACATACTCTCCCAAGCCTGGCGTGCTGGGGGTGTGCAAAAGACTTCCCGCGCCAACCAAGCCCAACTGGCCCGCTAAAAACCTCTTATCATACAAAACCCCCGGTTCCAACCCGGGGGTTTTGCTGTTATGCCCAGCGTTATCTAGGCCCAAAGGCCTAGCTGCTTACTGGGTCTAAGTGCCCTGGACAGTGAAACTCCTATTGTTTAAAATATAAATGATAGGGTGTGATTAACATATTTTTGAACAGAGAGAGGAATATGGTAAAACTAAACAAAATACTGGCTTGTATTTTGAGCTTTTCCTTGCTGGGGCAGAGCGCCGTTTTGGCGGCTCCGTCCGCTGCTGCGTCGCAAGAGCCGAAAAGCTTGGCCGAATATCAGGCACGCGCTAAAGAAGAAATCAAAAAGACCCCGTGGATTAAGCGGGAAGGGAAGTATGTTTTGGGCCTCGGCGGGGCGGTTACTGCGGGTTTTATTGTAAGGGAAGTTGTCCATCAACGCAATGGAAAAAAGCAGGCTGCCGCTCTGCGTGAACTGGAAACGGCCCAGAGTGAGCTGGCCGCCGCTCAAAAAGAGCTTAGTGATTTGCAAGAAATCCAAAGTGCTATTGAAAATGACAGACGAGTACGAGAAGCCGCGGTAAAATATGACGAAGCACAGGAACATTTTGGGGCAACACATCGCACTTTGCGTGAGAACGGAGCCAAACATAGAGAGTTTTTGCGAGATACGAGGGAAACTTCCTCTCGCATAAAAAAGGAAATTCGCGATTTAGAGAAACACTTGTCTTCGCAAGAGGTCGCCAAATCCATGGAGGCAAAATCAGCAAGGATACAAGCCTTGGAGCGGGAACTGCTTGAAAAGAAAAAGATTTATCAACTTCGTAAAGAGCGTTACGAGTTCCTGACCAGTTATTTGGGTGGGAACATGGATGCCTACGCCAAACTCTTTGATGCGTCTGTCCCGGAGGTTGAACGCAAGGCTTTACTGAAGCAGCTGTCTAATGAGTCTTGGTTGCGGCAGGCCACCCAGGCGCAACAGAAGGAGTTTTTGCAGATTGTGGAGTTGGCCTCCCAAAAAAGTGTAACTGCTGGAAAACAAAGTGCCGATGTGTATATGCATTCGCTCGTGCGTACCTTTTTGGATTTGGAGTTGCCCCTCTATGAACGTCTAATGGCGTTATGCGGCCGCGTCTTCCGCTCCAAAAATCTGCTGGTTGTGGGACTGGTTGTAGGGCTGGGATTGTCCGCCCAAAACGCTTCGGCACAGAAGATGGCGGACCGCGTGAATAAAAATTTTGACTTGTTCCTCAACGCCACCCCGCAAGAGCTGGCCGAAATGGAGAAAGATGAAGAAGTGGTTAAAGTGTGTGTGCAAGGGGCTGAGGTGCTGCACCAAATGAGCCAATTAGACGAAGAGGAACAAAATATTTTGTCTGAAGAATGGCAGACCAGCAGCCAGCATAAACCTGCTATGGCCAGTCGGGCGCAACTGGCTCGGTAAGCAAGGAAGGGATTTATATGATAAAACAAAATAAAATTTTAGCTTGTGTTCTAAGTTTTTCTTTGTTGGGCCAGAGTGCTCTTTTTGCGGCTCCGTCCCCGAATTCTTCTGCAAGTCCGCAAACCTTGGCCGACTACCAAGCGCGCGCTAAAGAAGAACTCAAAAATACCCCGTGGTTAGACCAAGAAGGCAAAGATATTTTAAGCGCGGGGGGCGCCGTCGCTACGGCCTTTGTTTTGCGGGAGGTCAGCCCAAAAAACATAGAGCAAGAAATACAGCGCATAAAGAGTGAAACCGAACGGGTAAAACGGGAGATTGAAAATACGAAAAGACATCCCCAAACGGTAGATGAGCGTGTTACTGAACTAGAGAAAGCGACTGCGCAAGTAGAAAAAGGGACTCAGACAAAGAGTAAACTCATAGAGACATTTGAGCCGAGAAGAGCTGCTGATGTTAAATCCTATGAACAAGAACTTAAAGCACTAGAGGCCAGGAGGACCAGCTTGAGCCGGTTTGCTAAAGAAAGCCAAAAGAGTTTGTCTCCAAATGAAATAATTGAAGCGAGAGAACAGTTAAAAGCTCTTGAATTGATAGAGCAAAAAGAGGCAGCTCTTTTAAAAGAGTTGGCTGAATTAAACCAGCGCAATGAAATCATGCAGGAACGCTATGCCTTTTTGACCAGTTTTGAATCAACGGCATGGAAAAATTTGGATTCCTATGCAAAAATCTTTGACCCTTCTGTCCCGGCGCTTGAGCGTAAGGCGTGGCGTGAACGTTTGGCCAATGAACCTTGGCTGAAGCAAGCCCCGCTGGCACAGCAAAAGGAATTTATGCAGATTGTGGACCAAGCTGCCTCGGAAACGATCGCTAGCGGAAAGAGAAGCGGTGGGCGCTTGATGGAAGTCCTAATCCGTCAGTTTGCCGGAGAGCAGTCGCCTCTTTATAGACGGTTAATAAATTTGTGCAAGGGGGCTTTCCGCTCCAAAAATGTGCTGGCGGTAGGGTTGGTTTTTGCTTTGGGAATGGCGGCGCAGACGGCCTCGGCGCAGAAAATGGCCGACCGCGTAAACCAAAACTTTGACTTGTTCCTTAATGCCACGCCGCAAGAGTTGGCCGAAATGGAAAAAGATAAAGAAGTAGTCAAAGTGTGCGTGCAGGGGGCCGAAGTATTGCACCAAATGGGCCAAATGACCCAAGAAGAGCAAGACATACTCTCCCAAGCCTGGCGTGCTGGGGGGGTACAAAAGGCTTCCCGCGCCAGCCAAGCCCAACTGGCCCGCTAAAAACCTCTTATCATACAAAACCCCCGGCTTCAACCCGGGGGTTTTATATTGATATCTATAACGTTTATTTTTCTACCCGCATTCGCTGCGCCAGCGGTACAAAGGTTTTGGGCTGGGCGGGTGCATAGGGCGTGCCAAAAGGCATTTGTGCCACCAGCTTCCACCCGGCCGGAATATGAAACCGCTCTGCCACGGCCGCGTCTATTAGCGGGTTGTAATGCTGCAGGGAAGCGCCGATGCCCACCTCGGCCAAGGCCGTCCACACGGCAAATTGCAGCATGCCATTGGCCTGCTGCGCCCACTGCGGAAAATGGTCCCGGTAGAGCGGGAATTTTTCTTGGAAGCTTTGCACCACCGTCTCATCATCAAAATACAATATGGTGCCATAGGCCGCGGCAAAGGCTTTGAGTTTTTCTTCCGTCGGCGCAAACTTTTCTGCAGGAACGACTTTTTGCAAAGCTTCTTTGACGAGTTGCCACAGCTGCTCATGGGCCGCCGCTTCCAGCAAGACCACCCGCGCGCTTTGGCTGTTAAAGGCCGAGGGTGTTTGCTTGACGCAATCTTCTATGATTTTGACTACCTCTGATTGCGAAATGGGCAGTTGGTCTGCCAAACTGTAACGTGAGCGGCGCCGCCGCATTAGTTCTGTAAAAACCATAATTCCCCCTTTGCTGCTTAGATGTAGTTATTATAATAAAGCCGCCGCGCGCGGGCCAGTGCCGCTTTGGGTTAGAAAAGAGGGGATAATAAGAGGCCTCAAACTCGCATAAGGCTGCTGCTTTCTCGTTCTAACGCCACGCAAAGCAGTTTGCGTGGCTGTCCGGCTATAAAAAAACAGCCCCTGACAAAAAGTCAGAGGCTGCTTTATATGGTTTCCGGACTAGGACTCGGCCACAAGTCGCCTCGTTGACCCTCGGCGCTCGCGGCCCCGCCTCGCCATGCTCGCCTTTCGGCCTGCTGGCCTCAAACTCGCATAAGGCTGCGGCTTTCTCGTCCTACCGCCACGCAAAGCAGTTTGCGTGGCTGTCCGGCCATAAAATAAAACAGCCCCTGACAAAAGTCAGAGGCTGTTATATGGTTTCCGGACTAGGACTCGAACCTAGAATGACTGGACCAAAACCAGTAGTGATACCATTTCACCATCCGGAATAAAAATCTATTGTGCCGACTGCGCCGGGGCAGCGGCTTGTTTGGCCAATTCCTCTTGGTAAGCTTTCATCACGTGCTCTTCCAAGTATTGGCGAAACGCTTGATTGACCGGGTGCACCATGTCTTTATAGCTGCCGTCTGGCATTTTGCGCGAGGGCATACATAAAAACAATCCCTTGGTACCTTCCACCACCTTCATGTTGCGCACTACGAAACATTCATCAAATGTCACGCTGGCAAACGCCTTGAGGCGGTCTTCCCCCATCAAGTGGATCCGAATTTCAGTTATTTTCATTGGGTGTCCCTCCGAAATGTACAACAAACACTTTTCGTCCCTGTTTTTTGATTTGTTCTGCCAAATTGTCGGCGCGTTTACGGTTGGGGGTTAATGCAAAAACGGTAGAACCGGAACCTGACATCAACGGGCACGCACCCAGGGTTAAAAAGTCTTCTTTTACATCTCGTACGGCACACTCATAGGGCAATACCGCTTCTTCCAAGCGGTTAAACAACAGCTCATGCCATTGTTCGGCGCAAACGCCTTGCCTCAAGTACTCTATTAGTTTATCTAAATTGGACAATTTTGTCAAGACATCGTCGGGGCGGGGCAACTGCAACCGCGCAAAAACACCTTTGGTTGGCACGTTTTGGTCCGGGTAGACCAGCACGGCCCACGGCAACGGCCCGGCGGCGGACACCGGGGTCAGCTTTTCGCCGATTCCCTCCGCCCGCAAAAATGCATCCGGGTATAAAAACACGGGCACGTCCGCTCCCAGCCGGGTGGCTTGGGGCAGCAGCTCCAGCGGGTCTTTGCCAAACAGTTGGCACAATCCCCGCAGCACGGTGCCGGCGTCAGAGGATCCTCCACCCAGCCCGGCCCCCATGGGAATGTGTTTTTCCAAAGAAATATCCGCTTGCAAGGTCAAGCCAAAATGCTGCTCAAAAGCACGCACGGCGCGCAAGACTAAATTGTTGTCATCGGCGGCCAAAGCATCACCCAATGGGCCCGTAATCTGCAGGTGCAACCGCTCCTGCGGGGCGGGTTGCGCTTGCAGGTGTAAGGTATCGCACAAAGAAGTCTTGGCAAAAAGCATGGCCAGTTCGTGGTAGCCGTCGGGGCGTTTGCCCGTTACTTCCAAGAACAGGTTTACTTTGGCCGGAGCCTTTAGGGTAAGCGATGACATAGTTTTATTCTAGCAAATATGCGTTGTTTATTTAATGCAAAGTTGGCCGGGCTTTTTAGGAAGCTTGCATAATGTTTTTTTTTTGCTAAATTTTGCATATGGATGAAATTTGGCAAAAAAGGAAGGCAAACATGAAAAATCGTTTTACGGGCCGTTTAGGCGGCTTTACGCTTATTGAATTGTTGGTCGTCGTTCTCATTATTGGCATACTTTCTGCCATTGCATTGCCGCAATACCGCGTGGCGGTGGCCAAGACGAAAGCGGTGCAACTGGTTACCTTGGTGCGCTCGGTCAAAGACGCGCAAGAGCGCTACTTTATGGCCAATGGCGAATATACGCGGGATTTTGCCGCGTTGGATATCCAGCTGCCGGCCGGGGGACAAATCAGCGGGCAGACCGTCTATTACAATGACAAGAATTTTGTGCTGGGGATGCTCACGGATGCCGACTCCAATGCCGTGTACGGCGGTCAGGCTGGGGCGGAGCGTTTTACCTGGTGGATGAAATTGGACCAATTTCCGCCAACGGGATACGGAAATGTTACTTGTTATTCCTATGGCAGCAAAGTGGCCGACCAGGTGTGCGCCAGCATGGGGGGCACGAACCCGAAGACGGCTTGTGGCGGTAAATGCAAGATTTATAAGGTACAGTAAAATATACGCAAAAAAGCCCCGGGCGAACCCCCGGGGCTTTTGAGTGTAAGAACTAGAGTTTGCGGCGCTCAGTATTATGCACCAGGGCTCCCCAGTGGTATTCCTCACTGCTGAGTAACTCGCCGTGTTCATCAAAGATTTGGCGCGCGCCCTCCAGCAGGCCGTCTACATAATATTCCACCAGCCGTTTGTGCCCGTTGGGGAAGAAACACACCCGTTCTCCGTCCAGCCGGCCATTCTTGTAATTTTCGCGGTACCACGCCGTCCCTTCCGGGAAGTACAATACCCGCAGGCCGGAGAGCTTGCCGTTTTCGTAATTTTCCTCGCACTCGGTTTTACCGTCCATATACAACACCTTGCGCGGGCCGGAAAGCTTGCCGTTTTTGTACACGGCTTGGATAAAGGTTTTTCCGTTGGGGAAAATAGCGCTCCACGGACCGTTTAGGGCTGCCTTTTGGTATTGCGCTTTAATTTCCATGGGGCCTTCCATGGCATAGGTGTAGTATTGGGCGGGCCCTTGGCGCTGGCCCTGCACAAAATTTTCTTGTGCGATGATGCGGCCTTTTTCATCGTAATGCACCCGCGGTCCCTCTAACAGATTGTCTTTGTAGATGCCTTCGCTGCGCAGTTGGCCGTTGTCGTCAAATTCTTTAACGGGGCCGTCGGGGATGTCTCCCAGCAGCTCCAAGGAAGCACCGTTGGCGGCCACAGTTTGCTCGGCCACTTCTTTGCCGTCTTTGTAAAAAGATTGCGTGGCTTTGTTGATTTTAACAATGGTCCCTTCGTAGTGCGGTTGGGGTTTGAGCTGCCGCTGCAGCTCGGCAATGGGGGTGCCGTGCATGGTGTAGTCGGCCAAGTCTATCAGGGCCCCGGCCTTGTAAGTCTCGGTGAAAGTTACCTTGCCGGTGGCCAAGTCAATCACGTCCAACTGGCCGTCCAATTTGCCGTTTTTATAGTGTTTGACCGTTTGGGTGTTGACCTCTAATTCTATCACTTCCCCGTCGGGGCGTTGCCCGGTGGTGTTGATGAGGTTGTGGTCTTTGTCCAAAAATTCCTTGGCCAAGGGAATGGCCCGGTAATAGCAGCGGCTGTCCGGCGTTACAATGCAAAGGGTTTTTTCTTTCATGGGCTCCTCTCTTTCTTTATTTCATTTTACTATAAGTTTTAAAATTTGGACAGCTTTTTAATCCGCCTCAGGGGCTTGACAGGGGGCTTTAGGTCTGGTAGTCTTTATATATACCGTATTTTGCGAGGGGGAAGTATATGAGCGAAGTGAATGTAACCGATGCCAATTTTGAACAAGAAGTTTTGCAACACAAAGGCGTGGTCCTGGTGGACTTTTGGGCCCCGTGGTGCGGCCCGTGCCGGATGTTGGGCCCCGTGGTGGAAGAGCTGGCCGCCGAATACGCCGGCAAGGTCAAGGTGTGCAAATTAAATACTGACGAAGGCTCCAACACCAGTGCCAAATATCACATTACGTCTATTCCCACCATTATCTTTTTCAAAGACGGCGAAGTGGCGGGACAAACCGTGGGGCTGCAATCTAAGGCGGCCTTGCAGGAAAAATTGAACTCGCTACTAGCCTAGGAGGCTTTATGAAACGGTGGTTGATTTTAGGATTGCTGGTGTTGGCTTGCCCGTTGGCCGCGCAAAAGACGACCTCTTACGACGCGCCGGAGCTGCAGGTGCCGCAGGCGCTCTATGACGCCTTGACACAGGCCGGCGCCGGAGATATGCACATGATGATGGCCTCTAAAAAAGACCCGATGTCCTTGCCGTTGGAAAACGACGAGGTGCGCGGCTTTGTGGTCATTGAAGTGGGCGACCCCAATTGCGCCCCGTGCAACCGCTTGTTGGCGGATTTGAA
Organism: Eggerthellaceae bacterium; assembly: GCA_963634865.1. Taxonomy (GTDB): domain Bacteria; phylum Elusimicrobiota; class Elusimicrobia; order Elusimicrobiales; family Elusimicrobiaceae; genus Avelusimicrobium. The sequence goes on from CAVHDF010000004.1 coordinate 39,544, forward strand.
ACGCAAAGATGACCAGGGCCTGTCTTTAATAGACAACTGGAAAGCCCAGGGAATTCGCTTTTTTCAAGTCCACGGCAACCGGGATTTGGCCCGCGCCAAGCAAGGGCTCTCCAGCTTGTGCAAAGCTTTGGGCATTCAATCTTTTCCCCACCTGTTGTTGGTCAAAGACGGCCAGCTGCTGGGAACGATGAGAGGCTATCCGTCTGACCCGGAGCCGCGCGCCCAAAAGAAAGCCGAAATTGAAGAGATGGTCAAAAAATTAAATAAATAAGTTTTGAAACGGCCCGCGCCGAGGGGTGCGGGCCGAACCTTTCTATGAACACGCCTGCCCAACAACCGCTGTTTTTAATTGATGCTCACGGCTTTTTACACCGCAATTACCACGCGTTGCCCAAACTGACTACTTCGTCGGGGCAAGAGGTGGGGGCGTTGTACGGGTTTGTGCGGTGGTTGATTAAGCTGCTCAACGAAAAAAAGCCGGCCTATGTGGCGGTATGTTTTGATTCGCCGGGAGGATGCGCACGGCGTAAAAAATTGTTGCCCACCTACAAAGCCAACCGCAAAAAACCAGACGATGCTCTGCTCAGCCAGCTCAACCTGGCGCGGGACATGGTGCGGGATTTGGGCTTGGCCGTGGTGGCCCAAAGTGGCATAGAGGCCGACGATTTAATGGCTTTTTTGGCCTTGCAGGCGCAAAAGCAAAACACGCCCAGCGTGTTGGTCACTTCCGACAAAGACGTTTACCAATTTTTAAGCCCGCTGATTTCCATTTGGCCCGCGGGAGGCAAAGAGGGCTTTAAAGGCCCGCAAGCCGCGGTGGAAAAATTCGGCGTGGAAAAAGATTTTTTACCTGATTATTTTGCCATTGTGGGCGACACTTCCGACAATGTGCCCGGCGTTATGGGCATAGGACCCAAAAGCGCGGTGGAGCTCATCCACACCTTTGGGCATTTAGAGGATATTTTGCGTGCGGCGCAAAACGATGACCCCCGCATGAAGCCCGCCCTGGCCAAAAAACTGCGCGAGCACGAGGGGAATGCCTTGCTTTCTAAACAGCTGGTGGTATTGGACCCGGCTTTGGATATGCCCTTTTCGCTGCAGGATTATCAGGTGCACACGCCCGACCCGGCCCGCTTGGCGGAAATGTTTGAGCGTTACGAATTTAAAAATTTATTGGACCAATTTCATCCGCAGGCTCCCGCCGCGCAGCCGGGTTTGTTTGCCCCAGTTTCGCAGGCCGTACCTTTGAAAGAAGTGCTGCATGCGGCGGCTTCGGCCCCGGCGGTATTTTTGTATACGGAAGAGGAACAACTGCTGGTGTCGCTGTCAGAGCAACAGTATGCTCTGTTGCCAGTGGAGCAACTGGAGCCGTGGGACTTGGCCGCTTTGAAAGAAATTGTTTTCAATGACCAAATTCTTAAAATCGGCTACGATTTAAAATTTACGTTGCGGGAACTGGAAATAGATTTGCAGGACCATACGCTGCGCTGTTTTGACGGGCGCTTGGCGCGTTATGTGCTGGACCCGTCGGGGGATTTGAGCCCGGCTGGCGCCATTGCTCATTATTTTTCCGCCTTGGTCAATCAAGAGGATGTGTTGCAGCGTTTGCCCTTATATAACAGTTATATTTTTAAATTAAAAGAAAAACTCCAGGACGAGCTGCGTGCCAAAGGCATGTGGGAGCTGTACCAAAATTTAGAGCTGCCCCTTATGCAGGTGCTCATGGATATGGAGCACACGGGCATGAAGGTGGATTGCGCGTGGCTGGAGGGCTTTAAGATTTTGCTGGAAAAAGAAATGGCCCAGCTGCAAGCCCAAATAGACCAAACCGCCGGACAGCCTGTGAATATCAATTCCACCCGCCAACTGGGGCAATTGCTCTTTGAGCAGCTGCACATTCCCCCGGTCAAAAAGACCAAGACGGGCTATTCCACCGATGAAGAAGTCTTGGTGCAAATTGCGCCGCTGCACCCGGTGGCCCAACAGATTTTAGACTATCGCTCCAACGCCAAGCTCAAGGGCACGTATGTGGAAAACCTGTTGCTCATGGCCGATGAAAATGAGCGGGTACATTCTTATTTGGACCAAACCGGCACGGTGACGGGCCGTTTGTCCAGCTCCGCCCCCAATTTGCAAAACATTCCCGTCCGCACAGAAAAAGGCCGCCAGCTGCGCCGCGCCTTTTGCGCCGAAGCGGGCCATGTGTTGCTTAGCGTGGATTATTCCCAAATTGATTTGCGCGTGCTGGCGCACGAGAGCAATGACCCGGTCTTGGTGCAAGCGTTTTTAGACGGGGGGGACATTCATTTGCAGACGGCCTCACAGATTTTTGGTGTGATGCCGCTGATGGTCACCGATGAAATGCGCTCTAGCGCCAAGGCCATTAATTTTGGTATCATTTACGGGCAGGGCCCGCTGGGCCTCTCTCAGGCACTCAATATCCCGCTGCGCCAAGCCAAAGAATACATAGACAATTATTTCCATAATTTCCAAGGGGTGCGCCGCTGGATAGACGAAAATATCGTCAAAGCCCGTCAAAACGGATTTGTCAAAACGATGTTTGGCCATGTGCGTTACTTGCCGGAATTTAATATGGGCGTGGGGTCTATGGCCTCTTTTGCCCAGCGTGCCGCCATTAACACCATTGTGCAGGGCGGTTCGGCCGATATCATCAAAAAGGCCATGATAGATATTTACGCCTCTTTGCGCGGCACCCCGGCCCGGATGATTATGCAGGTGCACGACGAGCTGATTTTTGAAGTGCCGGAAAAGCAATTAAACGAGTATGCCGCGTCCATTAAAAACCAAATGCAAAACGCGGTCAAATTGCGGGTGCCGCTGCTGGTCAGCGCCAAGGCGGGGCCCAATTGGTACGAATTTAAAAAGTTGCCTTAATCTCCCATGAATTTTAAAAAATTTTCTTGCTGCGTGTTGGGCCTGACGGGCAGTATTTTATGCGGCAAAAGCGCGGCGTTGGCGGCGTTTAAAAAGTGTGGGGCCTTTACGCTTTCGTGTGATGAAATCGCCCGGGAGGTTTCCGCCCGGCCTTGCGTGCAAAAGAAAATTCAAACCGTTTTTGGCGTGACGGACCGTGCGCAACTGGCCCAAAAGGTGTTTGCTGCTCCCCGTTTGCGCGAGCAGCTGGAGGCGTTGCTCCACCCGTTGATTTTGCAGGAAGTGGCCAAGCGGCTGAAAACCTGCAGTTCGCCTGTGGCGGTAGTGGAAACGCCGCTTTTGTTTGAAGCGGGGCTGCAGGATGCTTTTGATATCACGCTTTGCGTGGCTGCGCCGCAGCGGGTGTTGTCCGCGCGGGCCAAAAAACGCGGGCTGAGCCAAAAAGATTTTTTAAAAAGAAGTAAAGTGCAATGGAGCCAGCAGCAAAAGGCCGCCGTGGCCGATATTTGCCTGCTCAATGATACCACCCTTGCGGCGCTGGAGGGGAAAGTCCGAAATATATACCGCGCCATGACCCAAATTTATCAAGCCAAGTAAGGAGCCTGTATGCCAGACAACACGTTGCAAGACAAACCCGCCAAAACCCAGGCGGCCAAAGCCGAAGCCAAGACCGAGCACCGCACCGCCGAAAGACCGGTCCGCGTGCAGCGCCACGTAATGCAAAAGACGGGCAATGCCGCCGCCCCGTATGCCCCGCAGCCGGCGCAGCGCCAGCCCAATGGGGCCAAACCCATGGACGCCCGGGAGCTCAACAAGCTCAGCATTGCCGAGTTGACCAAGCTGGCCGTCAATTACAATATTGAAGATATTTCCGGCTTGCGCAAAGCCGCGCTGATTGGCAAAATCGTGGCCATTCAAGCCAAGCAAAACGGCTCCGTTTACGGCGGGGGCGTGCTGGAAATTTTGCCTGACGGGTTTGGCTTTTTGCGCTCGGAAGAAAACAATTATTTGGCCGGGCCGGAAGACATTTATGTTTCTCCGTCCCAAATTAAACGTTTTGGTTTGCGCAAAGGCGACACCATTGAGGGGCTCATCCGCCCGCCCAAAGAAGGCGAACGCTTTTTTGCCATGTTGCAGGTGCAAAAGGTCAACGGGCTGGATTCGGACCAAGTGTACAACCGTCCTTTGTTTGAAAACCTGACCCCGCTGCACCCCAATCACCGTTTTACGTTGGAAATTGACAAGAACTCGCTGACCCAGCGCGTCATTGATTTGATGGCGCCGATTGGCAAAGGGCAGCGCGCGCTGATTGTGGCCGCGCCGAAGACGGGTAAGACGATGATTATGCAGGCCATTGCCCATTCGCTGGCCGCCAATCATAAAGACGTGGTGCTCATGGTGTTGCTGATTGACGAGCGCCCCGAAGAAGTAACCGACATGGCCCGCAGCGTCAAGGGAGAAGTGATTGCCTCTACGTTTGACGAGCCGGCCGAACGCCACGTACAAGTGGCCGAAATGGTGATAGAAAAAGCCAAACGCTTGGCCGAAATGGGCAAAGACGTGGTGATTTTGTTGGACTCCATTACCCGCTTGGCCCGCGCTTACAACACGGTGGCTCCGTCGTCGGGCCGCGTGCTGACGGGCGGTTTGGAAGCCACCTCGTTGCAAAAGCCCAAACGCTTTTTGGGCGCGGCGCGCAACTTGGAAGAGGGCGGCTCTTTGACCATTATTGCCAGTGCGCTGGTGGAAACCGGCAGCCGCATGGACGAAGTGATTTTTGAAGAGTTCAAAGGCACTGGCAACAGCGAATTGTGCTTGGACCGCAAACTCTCCGAGCGGCGCATCTTCCCGGCGGTGGACATCAACCGCAGCTCCACCCGCAAGGAAAACCTGCTGCTGAGCGAAGACGAATTGAACAAAATGTGGATCATCCGCAAGGTGTTGGCACCGCTGAGCAGCGTAGACGCAATGACCTTGCTGTTGGACAAATTGTCTTCCACCAAGTCCAATAAAGACTTCTTGAAACAAATGGAAGTGAACGCTTTTTAGGCGTGAAAAGGGGGAAGGGAAAAGATTTTTGTTTCCTTTCCCCTGTCAATTATGGTAAAATAAACAGGAAGGCGTTTCTGCCCGTACCATTTTTAGAGGAAAATAAAATGAAAGAGAAAATACATCCGAAATATGAATTTGTTGAAGCGGTCTGCGCTTGCGGCAACAAATTTATGACCCGCTCCACCGCCAAAACTTTGAAATTGGACATTTGCGCTGCTTGCCATCCGTTCTTCACCGGCAAACAGAAACTTTTAGACACCGAAGGCCGCGTGGAGAAGTTCAACAAACGCTTTGCGGCTACGTCTGGCAAAACCGTTACGCGCAAACCGAAAACGGAAGTCAAAGCCAAAAGCAAATTGGCCAACAAGGCTGTGCTGAAAAAAGCTGCCTCGGCCAAAAAGGCCCCCAAGGCTGTCGCCCCGGTCAAAAAAGCCGCGGCCAAGCCGGAAGCCAAAGCCGACAAATAGTTACGCTCTTTAAACAAACAGACTCTCGCGTATCGGGGGTCTGTTTTTTGTTATATTCTTATACCCCAAGGACTTGTTTATGATGGACACCGCCAAATACACCGCCGAATATTTAAGTTTGGAAAAGGAACTGATGAGTGGCTCTTTGTCTCCCCAGGAACTGATGGAAAAATCCAAACGCCACGCCTTTTTAAAGCCGATTATTGAAAAGGAAAATGAAATCAACGCCACCCTCAAAGCCATAGAGGGGGACAAAGCCATTATCAAAGACGGCTCGGACAAAGAAATGGCGGCCCTGGCGGCGGAGGAACTGGCGGAGCTGGAGGCCAAGTTGCCCGCGCTGGAGCAAGAGCTGCGCGTGCTGGTCATCCCGCCCGACCCGAACGATTCTAAGAGCATTTATTTGGAAATCCGCCCCGGCGCCGGCGGCGAGGAATCGGCCTTGTTCGCTGCCGAGCTGTTGCGCGTGTATCAACACTTTGCTGATGCGCGCGGGTGGAAAACCGAGCTGCTGGAATACACGCCCACGGGGTTGAAGGGCTGCAAATACGTCAGTATGTTTATCAAAGGGGAAGGGGCCTATTCGTGGTTGCGCGACGAGGCCGGCACCCACCGCGTGCAGCGCGTGCCCGATACGGAAACCTCCGGCCGCGTGCACACTTCCACCGTGACGGTGGCCATTATGCCTGAGGCGGAGGACATTGACATTGAAATTAAGCCTGAGGATTTGGAACTGGAAACCTGCCGCAGCGGCGGCGCGGGCGGCCAAAACGTCAACAAGGTGGAAACGGCCGTGCGCATTATTCACAAGCCGACCGGGGTGGTGGTGTCTTGCCGTGAAGAACGCAGCCAAGGCAAAAACCGCGAAAAAGCCATGGCTATGTTAAAGGCCAAGCTGTACCAGATAGAAGAAGAAAAACGCAACAAAGAAATTTATGACGCGCGCAAAAGCCAAGTAGGCACCGGGGACCGTAGCGAAAAAATCCGCACCTATAACTTCCCGCAAAGCCGCGTAACCGATCACCGCGTGGATAAAAACTACCACAATCTGACCGAAATTATGCAGGGCGATATTACGGAGATTTTGGAAGACTTGCGCAAACGCCGCGTAGAAGAGAAATTGAAAAATTTGCAACTGTAAGGTAGAATGAAAGTATGAAAGAAATTCCTACCGTTCAAACTTTGCACAATATTCTCATTTTGCGGGGCGAGGGCTCTTTGGGTGATGCTATTTTGTCCTCGGCGTGTTACCGCGAAATTAAAAAAGCCAATCCGCAAATTAAAATTACTGTGGCGTGTTTCGGCGCGGCCTACGATTATTTTTTACATTTTCTGTATGTGGATAAAGTGTTTAAATTGCCGGTTCGCCGGGTCATCCGCCCCAACCAACGTTGGGTCAGCTTGATTTTGGCCGCCTTGAAGTTGCGCAAACGGCATTTTGATTTGGTGTTGGATTCCTGTTACAAACCCTTTTGGAATTGGCGTCTGTTTAAAAAAATAGCCGGGAGGGAGCGTGTACTGGATAATTATACCAGCCCCGTGCAGCCCTTTGGCGCGCCTTCTTGCCACGCCAGTGAACACGAAGCAGCCATTTTAAAACTCCTGGGCATTGCCCACCCCAACCCGGCCTACGAGTTGCCCGTCCCCGCCGATACGCAAGAGGCGGTGGCGCAGTGGCTTGCCCAGCAAAAATTATCCCGGTATATTTTGCTCAATCCATCCGGCTCGGTGGCGTCGCGGTCTTTCCATGCCGATACCTTGCGGGAGGCTTGCGCGGCGCTACGGCGGCTGCAGCTGCCTTTCGTGGTGCCGGTCATGGCCAGCCAAGCGGAGGGGGTGAAAAAGATTTTTGCCAATGAAAAAGATGTTTTTGTAAAACAGACCGCCAATGTCTTTGAATTGTTTGAACTGGTGCGGCGCAGTGCAGCCGTTTTTACGCCCGATACGGCGGTAGTGCATATTGCCGCCGGGTTTGAAAAGCCCACCTTGGCCTTTTACAATACGCTCAGCGCCTACAATGCGCCCCACAATCCCAAAGCGGTGGTGCTGGAAACCGACCCCGCCGACGTTAACACCTTTGACTGGTGGCAATTGGAGCGGCGCATAGACGAGTTGCAAAAATGGCTATGACACAGCCCACCCGCGCCCAACTTTTACATCAAGCCGCGGACCAATTATCCGCCGTCCCCACGCCGCAACCGCGTGCGGAGGCGGAATTTTTATTGGCGGCGGCGTTGGGGTTGACGCGTACGCGGCTGCTGGCCTTTGCACAAGAGCCGGTGGACGCGCAAGACGAACAAAAATTTTGGTCTTATGTGGAGCAAAAAAAGGCCGGCCTGCCCGTGGCGTATATCACAGGAGAGACGGATTTTTGCGGCTTGACCTTGCGCAGTGACGCGCGTGCCCTGGCTCCGCGTCCGGAGACGGAGGAGCTGGCCCAGCATTGCGCTAATTTGTTTGAACGCGGGGCGGACCCGGCCGTGCTGGATGTGTGCACGGGCAGCGGCTGCTTGGCTTTGGCCTTGGCGGCCCGGTTTCCGCGTGCGCAGGTGATCGGGGTAGACCTTTCCCCGGAGGCTTTGGCCTTGGCGGCGGAAAACGCCCGCCTGACCAAATTGCAAGACCGCGTGCAATGGCTGCAAAGTGATTTGTTTGAAAATGTCAGCGGTACCTTTGATTTAATTGTTTCCAATCCGCCCTATATTCCCACGGCGGATATTGCCGCTTTAAGCGCCGAGGTGCAGCATGAACCGCGCCTGGCTTTGGACGGCGGGGCCGACGGACTGGACTTGGTGCGCCGCATCGTGGCGGTGGCGGCGGATTATTTAAACCCTTACGGGACGTTGGCGCTGGAAATTGGGTTGGGAGAAGCGCCTGCAGTATGTAGTTTGTTTGACGCCCGGCAGTGGGAAGGCGGCGTAAAGAAAGATTTTGCCGGGGTGGACCGTTTTGTGTTTGCCCGTCGTAAATTTTAAGGAAAGGAGCTTTTTATGGACCGTTTTTTAGTGAAAGGTGGCCGGAAATTAAAAGGGGTGGTGACCGTCAGCGGCAGTAAAAACGCCTGCCTGCCGATTTTGGTGGCGTCTTTGCTCACCGATGAACCGTTTGTGTTGCACCGCGTGCCTAACTTGCGTGATGTGCGCACTACGCTAAAAATTTTGCAGGCCTTAGGCAAAAAGGTGCAGTACCAAAACGGCACCGTCACCATTTTGGCTGACGGCGCTTTAAAAAACACCTTGCCCTATGAGTTGGTCAAACAAATGCGCGCCAGTTTTTGGGTGGCGGGGCCGTTGCTTTCCCGTTTTAAGCAGGCGGTCATTCCGCTGCCGGGGGGCTGTGCCTTGGGGGCGCGCCCGGTGGATATTCACTTAAAAGGTTTTGAACGTTTGGGCGCGGTATGCACCACGCAGCAGGGCAATGTGGTGTTATCTGCGCAAGAGTTGCACCCGGCCAAAATCACGCTGCGCTTCCCCAGTGTGGGCGCTACGCAAAATTTGATGATGTGTGCTGCATTGATCCCCGGTGAGACGATTTTGGAAAATGTGGCCAAGGAGCCGGAAATAGAAGACGTTTCCGCGGTGCTGCGTCAAATGGGCGCGGAGGTTTTTTCCGATGAAAAAGGCCGCCTGATTGTGCGCGGCCGGCCGACCTTGCGCGGCGTGGAACACACCGTGGTGGCCGACCGCATTGAAAGCGGCAGCTACATGTTGGCCGCCGCCGCTACGCGCGGAGACGTGCGGGTGGAAGGGTGCGTGCCGGAGCACAATTCCATGCTGCTAGACTGCCTGCAAGAGGCAGGCGTCCCGCTGGAAATCGGCCCGGATTATGTGTATGTCAAACCCTACGACACCCCGCTCAAACCCTTGCGCGTGAAAACCGCGCCATATCCCGGATTTGCCACGGATTTGCAAGCCCCGTGGATGGCCCTGATGACCCTGTGCAACGGCACGGCGGAAGTGGACGAGGATATTTTTGAGAACCGTTTTATGCATGCGCCGGAACTGGTGCGCATGGGGGCCGATATCGTGACCGAAAAAAGCATTGCCCGCATTACCGGGGTAAAAAGCTTGTCCGGGGCGCATGTCATGGCGTCGGATTTGCGCGGCGGGTTTGCCCTGCTTATTGCGGGGTTGTGCGCGCCCGGCGTGACGGAAATTGAGCGCGTGTATCACATAGACCGCGGCTATGAAAACCCGGAGGGCAAACTCAATGCTCTGGGGGCCAAGGTCACGCGCTATAACCCCGATAAAGATGACTTTTAACGCCGTGTGGACGGAGCTGCTGCGCCGCAGCGGGCCGGGCTATGGCGTAGGGCTGCGTGGCTTGGCGCGCGTGTTGGCGCGGCTGGGGCACCCGCACAAGCGGTTTGCCGTGTTGCAAGTCGCCGGCACCAACGGCAAGGGCAGCGTCTGTTATTTGGCGGCGCAAGCTTTGCAACAGGCCGGGCACAAAACCGGGCTGTTTATTTCCCCGCATTTGATTTCCCCGTGTGAGCGGATTCGTATCAATGGGCGGCTCATCTCCCGCCCCGCGCTGGCCCGTGCCGTGCAAACCGTACTGCAAGCGGAAGAAAAACCCCTTAATTTTTTTGAAATTTTAACCGCCGCCGCGCTGGTGTATTTTGCCCAAGAAGGGGTGGACTTTGCCGTGTTGGAAACGGGATTGGGCGGGCGCAAGGACCCCACCACCGTCTGCACCCCGGTGGCTTGCGTGATTACTTCCATTGGCAAGGACCACTGCCAACTGTTGGGGCATACCCTGGCGCAGATTGCCCAGGAAAAGGCCGGGATTATTAAGCCCGGCGTGCCGGTTTTTTGTGGCGCGTGCCCGGCCACGGCATTGCGGGAAATCAAAAAACAGGCCCGTCGGCGGCAAGCCCCGTTTTTTTATGCGCCGCAATCCCCTGTTTTTACCTTGCAGCGGGTGGACTGGCCGCGGCGGCGGTTGCTTTTGCAAAAAGGCCGCAGCGTTTGGCCGTTGGCTTTGTTGGGCGAAAACCAAGCCGCCAACGCCAATGTGGTATACCAAACTTTGCGTTTTTTGAGCGTGGGCGAAGCGGCCCTAAAAAAAGCCTTTGCGGCCGTGCGGGTGCCGTGCCGGTTTGAGGTATTGCGCGTGGGGAAAAACACTTTTGTTTTAGACGGTGCGCATAATCCCCCGGCGGTGGAGAGTTTTGTCCGTTTTTTTGCCCAAAGCCCCTGGGCGCAAGGGGCCGCTTTGGTATGCGGTTTTATGCAGGACAAAGACTACCCCCGCATGCTGCGTACTTTGGCGCCGCGTTTTCAGACTTTGTTTATCACGCAACCGTCCGGGACCCGGGCGGCCTCTTTGGCGGCGGTGCGCGCGGCAATGCCACGGGGAGTACGGGCATTTTATTATGCCACGGCGGAGCAGGCTTTGCACGCGGCGGCGCAGACGCATAAAAATGTGGCGGTGTGCGGGTCCTTTTATGTGGCGGGGCAGCTACGCGCGTGCGTAGGAAAAGGATTGACAGAGCTCTCTGATTGTGATTAAATTTAGTATACTCATTTTTCAGCGGAAACAGACATGGATAACAATCAACTGGACGGACAGAGCGACATTGCACGCTTTTTAGAAAAATTTAATCAAAATACTCCGACGGCGGTGCCCTCTTTTACCCGCCCGGTGGAACCGACCAAAAATCCGCTCCCGTCGGCCGCCAAGCAAGAACAATACAACCAATCCTTTGAAAAACTGGAAGAAAAAATCCGCGAATTAGAAGAAAAATTTGAAGCTTCCGCTGCCCAAAACGAGGCCGTCATGCGTGAGCTGGCCCGTACCCGCGAAGTGGTGGAAAACCAAAAAAGCCGCGAAGGGTTCTATGCCAATATCACCGCGACGATTGCCAATTTAAAAGAAAGCGTGGAAAATCTTTCCCGCGCCCAGCAGGCCCCGCGGCTGTATAATTTGGCCCCGGCGATGAGCCGCACTTTTGACGCGGCCGCCCCGCAGCCGGGCAGTGAGTATACCGCATTGTCCTATTATCAGCCCGATACCTACCGCCAGGCCCAGCAGGCCAAGCTGCAGCAAGTGCAAAAGCAAAAAGAGCAGGCCCTGCAAGAGCGCGACAGCGCCCGGGAAGAGAAAAACCGCGCCTTGGCGGATTTGGCTTTGGTCCGCACGCAGAAGGAACAGGCCGCCGCTTCTTTTAACAGCGAGCGGGAAGAAAAAGCCCGCATCATCTCCAGCCTACAGCAAAAGGCCAGCCAGCTCAAGGCCGTTAATGTGGCCTTGGACCGGGAAATCAAACGCACCCAGCAGGAAAAGCTGGAAGCTTTGCGCAAATCAGCTGAGCAAGCCAAAGAAATTTTGTCTTTGCGTGATGCATTGACCGCCGCGGAAGAGCGGTTTAAATCCTTTGATTTTGAAGGACGGATTATCTCCGTCAAACGCCAGTACCAGCAAAAAGTAACCACGCTGGAAAACCAATTGCATGAAATTTCCAACACCTGCATGAGACAGGTGGAAGAAATTGAGTTGCTCAAGGCCGAGAATTTGAAGTTGCACCAAATTGCCGAAGAGCGCGAACAGTTGGCCGCTTTGTACGAGGCCAAAACCCGCGAACTGGAAGCCTTGCAAGCCTCGGTGGCTACGTTGCGCGGCGAAAACGACAAGAAGAACCAAGCCCGCTTGGCCGCCTTTACGCACCGCATGCAAAACCTGCAGCAGGAGCACGAAGCCTTGGCCCAGCGTTTGACGCAGGCGCAGCAAGCCTTGCAGAGCGTCAGCGCGGAAAAGCAAACCTTGGAAGAAAATTTCAAAACCTTGCTTAGCAAAATTGAAAAGAACGATGCCGTAATTGAATCGCTCAAGCAAAAAATTGAAGTGCTCACGGCGGAAAACCGGGAGCTCAAGGACCGTGCCGCCGCCAAACCGTCCGGGGTGCGCCCGCAAGCCCCCAAAGAGCCCGTGACCGTGCGCCAGCCCTTGCCGGCCCCCAAACCGGCCTCCGCCAAGACGATGCGTGCGCCGCTGCCCACCGCGCCGGAGGAAGCTCCGGTGGGGATGCAAAACACCTTGCGCTCCAAAGTGCAGACGGAGGCAGACTTGCCGGAAATCCGCGTAGCGGACCCGGTGCCGCAAGAGGAGCTCTACAACGGCGAGGACTTCCTGGAAAAAACAGACAGTTTCATCGGCCGGATGAAATGGTCCATCTTCCGCGAGGACAAATAAATTTAAAAAAAGCCTGATGTAAATCAGGCTTTTTAACAGGTAAATATGACAGAAAAATTAAACATTGCCGTGTTATACGGCGGCAAATCCACCGAGCACGAGGTATCCGTACACAGCGCGCAGACGGTTTGCCAAATGCTGCAGCAAAGCGGCAAGTACCAAGTTACTTTTATTTTTATAGACCAACAGGGCCGTTGGTTCTTGCAAAAGGCCTGCAGTGAGGCCACGGCGCAGGACGTGGAAATCACCCCGGTGACCCTGCCGCAGGGCAGCTTATTTATTCCGTCTGAAAACCGTTTTTTAAAGCCGGATGTATTCTTTCCGGTGTTGCACGGCGCCAACGGAGAAGACGGCACCTTGCAAGGGCTGCTGGAACTGTTGGACGTGCCGTATGTGGGGTGCGGGGTGTTGGCTTCGGCCCAAGCAATGGACAAACTGGCCGCTAAGGCCATGGCCCGCCAGCATGGGGTGCCGGTATTGCCGTGTCGGGTGGTTTCTTCCGCCGCGTATGACAAAGCCGCCTTGGAGGCCTGGGCGCAACAGACGGGCTACCCGGTGTTTGTCAAGCCGGTGCGCTTGGGGTCTTCCGTCGGCGTGACGAAGGTAAAAAATGCCGCGCAGCTGCACCCGGCGGTGGCGCTGGCCTTGCGCTTTGATACGGACGTCATGGTGGAAAAGGGCGTGGAAAACCCGCGCGAAATTTTCTGCGGATTATTGGGGGAAGGAGACACCGTCAAAGCCTCTTTGTGCGGCGAGCTAAAAATGCTGCAGAGCGAATTTTTTGATTACCAAGCCAAATACATCACCGCGGGCGGGTGCGAAACCCGTGTGCCGGCCCAACTGCCCGCTGAAACGGCCGGGGAAATCCGCCGGCAGAGTATCACCATTTTTAAAGCCCTAAACGGCAGCGGGTTGGCCCGGGCGGACTTTTTGGTGGACGGCGCGGGCAAGGCGTGGTTTTCTGAAATTAATACCTTGCCGGGGATGTCTCACACCAGTTTGTATCCGCAGCTTTTTGAGGCTTCCGGCGTGGCGTATGCCCACGTGTTGCAGCAGTTGGTGGAGCTGGCGCTGCAGGTGCACCGGCGCAAAAAAACCTTATCTATGGAGCGTATGGGCTAATGCAGCTGGTGTGGCAGCGGTGGAAAGAGCTGGATTTTTGGCTTAAATTCATTTGGGTGTTTTGTTTGTTGGGTGCCCTGATGAACCTGCTGTATGTCTGCCGGGATTTGCTTACGGGCGGCGTGCTCTTGCGGCTGCATGTTGGATTTCTGCTGCTTTATGCCGGGCAAGCAGTTTTTATTTTGATGAAGGAACGGCTGGTGTTTGTGCTGTCTTTGTTGCAGGCGGTGCTGGCCTTTTTGACCAATGCCGATTTTACTTTCGTTCCCTTGCTTAAACCCTTAGGCCGGTTGCTGTATGTGGCGGCGGGGGGCTTTACGGTGGAGCAGATAGAAATGTACAAATACACATTTATGTCTGCCTGTTTTACACTGGAGCTGCTGAAAACGGCTTGGCTGTTTTTGCTTTTGCCTGCTCCATCTAAAAAATAAGCTATTTTAAAGACAACTAAAAACCCCGGTCTTTGCCGGGGTTTTACTTTAGAAAGATTTGCCGCAGCAGCGGGTGTAGGCGCTGCCCCGCCGGGGCATACTGGGCAAGGCCGCCGTCCAGTCCAACAGCGGGTTGACGCGTTGCACGCGGGTGGATTTACGCAGCAGCATGCGGTCGGTTTCCAAATTCACAAAGCGTTTTTCCGCCGGGGTCAAATACACCACGCAGGCTTGGCTGGCTTGCTCTTGCCAAGAGGGTTTGGGACCAAAAAACTGTTTAAAATGTAAGAAAGCTTTTTTCATATGAATAGTCTAGCCTTTTTACGGGCTGCAAAACAGAGCCGAAAGACCCAATCCCGGCGCAATTTAGGCCCGTGCTTTTTTAGGTCCTTTGGCCCCGGGTGCGGGACCCCATGGGGTATAACGGACGGGAATTGCTATAATAATAACAGATATGTCTATTTTTTCTAAACTCTTTAAACTGTTTGCCACCGTGGTGCTGATGCCGCTGATCCCCATGGCGTTGCTGCTGGCGTATTACCAAAACCGCCAAACGCATACTGTGCTGGAAATTCATTACAATTTGGCGGAAATCGTTTCCTCTGACATTACCCACTATGCAGAGGATACCCGCCGCCGTTTCGCCGCCGCGCTGCCGGATGAGGAACTCAACACCCCGGCCGCCTTGGAAAAAATGCTGGCCTCATTGTCCGAGGCGGAACTGTTGGCCGTGCTGGACCCGGCCGGACAAGAAACCGCCCGCGCCACGCGTTTGCCGCAGACGCAGCAGCCGGAAAAAATCACTTTGTCTTTGGCGGACATTCAAACCGCTTTGGCCCCGGGCAAGCGGGGGTATTTAGGCGCTTTGCAGGAGCCGGACCAAACCCCCGTTGTGCAGGTGCTTTATCCGCTGCCGGAGGGGAAGTTTCTATATGCTTGGGCGCGCCCGGTGGATTTGCTGGAGCGTTTGCAGCAAATGCGTATCGGCCGGACGGGGCAGGTATATTTGGTCTCGGCGCAAGGCGAGCTGTTTTCAGGGACGGACCAGTGGCCGCTGGGGGTGCGTGCGGAGGATTTAAAAAAGCGTTTTTCCGGCACCAGCCGCTTGATTAAAAGTTTGCCCAGCGAAGAGGGGCCTTTGGCCGGGGCGTTTGCCTGGTCGGAGCCGCTGGGCGTGTATGTGACGGTGCTGCAGTTGAAAGAAGAAGCCCTGCGCAGTTTGTATTTTACCGATTTGATTTTGATCTTGTTTTTGTTGGCTATCGCCACCTTGTCTTATTTTGGGGCATTGGCTTTTTCGCGCAGTTTGGGCGAGCCGATTGCCCAGCTGCTCAAGGGCGCGCAAGCCGTCAGCCGCGGAGATTTGAACTATCACTTGGATGAAGAAATGGGGTGGGGGGAGTTCAAACAGCTCATGCAGGCCTTTAATAAAATGACCGCCGATTTGAAGGATTATCAGGCTTTGCAACTTAAAAACCAAGTCAGTGAAATGAAAGAGCAAATTTTCCGCTCGGTGGCGCATGATTTGCGCGCGCCGCTTTTGGGGTTGCAAGGGTATATTTATATCCTTTCCAGCGGGCAGCTCAGCCAAACGGAGCGGGCGGAATACCTCCAGCGCATGAGCGAGGCGGCGCAGAATTTATCTTCATTATTAGAGGATGTGCTGGCGGTTTCCCGCGTGGAAGCGGGTATGACCTTGCCGCGTTTGCAGCGGGTGGAGCTGGACCCGCTGGTGCAAAGCGTGTTGCACACCTTGGCCCCGGCCGCGCAGGAAAAGGGCTTGGTTTTGTCGGCCGAGGGAGACGGGGGAGAGGCCTGGGCCGACCCGAAACTGCTGCGGCGCATTTTGACCAATTTGCTTTCCAATGCCGTTAAATTTACGCAACAAGGATTTGTAAAAATACAGACCCGGCAGACGGCGGACCAGACGGAAATTTCCGTGGCGGACAGCGGCCCCGGGCTGACGGAAAAGCAATGCAGCGAAGTATTTGAAAAATATCATCAAGTGGACGAGGGCGCCGAGGGATACGGCTTGGGGCTGTTTATCAGCCGCCAGTTGGCCCGCGCCCACGGGGGGGAGCTGACGGTGCATTCGGTTCCCGGGCGGGGCTGCACGTTTGTGCTGACTTTGCCTAAGGAGGGGAAATGATTGTTTTTTGGCGTTTGATGGTGGCGTATTATCTCTGCGCCGTTTTGTTTTACAACCGCCCTTTTATGGAATATGTCCGCCGCCGGCCCGTGTGGTCTGTAGTGTGGCAGGCGGTGGTGTTTTGCGTTTTGGGGGGACTGCTGACGGGGCCGTGGATGAGTTTGCATTGGCCTTTGGCGGGCGTGTGGGACGTGCCCGCGGCGGTGTGTTTGGCTTGCCTGGGCATTTTGTATGCTTTGAATAATGCCTGGACGGTGCATTGCCAGCCGGGGCCCAAGCAGCATGCCTTGCGCTTTTTGCTGCATGACGCGGCGGCGTGGATTTTTATTTTGTTGTGCGCCCCGTTGCAGGCCTTGTATCAGACGGGCAACCCCGTTGCGGCGCCGTGGGCGGTGTTTGCCGTAGGAGCGTTGGTGGTGACCAAGATTTTTAGCGTGTTTATCTACCGCGTGGAGCAGGATTTGTACGCGCGTGATTGCCCCAGCTTGGATGAAAGTTTTGTGACCACGCTGGCGCGGCTGATTTTCTTTTTGATTGTACTGCTGCCCGGCTGGCGCTGGGTGGTGTGGTTTGTGGTGTGGTGGTGGGCGTGCCAAGTGGCGCGCCGCAACCGGTTGCTGGATATCTCGCGCTTTGCGTTGTATTTCGGGGCGCTGGGGGCCACCGCACTGGGATTTTTAGTGAAATGGAGCTTTTACTTACAATGACCCCGCTGCAAGAAGTAAAATTTGCTTGTTTAGATACGGAAACAACGGGCCTCTCGCCTTTAGCCGGCGGCAAGATTTGCGAAATCGCCGTCTCGGTCAGCCAAAACGGCCAAAAGTTGGAAGAGTTTACCACGTTGCTCAACCCGGGCATCCCCATGCACCCGGATGTTATTGCCATTCATGGCATCACCAATGAAATGGTCCGTAACGCCCCGACGTATGCCGAGGTGCTTCCCCGGCTGCTGGCGTTGCTGGACGGCTGCGTTTTGGTAGCGCACAATGCCGAGTTTGACCTGGGCTTTCTGCGCGCCGAAACGGAAAATTGCGGCTTGCGTCTGCCGGATTATCCGGTGGTGGATACTTTAAAGCTGGCCCGCAAAAACGGGCGTTTCCAGCGCAACAATTTGGGCGTTATTGCCACCGCTTTAGGCATAGACGCCGGCGGTGCACACCGCGCCATGGCCGATGTGCGCATGACGGAAAAGGTGCTGTATTGTTTTCTGCATGATTTTGCCCGCTGCGGCGTAAATTGTTTGGAAGAGTTGCAAAAGTATCAGTTCAAACGCCATGAAACGGTCGTGCTGGGCTTGACCCCGCTGCCGTGACGCAGGGCTAAAGACTTTCATATAATATACAAAAGGCCGTCCCGTGCGGCCAAAACAAGGAGAAAATTTATGAAGAAAGTAGTGTTGATCATCCGCGACGGCTGGGGCGACGCCAAGCCCGGCAAGTACAATGCCGTCAGCCATGCCAAGACCCCGAATATGGACAAATATTTAGCCGCTTGGCCGCATACGCAAATTGAAGCCTCCGGCGAGCAAGTGGGCCTGCCGGCGGGGTATATGGGGTCCTCTGAAGTGGGACACTTGAATATGGGCGCGGGCCGCATTGTGGTGCAAGAGCTCAAACGTCTTAAAGATACCATTGAGGACGGCTCTTTGTTTAAATCCGCTCCGTTCACGGCGGCGATTGACAACTGCTTGCACAACCACAAAGCCTTGCATTTGATGGGGCTGGTGCAGGACGAAGGGGTGCATGCCCACCAGGACCACCTGTTTGCCATTTTGAAATATGCCGCCGAAAAGGGCATTAAACAAATTTACATTCACTTCTTTTCCGACGGGCGCGATACGCCGCCGAAATCCTCTATCGGCTTTATCCGCCAGTTAGAGGAACACATCAAGGCTTGCGGCGCGGGGCAGATTGCCACCATTCAGGGCCGCTATTATGCCATGGACCGCAGCGAAAACTGGAAGCTGACTGACGAGGCCTATAACCTGATTGTGCATGCCCAAGGCGCGCACGCGGCCACGGCGGAACAGGCTGTGCTGACCGATTACGAAACCCTCAAAACCCCCGACGGCGGCGCCATGGTGGATGAATACATCCCGCCGACGGTGCTGGGCGATTACAAGGGGATGAACGAGGGCGACAGCGTCATTTTCTTTAACTTCCGCCAAGACCGCGCCATTCAGCTGACCAAGGCTTTTATTGACCCGGCTTATCCCGGCAAGATTAACCGCGTGCCGTGCGTGTATTGCGGTTTGACCAAGTATTATGATTCCTTCCCCTACAATGCCTTGCCGTCTATGACTGACGGCGGCGGTATGGACCATTTGCTGGGGCAAGTGATTTCCGACGCGGGGCTCAAGCAGTTGCGCTTGGCTGAAACGCAGAAATTTAAACACGTCACGTCGTTCTTTAACGGCAAACAAATTCAACCGTACAAAGGCGAGGACCGCATTGAAATCAAGGGCCGCTTTGACCCTGCCACCTTTGCCGATCACCCGGAAATGGAAGCTTACCGCGTGGCCGATGAAGCCGTCAAACAGCTGCAGGACAGCAAGTATGATTTCATCGTCATCAACTTCGCCAACGGCGATATGGTGGGCCACACCGGCAATTTCAATTCCGTGGTCAAGGCCGTGGAAGTGGTGGATGAATGCGTGGGCAAAGTGACTGAGGCCGCTTTGGCCAAAGGATATGCGGTGATGATTACCGCCGACCATGGCAATGCCGAAGAAATGTGGGACGAAAAAATCAATATGCCCAAAACCGCGCACACCACCAACTTGGTGGACTTTGTGTACGTCAATCCCGATGAACCCCAGGTAAAAATGGCCGCCACCGGCAACTTGGGGGATATCGCCGTGACGGTGCTGGATGTTATGGGCTTGCAAAAGCCCGTTGACATGACGGCCAAGGACCTGATTGTTAGGTAGTTGTCTTTGTTGTTAATAAAATAAAGTCATCCCCGAGGGTTTCTGTCGGGGATCTTCGTCTGATTAAATAAATGAGGAGAAACCTCTTTTATTAAGTATCAGCGGAAGATTCCCGACTACATTCCTCGGGAATGACATTTTTAATTAACGGCTTTATGTATTGTGTATATATTTTGACGAATAAAAACCACACCGTGTTGTATATAGGCGTGACCAGCAACTTACCAGGTCGTTTATATCAACATCAAAATAAATGGGTAGAGAGTTTTACTTCCCGCTATCAAGTCTGCAAGTTGGTATATTTTGAGGTTTATGAAGATATCCTAATGGCAATAGAACGGGAAAAACAATTAAAAAGCTGGAACCGCGTGTGGAAAGAAAGACTGATTTCTCAAGCAAATCCCAGTTGGCAAGATTTAATGGACAAGTGGGGATTTGAGCTATAATATATGGAAACGTATTTCAAAGTAAAAGTACATGCGGATGAAAAGCGGGAAAAGTTGCTGCAAAAGTCCGCTGATACATTTGAAATTTGGGTAAAGGCCCCGGCCGAGCGCGGGTTGGCCAATGCCGCCGTGCGTGCGGCGCTGGCCGCGCATTTGGGCGTGGCGGAAAATAAGTTAAGTCTGATCAAAGGGGCCACCTCTCCGGCCAAAATATTCCTACTCCGTCCGTAAAATTTCCTTTTCATAAACGCTGCTGTGTAAACGGCAGACGGCCTTTGTAGTTATTAAATAAGGTCATCCCCGAGAGTCTCAGTCGGGGATCTTCGTCTTACTAAGTAAAATAGGGAAAAGGCCACTTTTATATAAATATCAGCGGAAGATTCCCGACTACTACTTTCGGGAATGACATTATTTTTATAACAGCCTTGC